>CAZMHO010000005.1:22901-42262 GCA_964566085.1 uncultured Thermotogaceae bacterium | reverse complement strand
GAATCCGAGCGAGAAAGTCATGCCCAACTAAAGTTGCATGGTTTTCCGTAAGGAAGATACATGGGCTCCACCCGTGAACGAAGTGGTCTCGTCTGATCGTGGGGTTTCCGCCGGCGAAGCGCTCATGCCCGACTAAAGTCGGGCGTTCCACGAAAAACGAAGTTTTCCCGTCTGATCGAAGGGCTTTCGTCCCGGCAATACCTCACGCCCAACTGAAGTCTCACCGACGATAATACCGTAGCTGGGGCGGTCCACGCTAAACGCTAAACGATAACGTTGGGGATCAGGGATCGCGAAAAACGCTAACTTCGCGACGATGTTGAGCTAAAAAAGCTATGTCCAACTAAAGTTGGGCGGTCCACGATAGAGGGTAACATTTATAAGGAGGGGATCTTTGTGAAAAAAACAGTGACCATATTCGGGTTGCTTCTATGTGTTCTAACGCTCTTTGCCGGAACGGAGCTGATCATCCACTATCACCGGTATGACGGGAAATATGACGGTTGGAACCTGTGGATATGGGGAGACGGAGTGAACGGCCAAGCCTACGATTTCGCCGAAACGGACGCCTTCGGGAAAGTGGCGCGGGTGACGCTCGACCAGAGCTTCGACCGGACCGGCATCATCGTTCGGTTGCGCGAATGGATGGACAAGGATGTCGCGGAAGACCGTTTCATCGATACCCGAGCGGGCCAAGCCGAGGTGTATATCCTTCAGGGCGTTAAGGAGCTTTTTACCTTGGAACCGGACATCTCTCCGCGGGTCTTCTTCACCGGCGCGGTGAGCGATCGTCAGATACGCGCCTTCATGACCAACGAGTTTGACACGAAACTATGGCAGGGAAAGGTGGCCCTCACGGTCAACGGAGAGAGCCGAAACGTGTCCGCGGTCGAGAAGGTCGTTCCGACGGACCTTTCAAAAACCAATTTTGTCAAGATCACGTTGGAAGAACCGCTTTCCGTCGATGATTTGGCCCGAGACGTCCAGTTATCCGTCGAGGGGTTCTCTCCCGCGCGGGTCGTCATGATGGGCGTTTTGGATGCTCTGGTCGATGAAGGGGAGATGGGGGCGCTGTATGCGAAGGACCAGACCACTTTCCGGGTTTGGTCTCCGGTCTCGCGATCGGTGTCTTTGCACCTGTTTGCGGATGATGAAGCCGCCGTCGCCGATCGCGTGGAGACGATGAAGAAAGACGCCGTCGGCACGTGGAGCGCGACCGTGGCAGGGGACCTGAACGGATGGTTCTATTGGTATGAATACGACAGCTACGGAGAGAGGCGCATCGGGGTTGACCCCTACTCGAAGTCCGCGTCCAAAAACGGCAAAAAATCCGCGGTGGTCGACCTGGCGGGAACAGACCCCGAAGGATGGGCTCTTGACACGACAGTTCCGTTCGGGGCGCAGGAGGACGCCATCCTCTACGAGGTTCACATCGCGGATGTGACCGGCTTGCCGAACAGCGGCGTCGCCCGCAAGGCCACCTATTTGGGAATGGTGGAAACAGGGACGACCGGCCCGGATGGGGTCCGAACCGGCATCGACCATATCGCGGAGTTGGGCGTCACCCACGTCCATATCCTGCCCTTTTTTGATTTTTATACCGGCGACGAAGCCAATCGCGACTTCGAAGCGATGTACAACTGGGGCTACGATCCGTATCTCTTCATGTGTCCGGAAGGGCGTTACGCCACTGACCCGTTCGATCCCGAAGCGCGCGTAAAAGAAGCGAAGGCGATGGTCAAGGGGTTCCACGACAGTGGCTTGAACGTGATTATGGATGTCGTCTTCCCGCACACCTACGGCGTGGGCGAGCTGTCACCGTTCGACCAGGCCGTTCCCTATTACTACTACAAAATCTCCAAAAGCGGCGCCCACGTCAACGAGAGCGGGTGCGGCAACACGATAGCCTCTCAGCGGCCAATGATGGGCAAGTTCATTCTGGACGCGGTTCAGTATTGGGTGAAGGAGTACCACATCGACGGGTTCCGGTTTGACCAGATGGGGTTTATGGATATTCCCACGATGCTGCTGGTGGAAGAGCGGTTGCGCGCGCTGAACCCCAACATTCTTCTTTACGGGGAAGGCTGGGGAGACGCCTCCGCAATGGACTATTGGGGTTGGCCCGAAGACGACCGGAAAGAGGGGAACAGCATTACCCGACTGGTGAAAACGGCGGTGGTGGGGACACCTTTTGCCGCTTTCAACGACGAAATCCGCGACGCGATTCGTGGTTCCGTCTTCGAATCGGCCACCCGCGGATTTGTTCTGAACGCGCTCGCGAAAGTGAAGAAGATCAAATCCGGGGTCGTGGGTTCGATCGACTTCAGCAAAACTGAAAAAGGATTCACCGATGACCCGCAGCAAACGATCAACTACGCTGCCTGTCACGACAACCATACCCTGTGGGATAAGAACACCTTAGCTGCTCAGGCGGATACCGGCTATTCGTGGACGGAAGCGGACCTGGTCCGCGCGCAGAAACTGGCCGGCGCGATTCTGATGACGGCGCAGGGCGTGGTGTTTCTTCACGGAGGTCAGGACTTTTGCCGGACCAAGGCTTTCGACGGCAATTCGTACGCTTCTCCGATTTCGGTCAACGGCTTTGATTACGCGCGCAAGGCTCAGTACATAGAGGTCTTCGAATACTACAAAGGGCTCATCGCCCTCAGAAAGGCTTTTTCTGCTTTCCGATTAAGAACAGATGACGAAATTCGCAAGCGGGTAGAAATCCTCACGAATAAAAACCGCATGGTCGTCTCCTTTTTGATCAAAGCCCCGGAAAGCGACGGGTACGGTGAGATCTTCGTCATCTTCAACGGAAACCCGAAACCGGCGGAGGTAGAAGTCCCCGAAGGGCTTTGGAGCATCCTTGTCGACGACCGGAACGCGGGAACGGAAACGCTCTACACGCTGGAAGGGGGGCTCTTGACGATGCCCGGCACCACCGCTTGGGTGCTGGCACGATAAAGCCTTTCCTTGAAGAGAACCCGGAGAGAACACGTATGGAAGAGTCGATTATATCTTCAAATCAAAAAAGGCGCCCGACAAAGGGCGCCGTTTATACGATAACCGTTAACGGGATCGGTTCATTTGCTATTCAAAAAACCGTAACGCTTCCGCGGGTGGGATTCTGGCCGCCATATAGCTGGGGATAAAGGTAACCGCCAAAGAAACGGCATAAAAGATGGAGCAGACGGAAAGCAACAAGCCCCACGGGATCGAAAGCGGTATTTCCAACTCCGAAAAGTTCAAGACCGTCAAGAATTGCTGGGAGGTGAGGATTCCGGCGACGACGCCCAGCAGGATACCCAACAAGACGATAAAACTTGTTTCGATAAAAAAGGATTGGAAGATGTGCGATTTCGTATATCCGATGGCTTTGAGCATACCGATGATCCGTTTTCGCTCGTAAAGCGCCCGGAACATCAATATTGCGATACCGGCGATCCCCACCACCATTCCAAAATAAAGGAAAGAACGGAGGATATTGATGATTCCGTCGATCATGGCAGAAATCAACTTGATAATATCATCGGCGTAGAGGGGCAAATACCCTGAAGCGAGCAATTCGTCCGAAAGCGTTTTCACCGCCGCGCTCTTTTCTTCCGCATTCGCGCCCTTGACGGATGCGAACGTCGTCGTTTGGGCGTTTTGTAAATACACTTCCGGGACGTGCTTCTCATAGGACAAAATCCCTTGAACCATCGAGATCGGGTTTTCGTTGATGGTTCCGATGATGGTGATCGGGACTTGCTCGGTCGGTACGGTGGTCCTCCGCATGACCATCATCTGTTGCATATCGCCGAAACCTCCGCGAGAGAAAACACCGGTGGAACCGATCAACAGGGCTTCCTCGCCGGGTTTGAAATAGCCGTACCCGCTTTGAACCCCAGTTCCGGGATGATCGATCAGGTAGGCGATCAAGTCTTTCGAAGAGCGGATCTCACTTTTCAAAGAGGGCATAACGGTCCACGAGACGATGTCGTTTAAGGCGAAATCTTTCTTAAAGGCATATAAAGAAAAGGCGGAAGAAGACTCTTCCGTGAGCGCGTTTCGAACCATAGCGCTCCGGAGGACGGCAACGGCAGATACCTCGGGTCTAGTGGCCAATATGTCTGTTAGGGACAGGGCGCTCTGACCGGCATTCCCCCCGAATGGAGAACGGACGATCAATAGGTCGTTGCCGATGAAGAAATTGTCCCGGCTTTTACGGATGACCCTTTCCTCAGAATAGGGAATGATCGAGATCAACGTGACGATGAATACGACCAGTGTGTACATCGAAATGGTAAGGCCGGTCCGGGTACGGTTTTTCGAAGGAAAGGCGATAGCGATCTTCGTGACGCCTTTGGATAGACGGCTGCGCAGGAAAAGGGACTTCAAGACGCTTTCGAAAACTTTTAAGTTGAAGATGACCAACAAGATGCAGGAAAACAAAATCGCGACGCCCTTCACCAAGACGACCCAGGGATTCGGCAGCTCGCCCAGCGTGTAAGCCGGACGAAAAAGCATCGACAGCCCGATAATCCAGAAGCAGGCGATCGTAACCGGCCACCGCTTATCTCGGAAGGGTAGGGAAAGCGCCAGGAAAAACGAAAAACTAAAAGCGCCGATGCTGAAGACGAGCTCGTTTCGCCCGCGCCACCCTTGCATCAGGATAAGAAAACAGATTAAAGCCAGCAAGACCCACAAGAATTGAAATCGTTTTTGCGACTTCTGATCCCAAACAGGGGGCAATCCCCGGATCGAATCGACGATGTTCATCTTCGCGCTCCGGAAAGAGGTATAAAAGATGACGATTAACGGAATCGACAGACCCAGTATGAAGCTATAAAAAATCGAGATCGGCTTGACATAGAAACCGAAGGTGATATTTTCTCGGGTTACCGGAATTGGCAGATCGAAGGGCAAGATAGAGGCGATGTTATCGAGGAAACCCGAGAATTGGCCTAAGATGAAATGGGTGATCAGCATGCCGACCACAACGCCGATAACCGAGGACAGCACGGAATAGAAAAACCCCTCGAAGACCATAACCAATGTCACGCGCGACCGTTTGTACCCCAGCGCGCGCATCGTCGCCAGCTCGATCTGCCGTTCCTCCGACAGCATTTTGAAGGTGTTCGAGATCAACAGAATGCCAGCCAATATCGCAAAGGCGCTCAAACCAAGGAAGACGAGACCGAAATTACCTTCGTCGGCGACTTCGACGAGTTCCTTTTTCGAGGTGTCCAGTTTATACGTCGGCAGGAAATCCGATTTTGCATAGGACGCTACGACGGCATCGGTACGTCCGACGCCGGCGGTGAAGTCTCCCCGGTTCGATATCAATACTGCGTTGGTATCGTATTCGGGTGATAAGTTGATTAACCGTCGCAACTGGGCTACCGGTAGAACCAGGCTTCCGTTTATCCCCCCGCGGCCGGCTCCTTGATAGTTCAAATAGGAGTAATCGGGGAGAATCCCAGCCACCCGCACCGATGGGGTCCTCGACCAAAACGCCAGTTGCTGCAGGACATTCGTGCTGAAGGACAACGTGTCTCCAGGCTCGACCTTCAGCAGTAAAGCCAAGTCTTTGGAGAGGAAGGCACCGGGGATGCCGTCCGTTTCGGCTGGCTCCGGCAAAACCGGGTGAGAAGTCCCAAAGGAAGGGATCGCCTTCCAATCCACGCCCATCACGCTGACTTTCAGGTAGTTCTGGAGGAGTCCCGTCCTCTGAGAACCCTCTCCCTCCGCCTTCACCTGAGCTTCTATCCGGATGACCGGCAGAATGCCGTCAACGAGGTTTTCTTGGCGCAAGGCGTCTATCCATGGAGAGACCTCGCCGAGAGAAAAGTAGGTTCCGGTCTGTCGCCCGGAACTGTCGGTCTTATACAGGACTTGGTCGATCTCGCCGTATTCCCCTTCGATCTGCGCGTAGATAAACTTGTTGAAGGAGTCGGTCATCGCGAAGGATCCAGTGATGAGGGCGGTTCCCATCAGAGAGCCCAAAACGACCAAGAGGGTATTCGTGGGTTGCCGAAAGATGTTTCTCAAGGACATCGAAGCGATGATCCCGTTTTTCGCCATGAGCAGGAGAACGAGGATGATCACCGCGGAAAGTATGCCGAGAATGACTTCTAAAATCATACTAATCCTTTACCGGAGAGAGCTCGCGAATCCGGATGATTTGACCGCTGTCCATAGAGACAATCCGGTTGGAATAGTCTGCGATACGCTCGTCGTGTGTTACGATGACGAAGGTCTGACCGTTCTTTTCGTTCAATTCCAAGATAACGTCCATGATCTCCCGTCCGGTTTGGGTATCCAATGCGCCGGTCGGTTCATCCGCCCAGATGATCTTGGGGCAATGAACCAACGCCCGCGCGATAGAGACCCTCTGGCGCTCCCCGCCGCTCAAGTCCGAGGGATAGTAGTTCAACCGCTCTTTGAGCCCCAGACGCGACAAGACCTCTTCCGCCGCCTTTCGAATGTTTTTCCTACCGCTTTCGACGGCGAAGAGCGGTAACTCGACGTTTTCTACGACAGTCAACACCGGAATCAGATTGTAGAATTGGAAGATGAAGCCCATATTTTTCGCGCGAAAAAGGGTTTTCGCGTTGTCTGACAGCGCGTGAAGATCGACGCCTTCGATCAAAACCTTCCCCTCCGACGGGTAATCGATAGAGGAGAGGCAGTTCAGAAGAGTGGTTTTTCCGCATCCGGAAGGGCCGAGTATCGACAGTATCTCTCCCTTTTGTATGGAAAAATTCAATCCTTTCAGGGCTTCAAAGAAAGTATTCCCTGTTCGATAGGATTTGCGCAAGTTTTCTACTTTAACGATCTCCACGATACACCTCTTTTAATAAAAATCCTTTTATTATATACCAAACGGCGGATGGAACGGTTATATTCGCAGCATCGATGACGCGAGGTTTTTTCATGGAGTGGCATGAAGCCTTCAATCTCAAAAGCCTCTCTTCGGCGAGCGGTTCCCCCGGGGAGCGCATGCGGATAGAAAACACTTTCCGGATCACTATTAAAGAGGCCCCCCCGATAACCACGATCGATTTGCCGAATCATCGGCTTAACCCCACCCTTTTCGAAATGTTTACAGGATTTGGCGGTTCCGGACGCTTGACATCGCTCTAAGCCTAAAAGATAAGATATCAGCGAAGATAGAAAAAGAGGAGGGATCGAGATGAACTGGTTTAAAGAAAAATGGCTGAAACGGGAGAAAGAGATTGAGAAGAAGGTCGCGCACATCCATGCCCAAGCGGACCAAGATCGTTTCAACGTTCAAAATCAGAGACTGTTCTAAGTAAAATTTTAACGAAGAACGCTGAAAAAACAGATAAAGGAGGGATAATGATGAAATGGATTAAAGAGAGTTCCAGCAACAAAGTGGAAGGGATCGGAAAGAGAGTGGCCAAGATACAGGCCGATGCGGATGCGCGCATAACCGTCGATTTTGATCAAAGGCTATTTTAACGGGAAAGAGTGAAGAAGGAGGTGCCAAAGATGGCTAACAAACGAAACATTCGAAACAATCGCTTTGAACGTTTACTGCTCCGATCGGAGTTCGAAAAAGAGATGGAAAAGAAAATGGCAGAGATATGGACCCTTCCCTGGCCGAGATTTATATAGAAGGAGAGGGGAAGGATGACGGATGCATAAGCGTACCTTTGATTAATGACCGGGAAAGTTAATTTTCCCGGTTTTTTTTTAGATGGGCGTATAATGGTAGAAACCACACGGGGGTGGAAGTATGAAGCGGAAGCGATCCTTCAGCGTTTTGTCCCGGCTTGTGCTCATTATCGTTCTTTGTTTTTTCGCTTTCTGGTTCATCTTTTGGATAACCGACATCCTTATTGTCTCCCGCTCCGAAATCTGCGCTCTCTACGGAGACACCCTCGAAAGCGGTCCACAAAATCCCGTTATCCCGCAGTACCTGTCTTTGGAGTCGGCAAAATCGGACTTGCGCGTTCTTGTCGCAATACTGAAAGAAATCCATCCGCTCTTTCAATCCGCCGAATGCCAAAAGGAATTGGCTAAACGCGCGATAACTGTCGAAGATCGTTTAAATGCCTTCGCTATCCGTACGGGTTCGGAATTTATCCCGCGTTTATCGCTCTACTGGGAGTTTTCCCGTCTCACTGCCTCGCTGAACGATGCGCACACCTTTCTAAGATACCGCGCGCAGGGGTCCGACAATGCCGGAATAGACCGTTTGCCAATAAGCTTTGAATGGCTTAAAGACGGTTTGGTTATCGGAAAAATAGACGAGAGATCCAATTTCGCATCCCTTCGACCCGGCGACCGGGTCATCCGCGTGAATGAGTATACCCCCGATCAAATCCTCGAAATTATGAAAGATTTCCTGTCGGTCGAAAACGAGGAGTGGCTTAAATGCAGAATTAGCGATCTATTGCCTTACGCCTACACCCTTGGGTTGTTCGAAACCCAAGCCGTTAAAGGCGCGATAAAAGAACCTTACACGGCAACCCTAACGATTATGGATCCGCTCGGTGTCGTTACGAACAAAAGCCTCCCCCTGCAACCGGCGTATACGGTCATTTTGGAACCAGAAAGCAGATCGTGGTTCGGGTGGTCTCTGGAGTTGGCGGAAGGCAGCGCGGGGCAAACGAGCGGTTTCGGTTACTTTTGGTTGGATCAATGCACGGTAACAGCCGAGTACGAACAGAGCGTCTCCGATTTTTTCGACGCCGTCGCCCTTGAGAAAGTGCAGGCGGTGGTCATCGACTTGCGGAAGAATATGGGCGGAGACTCGAGCGTCGTCGATGCCTTTCTGAAGCGCCTTCCGAAATCAGAATTAACGGATTATACGGCGCATATACGCGCTTCCGGACCGGTTCTCAAAGCGCGCAACCTCACGTCGCTCAGTCTGTTTTTAAGGGGGATACGGATGGCGTTCAGCGGGGGAAAACGGCGCGTCCCCGGAATCGTGGACACGGAAAGCGTTTTTCGGGGCAACGTATTAATTTTGACTTCAAATCGGACGTTCAGCTCCGCGAATTATTTCGCGGTTTTACTGAAAGACAACGGGTTGGCCCAAACGATCGGAGAACGTACCGGGAACTCCCCGACGTGTTTCGGAGACATACTGGAACTGTCTTTACCCGAGTCCTGTTTCGAAGTGACGGTTTCGACCAAAGAGTTCGTTCGCCCGGATGCCTCAAAAAACGACGCGCGTTCTTTGGAGCCGGATATTCCGGTCGCCCGAACGGTTATGGAGTACCAAATGGGGATCGATCCGGCGATCGAATGGATTCGAAAACACTTGCCTTAACATTTCCTGACATTCCTCAAGATTCGCCGAATACCCTCGTTTTATAATCTGACCGATAGAAAAATGAGGGAGGTTTTCAGATGAAAAACAGAATTATCACGCTCATTCTAACCTTGCTGGTGACTGTATTGGGATTTTCTTCAACATTGGTCATTAAAGGGTCGAATACCGTCTTTCCGATCGCGCAAGTATGGATCGAACACCTATCCGCGCTGAAACCCGAACTGAAGATCACACTGGAAGGCGCGGGTTCGTCTACCGGCATCAGTGCCCTTTTTAGCGGGACCTGCGATATCGCCAACTCCAGCCGATGGTTGAAGGCGGGGGAGATAGAAAAGATGGCGGCCGAGAAGAAATACTTTATGCCGGTGATCGTCGGATACGACGGGATCGCATTGATTGTTGGCAAGCAGCTGGGCATCGATTCGATATCGATCGAGAGCTTGAAAGCGATCTATACCGGGAAGGCCAAAACGTGGAACCAAATCGATCCGAATCTTCCGAAGCAAGCGATTGTGGCTTATTCAAGAAATACCGCTTCCGGAACCTTTGAGATCTTCAGCGAAAAAGTGTTAGGCGGGGAAAAGATGAGCCCGGAAGTCCGATTGATTGAATCCACTCAGTTGGAAATGGAGAGCGTCTCTCGGAACCCGTACGCGATCGCCTATGTCGGCATAGGTTATGTGACCGAAAACGTCAAGGTGCTTACGGTGGAAGGCGTGCTCCCTTCTCGAGAGACCATTCTTTCTTCCGCCTATCCGATTTCGAGACCGCTGTACCTGTTCATAGACGCTACAAAAGGATTCCCAGGCAGCGGCCCGGTGAGAGACTACCTTCTGTTCGCTTTGTCCCGAACAGGTCAAGAACTCTTGGAAGAGGCCGGTTACGTCGCAGCCTATGGGTTTTAAAGCCTGATCGCGCCATCGTTTCGTTTACAGAAAAAGGCCCGTTCGTAAAAAGGGTCTTTTTTTCGTTCGCTATCGGTACGATGACCCGCTCGGTCACGAAAAAGGCCATGCGGCGCTTCCTACGGCACGGATCGCGCCATCGCTCACCCCTTGAGCGGCTTATCGATGTTTGATACGTTACGCTTATCGATCAATCGGCCCGGAATTTACGTCTTGATAGATACTACTTATCCAGGAGGGAGAATTATGAAAACCAGGTTCATTCTTATCATTTGCGCGCTCCTTACCGTGGTCGCTTTTAGCGGTACGGAGATTCTGAGTTTCACCAATCTGCAGATAGTGGGGAACATTCCGGAGGGGGCATTCGCTTCTATCGTCGTCAGAAATGAAGAGAAGTTTTCGAAGGGATTCACGACCTTCGACGCGGTGATTATGGTACAAAGAATCTATCTGTACCACAACGGCGTCACCCAGCTCTATGACGGTATCGAGATCAAAGCCGGCGCCTACTCAATTCGGTTGTCGAAGGAACAACTCGATCACTGGATCAGCAAATTCGACGAAATGTTCAAGTATCTCAAGGCGACCAAGCTGCCCTACGGGTATTTTCATCTGGGGGACTACTTCTTTCTGCTGCAAGATGAAACGATAAAAGAAATATTGTTTGACAACAACGTCACGCGGACTTTGGACCCGTCGTTTAACTTGCTTTCCGTATTAAAAACGAAAAAAATATGGATGGATAACAACTACTAAAGCGATCACGGTCTCGATTAGAACATTATCGTCCGTATCACACACATAAGTACGATGATAGAGGTGGGGTTAAGCCCACCTTTTTCACAAGTTTTACATCCAGTCACTGATTCTCGCCCTTGACATAGCCTTAAGGCGAATCGATAAAATTGTTTGAAAATAGATAAAGGGAGGTGAAACTGATGAAGTTCCTAAGAAAGAAACAAACTGACGAGGAAAGAGACGTGGAAAGAATCGTGGAGAAAATTTACGAGGCCGCCTATTTGGGGACCGCGACCTTGAGAAGCGAACGCATCGTTTAAGAGAAGAAAGGAATAGGGGAGGTGAAACTATGAAAAAAAATCAGGAATCGTTTATATACAGGCAGGATCGTCGGGTACCTGTCGAATCTGAACGGGTGCTTAAGGAAGACAACACGGATTATGCCGGGCTACCATGGGCCATAAACCTTTAAAGCGAAGTGATCGCGGATGAAGAAGGGTTCATGGGTATAGAATAACCGGGCGGAATAGTTCTCCCGGTTATTTTTTTTCAAGAGGGCTTTACGGAGGTTCATTATGAAAGACCTAACAAACGGAAGTATCATTAAACATATCTTCGCGCTCAGCGTTCCCACGATGGTGGGTTTCACGTTGCAGATGATTTATGACCTCGTCGATATCTTTTGGATCGGACTGATCTCTTCCGAAGCCTTGGCGGGGGTTACGATCTTCGGAAGCATCTTTTGGCTGATCGGATCCTTGAACGACATCATCGGGCAGAGTTCGGTATCGATCATTACACAGAATTACGGACGAAAAGATATCCGGGCAACGCAGATCGCGATCGAGCAAACTATTACGTTCAAAGTGATTATGGCTTTACTGGCGGGAGTGTTAATGGCATTGTTCCTCAACCCGCTGATCGCTTTTTTTACCAACGATGCGGCTGTGGCAGCAGCGGCTTTTGACTATGGGTATATTCGATTATTCTTTTTACCGATCATGTTCGCCTCCTACTCGGTCAATACGATCCTTCGATGTATGGGAGACGCCAAGACGCCGATGTACCTGATGCTCTTTACGAGCGTGTTGAACGTGATTTTAGACCCGATCTTTATGTTTGCGGTTATCCCGTTCACATCGATCCCGGGTTTGGGAATGGGCGCTTTCGGCGCGGCTTTGGCGACAGTCATCTCGCAGTCGGTTGCCTTTTCGATCGGCTTTGCCTATCTTTTCTCGAAGAGAAATCCGGTTCGCCCCTCCGTGAGAGGGTTATTCCGATTGCATTGGGAGACCGATAAAAAACTCCTGACCATCGGATTGCCCACCGGAATGGAAACGGTTTCGCGAAATCTGTCGCAGATTATCGTGATGAAGTTCGTGTCGAGCTTTGGGACGGCGGTTATCGCGGCGACAGGTGTCGCGGGAAGAATTCTGGGGATTGCCTTCACCCCGCTGATCGGTGTTTCCATGGGCGCTTCGACGATCGTCGGGCAAAATCTTGGCGCGGAGAAAGTGGAACGCGCCCTCGAAGCGACGAAGTGGGCAGCCCGAATCGTAACGATCATCATCGGGATCTTCGTTCTGGTCTGCTGGCTTTTCGGGGATCGCATGATGCAAATCTTTGTCAGTGACACGGACATCATTCAAGCCGGCGTGCTTTACATGACCTACGGGATGCTGGGAATGGTCGCGCTCGCTTATGCTTTCGGATTATCCAGTGGTTTCGGGGGCGCGGGTTACAACTATCCTTACGTCGTGTCCAGCGCGGTCTCGCGCTGGTTAGTGATGGTCCCGTTCTTGTTCCTGACCGTATCGGTGTTGAAACTCGGGTTTATATGGGTAACCTTGGCTTATGTCGCTGCCGATATCGCGGAAGCGGCGATTCTCTGGCGATACTATTCCCGCGGGGTTTGGAAAACGAAACGGGTAGCGTAGTATCCATTTCTAACCGGGACAACCTCGGCAGCATCCGGTTGTCCCGGCTGGGTTACTTTTCTTGAATCAAGGGCGACAGCACCACGCACGTTCTCTCCGTATCCCGTATATCCGTTTTTAAAACGGTTAGCTGTTCGCGCCTCTCCACCGGTCGGTTCAAAGCCTTTAAAAAGGAGTCCAACTCTGCAAGTTGGCTCATCAACGGCGTTTTGAAATGCATCGGAATCACGAGAACGGGATCCAAGTCCCTGATGAATGCGGCCGCTTCCCAGGCATCGAGCGTGTAGGTGCCTCCGACAGGGACACACAAAACATCGATCTTCCCCAGGGCTTCCAGGTCTTCCGCGAGCAGACTATGCCCCAGATCTCCCGAATGGAGGAGGGTTAACCCATCCGGGAAAGTGAACTTAAAAAGAACATTCGCGCCTCTTTTTCTGCCGCTTTCTTTATCGTGAAACGCGGAAAAACCCTGAACCGTTACGGCGGGGAATACTTTTTTCTCGGCTTTTGTAATAAGCTCGAAGGGGCCCTTTACGCGGGCGTGAGCGCAGTGATCGAAGTGTTGGTGGCTTTCCGTAACGATCTGAGCGTGAATACCCGGAAAATGGGAAGAGACATTTTCGTCAAAAGGGTCGATGACGATAGAAACCGGTTCTTGGATCCAAAACGAAGCGTGTCCGATCCAAAACATCTTCAATGTAAATCACCTCCAGAGAATGATGCCTTTTCGATACCCTATCATCATATCACAGAAAGAGCTTTTGAATCCTCACGAGGTATCCGAAAAATGACTTTCGGCATTTGCACTTTTGCTAAAATGTGCTATAATTTGAAATCACAGTCCGACCATCCCGCGAGGGATGTAAATCCGAAAGGAGGAATTATCTTTATGCAGAAGAAGCTTCTTATTATCTTTGTATGCCTTCTCGCCCTAACTCTAACCGCATTCGCAGCCGTAAAAAGTCCTGATACCATCGTCAATGCCGAGTATGGCGCTCCCGAAACGTTGGATCCGCATGCCGAATGGGATAATGCCAGCGGCGCGATCGTTAACAATCTATACGACAACCTGATTAAGTACGTCGGTGAAACCATCGAATTCGAACCGATGCTTTCAACCGCTGTCCCAACGCCGGAAAACGGTCTGTTGAAGGATAACGGAAAGACTTACGTTTTCCCGATTCGCAAAGGAGTGAAGTTCCACAGCGGCAATATCCTTACCCCCAAAGATATTGAATACACATTCGAACGGGGTTTCCTTGCCGACAACGCTTCCGGAGCCGTGACGCTGATTATTGAAGCCGTCTCCGGCGGGCAGTTCTACACGGTTGCGGATTGGTTTGAAGCCTACGCCGGCATGGCCTATTCCGATGCGGTTAATGACGACAGAGAACCGACTTCCGCGGAAGCGAAAGCCAAATTGATCGCTTTCTACAACGAAGTGATCGATCCGTTGTTTGTGGTCGAAGGCGACAACTTAATCGTCAACATGAAAGACGCCTTTGCGCCGTTCCTCTTCATCATCGTGAAATATGCCGGCTGGGGTTCCATCATCGACAGCCAATGGTGTATCGCGAACGGCGAATGGGATTGGAAAGCGGACGGTTGGTGGAAATGGCACGACAGACAACCGGATGAATCTGCGCTCCATATGGCCGATGCCGGTTGCGGTCCTTACAAATTAGCGGTTTGGGATCAAACCAACAACATGGTCGTTATGGAACGATTCGACGACTACTGGCAAGGACCTGCCAAGACCAAGACCCTCATCTTCAAGACCGTCGAAGAGTACTCCACGCGCAAAGCGATGCTGGAAGCGGGAGATGCCGACGTTATTCTGGTAGACCCAATCTATCGGTACGACTTCGACAGAAACAAAGACATCGAAGTGATCAGCGGCCATCCGAGAGCTCAAGTCACCTCGATCCATATGGGTTGGAAAGTGAAGGAAACCAGCGAATACATCGGCAGCGGAAAGCTGGACGGCAATGGGATTCCGGCGGACTTTTTCACCGATATCAACGTGCGCGCGGGAATTCTGCACGCCTTCAACTACGACGCCCTCATCGACGATTTGGTCAACGGATTAGGGAAACGCGTTCCGACGGATCTTCCCGAAGGTTTCTTAGGCTTTGATCCCACTCTACCCGTCTACGAGTTTGACTTAGCGAAGGCCGAAAAAGCCTGGAAAGCCGCTTGGGGCGGAAAGGTATGGGAAAACGGATTTAAGCTGGTAGCCATGTACAATGCCGGTAACGAAGTGCGGCAGACCTCCTGTGAAATGCTGAAGGTTTATGTCGAATCGATCAACCCGAAGTTCCAGGTGGAAGTCCTCGGCGTGCAATGGCCGACCTACCTTGCTGCAACCCGTGGAGAGCTCTGCCCGCTGTATATTATCGGGTGGACTGCGGACTATCCGGATGCGCACAACTTCTTCTCCACCTACTACCACTCTAACGGGTATTATGGAAAACGCCACGGTGGCGATTACAATGCGTTCGCGGAACAATACCTCGATCCGATCATTGACGTGGCCGTGAAAGAAACGGACGTCAACAAACGGATTGAGATGTATTCTGAATTACAGAAGATCCTTCTCGAAAACTACATCGCGACGCCTTTGTATATGCCTCAGGGACTGTACGTAGCCAGAAAATGGCTGAAAGGATTCTTCCCGCATCTTCTCAGATCCAGCGGAGACAGAACCCCTGAATTTTACTACGCTTGGAAGGAATAATTCGATTGTTTGATCGTTAGAATGCGAGGGCGGGATCGATTCCCGCCCTTAATTGGTGTTTATCATTGAGAGGTGGACGGAATTGCTGGCTTTTATTATTCGAAGATTGCTGATACTCCCAGTCATTCTTATAGGCGTCACAATGCTCATTTTTTCGATGATTTGGATGCTCGGCCCGGACCGGTTAATCGGGACCTATGTGAAGAGCCCGGAAGCTTTGAAATCCGAAAAAGCGGTGGAACGGCTGATCCAAAAATTCGGTTTGGATCGCCCCGCCCCCGAGATGTACGTCAAATGGCTTGGAAACGTCCTTAAAGGCGATTTCGGGTATTCGAATGTAGGAAGGCAAGGCGTTCTCCAAAGCATCCTTGAACTGATCCCTTACACCTTCGAGTTGGCGCTGTACGCGCTGATACCGGTGGTCTTCGTCGGCATCTGGCTTGGGGTGGTAGCGGGCGCCCACCAGGATAAACCGCTGGACCACGGTATACGGATCTTCGCGATCATCGGATGGTCGTTGCCGGACTATGTTTTTGGCCTGTTGGTGCTCCTCGTTTTCTATAGTTATCTCAAGTGGTTCCCGCCGGGATTTTTATCGGACGCTTCGATGAAAGTGATGAGAGACGGGCCTTGGAGGGATTACACGCATTTCGTCACGATCGACGCGATTCTCAATTGGCGTTTCGATATCCTATGGGATGCGATCCGTCATTTGATCGCGCCGCTGTTGACCCTATCCTACCTTTGGTGGGCGTACATTCTCAGAATCACGCGGTCCAGTATGCTCGAAGTATTGCGAAAGGACTATGTCCGAACGGCAAGAGCCAAAGGGTTGTCGGAACAGGTCGTCATCAACAAGCACGTTAAGAGAAACGCATTGATACCGGTAGCAACGGTTTCAGGAGGCATGATCGTCCAGTTGTTCGCGGGAACGGTGATCGTAGAAACGATCTTCGCGAGACCCGGTTTAGGCCGGTTCACCGCAACCGCTGCCGTAACCCTTGATTATTTCTCCGTTATCGGAGCGGCGCTATTCTTCAGTTTAATTTTGATAGTAACGAATCTTATCGTTGATATATCTTACGCATTGATCGACCCGCGGATTCGATTATCGTAGGGGGAGAGAAGAAAATGGCGATGAAAACGGAAGGCAGAAGAATCTTTAAGAAGTTGGTCAAGAATCCCACTGCGATGTTGGGAATATTTTTGCTGATTTTTTTTATCATAGTCGCTCTCTTAGCTCCCATCTTAGCGCCGTCGGAACCAGGGAAAGACCCTTTTAAGATGCTGCCGGCAAAAACCGCGGAAGGAAAGATGATCTGGAGTTCGAACCCGATTGCCCCGGATCATGCCCATCCTTTCGGGGTTATCGGCAAGTACGATGTGTGGTACGGAGTCGTTTGGGGTACGCGCAGCGCCTTCAAGATAGGATTGATCGTATCGATCATCTCGTCGATTATCGGGATCATCGTCGGGTCCATATCGGCTTATTTCGGAGGATGGATCGACGAGATTTTAATGCGCATCACCGACATGTTTATGGCGATTCCCTTTCTCGTGGCGGCGATGATCATGACGACCATACTCGGGAAGGGCCTCGATAAAGTCACCATCGCCCTCATCATATTCGGCTGGATGCAGGTGGCTCGGTTAATTCGCGGGAATATCCTTCAAGCGAAGGAAGAGCAGTATGTGCTGGCCGCGAAAGCCTTGGGCATCCGTAATTTTTGGATTATCGTCAAACACCTCTTGCCGAATACGATCTTCCCGGTCATCGTGCAGATATCGATGCGGATGGGGTCTTTAGTCATTACGGCGGCTTCCTTGAGCTTTCTCGGAGTCGGCGCTGAAATCGGTTACGCCGACTGGGGGACGCTGCTCAATTACGCCAGAAACTATATGATGCAGCTCGACAAGTCTTGGTTCGCGGTCGTTTATCCCGGAATCGCGATGGTCCTCTTTGTTTTAGCGTGGAACTTGGTCGGTGACGCGTTAAGAGATATTTTCGACCCGAAAATGAGAGCGTGAAGGTGACATAATGCCAGAAAAAAACATCTTGTTAGAAGTGAAAGACCTGAGAACCTATTTCAAAACCGAAGACGGCATCGTGAAGGCGGTCGACGGGGTGGACTATGTCGTCTATGCCGGAGAAGCCCTGGGGATTGTCGGCGAGTCCGGTTGCGGAAAAAGCGTCAATGCCCTTTCCATAATGCGCTTGTTGGACGAGAAAGGACAGATCGCCAGCGGAGAAATCATTATGGACGGGGTCGATATTCTCAAACTAAGCGAAAGCAAGATGCGCGAGATCCGCGGCAACGACGTGGCGATGATCTTCCAGGAGCCCATGACGGCGCTGAATCCCGTCTTTACCGTGGGCGACCAAATCATGGAAGCCATTATCCTTCACCAGGGAAAGAAAAAGGAAGAAGCGAAACGGATGGCCATCGATATGCTCAAAAAGGTTGGAATCCCCGAACCGGACAAGCGTGTCGACGAATACCCGCATCAACTGTCAGGGGGGATGCGACAAAGAGCGATGATCGCGATGGCGTTGTCGTGTAATCCAAAGCTCTTGATCGCGGACGAACCCACGACCGCATTGGACGTGACGATCCAGGCGCAAATCCTTGAACTGATGCTTCAACTGCAGAAAGAGTTCGGGATGGCCATCATCATGATTACCCACGATTTAGGGGTCATCGCTGAAACGTGCCAACGCGTGGTCGTGATGTATGCGGGCAAGATCGCGGAGTACACCGATGTCAGAACGCTTTTTAAGAATCCCAAACACCCCTATACCTGGGGCTTAATGAACGCGATCGCCCGACTGGATATCGAGCAGAAAGAGCTCTACAACATCCCGGGGATCGTGCCCGATCCGCTGCACTTTCCGCAGGGATGCAAGTTCCATACGCGTTGTCCCTTCGCGGACGACAAGTGCAAAACGGAAGAACCGGAGTTGCTGGAAGTAGAAAAAAACCACTTTGTCCGGTGCTGCCATATCGACAGGCTGGAAGAAGCGAAACTCAAGGTTAAAGCAGGTGAGCGATAGTGGTTGAGACAGAGAAAATTGCGGCGAGAGAAGAAGTTTTGACTGTCAAAAACCTTGTCAAGCATTTCCCCATTCGCGGCGGCGTTTTTAAGACGATCGTCGGGTGGGTGCAAGCGGTCGACGACATCAGTTTTCATGTCTATAAAGGAGAAACCTTCGGGTTGGTTGGGGAGAGCGGTTGCGGAAAAACGACAGCGGTGATGACCCTGATGCGCCTGTATAACCCGACGTCCGGCTCCGCTTTTTTCGGTGGAAGAGATGTCTTGAGTATCCGCGGGAATGAACTCAGAAGCCTCAAAAAGGAAATCCAGATGATCTTCCAGGATCCGTATAGTTCTTTGAACCCCCGGATGCGGGTGAAGAACATTATCGCCGAAGGGATCAGGACGCACCACCTGGCGAGCGGTAAGCAGGATCTGTTGGACAAAGTGGCGGACATGATGAAAAAGGTCGGGTTATCCGCTGACCATATGTATCGTTTCCCGCATGAATTTTCCGGCGGGCAGCGCCAGAGAATCGGGATTGCCCGCGCGCTGGCCGTCGAACCGAAACTCATCTTGTGCGATGAGCCCGTCTCTGCGCTCGATGTTTCGATACAAGCCCAGGTCGTGAACCTGCTCAAAGACCTACAGAATCAGTTCGGGTTGACCTATGTGTTCGTAGCCCACGATCTCGCGGTGATTAAACATATCAGTGACCG
>CAZMHO010000005.1:19512-22891 GCA_964566085.1 uncultured Thermotogaceae bacterium | reverse complement strand
GCTTTGATATCAGCGATCCCGAGCCCGAAGCCTGAACTGAGAAAGGACCGCACGAGCTTGGTGGGAGACGTACCGAGTCCAATCAATCCTCCTTCGGGTTGCCGCTTTCATACCCGATGCCCGATCGCGCAACCGATATGCAAAGTACAAGAACCGTTATTTGAAGAGAAATCGACAGGACATTTCGTCGCTTGTCATTTCGCAAAATAGAAGGAGGCAGGTATGTCAGATTTGGAACGGGACTGTAAGAAAGAAGCGATGATGGAAGACGATAGTGGCTGCGGGTGCGGATGCGCCCATCAGTGCGGTGAGGAAGGTTGTTGCGAGAGCGGCGAACCGATAGAAGGAGAAGAGGACGATCTCTTTGTCTTCTCTTTCAGAAATGATAAAGACGAGGAAGTCTACTTCGCCCTGTTAGATGAGTTCCAGTATGGCGAGAAAGAGTACTGGATCTGTCAGAAGGTTGATGTCGAAAACATGGAAGAACCGACATTCGATGAAGAAAATGATGAGTTGTTTGTGTTTGCTAAGGAAGAAGAAGACGGTGAAACGGTTTTGAGCGAGCTGGAATCGGAAGAGGAGCTGGAAAAAGTCGTCGAAGAATGGCAAAAAGCCATCGAAGTCGAGACGGAGATTTACGAAGAAGAACCGGAAGAGGATTCTTAAGTGCGATTTTAGCCATTTTTTTGATTTTACAACGTTCTTTAGGGTATAATAAACGTTGAATCAAGAATCGTATGGGGGGGTTCATTATGAAACGTTTCTTTTTTGTCTGTCTTTTTCTATCGATTTTGTCGATATTGGGTTTCTCTCAAATCGGGACGAATATTTTCGCAGGTTTCAACTACGGGCTATCGACCACGACGTCCACGAATACTGTGTTGACGGGTCACGCCTCCGCGATCCATACCATAGACTTCGGTCTTTTGGTCGACTATGAGATCGCAGAAGGGTTTGCGATCGGCGCGGGAGTCGGTGGCGCAATACCCGTTACACCCGGCGTGGTGGTCGCCGGGGAAACAGCCAATACGGATCTGAAGTACTTCTTGGATGGGTTGTTGGGAATCAGCTACGCTTACCCGCTTAAACCGGTCGTCTTAAGAGCGGATGTATTGGGAGGCATTTCCTGGTTCGACCTCGGAAGGCTTGGCGAGTTCGGTTTCGTGGTAAAGGCCAAATTTAGTTTAGGGTACACGGTCAATAACTTTACAATCTACGTCGGAGCTGGTTACGAGATGCGTCAGTACAACGTGAAACTGCCGGCCAATCAGACCGGAAAGTTTACGCTTTCGTCCATTCCGATCGAGTTGGGCGTAACCATCCGGTTCTGAGGAATTCGCTCAACAAAAAAAAGCCCTTGCGGGCTTTTTTTTGTTGAGTTTTCTTCTCTTGCGCTTGCGACAGCTCAGTCGAAGCAATCTTCGGAACCGACTTTTCTCTGGTGTATCGCCATAAAAACGCGTTCTCTCGTGAGCGGATAGCGATGAAACCGTATTCCGAGCGCATTATAGACCGCATTGTTCAATGCAGGCGCCGGAGAGATCATAGAGTGTTCCCCGACTCCTCGGTTTCCGTAGGGGGAAACCTCTTCCGGGGTTTCTTCCCAAAAGCTCTCTATCGGGAAGTCTACCTCTTCTATCGTTGCGATCTTATAATCGGTGAAGTCTTTATTAAGCAGTTTTCCTTGCGCGTCGAACACCAGCCCCTCAAACAGCGCGGCCGAGATGCCTTGAACCGTTCCGCCCTCTATCTGTCCCCGGATATTGATGGGGCTGATCGCTTTCCCGACATCGTATCCGGCGACGACGCGGTTAATCGCGATCTCTCCCGTTCTTTCTGAGACTTCCGCGTCGATTGCGATCGCGCCGACGGTGAAATGCACGACGCTTTTTGGCGATTGACCGGTCTCGGCGTCCGGATTGACGACGTCTTCGGGCAGGAATCGCCCCCGGCCAATGATCGGGCCGCCTTTCAACTTACCGTCCGGCATCGGGAATCCGTTTTGCAACTTCGGGCCAAAGGCCTCCGTTTTGTTAATTCTCGGGCAAAGAACCGATCCGTTTTTTAGGAGGATCTCTTCGGGGGGGACTTGCCAATACTCCGCGTATAAAGCCAAAAGCTGATTACGCGCATCCGTCGCGGCTTCTTTGACCGCCATACCCATGGCCCAGCAACTGCGGCTGGCGACCGTTTGCCAATCATACGGATGGGTGGCCGAATCCGGGTAATCCAACCTGATGCGGTCATAGGGGATACCGAGCTCTTCAGAGACCATCTGCGCGTAAGCGGTATAAGCGCCCTGACCCATATCCATCGTGGCGGCCATCACTTCCGCTGTCCCGTCCACGTTGAGTTTTACGATGGCCGAAGAGGCGGCATCGGCGGGTTTTGCCGGCGCTTTTATCGCTAAGGCGATTCCCTTGCCTCTTTTAAACCCTTGACGGACCGGCGGTTCGATTTCGTCGAAACGAATATCCGTTTGCGCCTTTCGGATGATCCTCTCCAAAGCGTGCGGAGACATCGGCATCCCGGTACACGTAGGCAACCCCGGCTGAAGCAGATTCTTGATGCGGAATTCGATCGGATGTATGCCAACCTTTTTTGCCGCGATATCGATGACCACTTCCATCGCGCTCATCAGTTCCGGTAACCCGAAACCACGGTAGGCCCCCCCGAAAGGCTTGTTGGTGTAGACGGCATAGCTGTCGGTCCAGACATTAGGGATATAGTAGGTTCCGGTGGAGGTGTATCCGGCGCTGCGAACCGGATTGGCGCCGTACTCCGCCGAGACGCCGGTGTCGAAGTAGAAGGTGTTCTTGATGCCCAGGATCTTCCCCTCTTTGGTGATTCCCATCTTGATCGTCGCGATATAGGCTTGCCTTACCCAGGAAGAGAGCATCACCTCTTCCCTTGGGATAAAGAGTTTTACCGGCCTGCCTTTGACAGCCGGGTTCAACGCGGCGCTTAAGCAGAGGGCTTCGATAGTCATTCCCGCTTTCCCGCCGAATCCGCCGCCGATCGGGGGGGCGATGACCCGAATGCTGTTGGTCGAAACATTCAGGCCTTCCGCCAGTATTTCTCGTACGGCGAAAACCGATTGCGCGCTGCTCCAGACAGTGATATTGCCGGTTCCGATGTCTTGTTTCGTGATGCAGCAATGGGTTTCTAAAAACCCGTGGGCGATCTGGGGGCATTCCATCCTTTCTTCGATGAGTGTGTCGGACTGGGCGAAGGCTTCTTCGATGTCCCCTCGGCGTATTTTGAACCAATTGCCGATATTCGTGCCCGGCTGCGGGTTGATGAACGGGACTCTCTTGTAGTGTTCCAAATCCGGATGTACCAGGACGGAAGGATCGCAGACCGCTTTCTCCACGTCGAA
>CAZMHO010000005.1:16155-19460 GCA_964566085.1 uncultured Thermotogaceae bacterium | reverse complement strand
TGGGTAAGGCCTCATAGGTTACGTGGACATGCGCGATCGCCGAATCGGCGATCGCTTCTGTCGTGGCGACCACTAACGCGACGGGCTCTCCCATATAGCGGACGCGGTCGATGGCGATCGGGGTTCGGTCTTTTAGGTATAATCCAAAACGATACGGAAAGTCTTTTCCGGTGATGACGGCGACAACGCCCGGAATGCCGCAGGCTTCGCGCGTATCGATCGAACGGATGATTCCGCTTGCGATCGGGCTTCTGACCGGTCGGGCAACCAGCAGGTCTTTCCCGAAAGGCAGGTCGTCGGTATACTGTAAAGTCCCGGCGGCTTTTTCGCGATCAAATTTTCTCTCGACTCTCTTGCCGATTCCGGTGTCCGTAAAGACCTGGTTATTTGGCATCTCCGTCGCCTCCTTCTTCCGCGTCTAATGGGCGGGACAGCGCTGCCGCGGCTGTTTTTACGGCCTTTATGATGCTGAGGTAACCGGTGCAGCGGCACAAGTTGCCGCTTAAGGCGCGGCGTATCTCTTCATTCGTCGGATTCGGGCAGACCTTTAAAAACGCATAGGTGGTCATAACGAAACCGGGTGTGCAAAATCCGCACTGTATGGCGCCTTCGTCTACGAAAGCCTGTTGGATCGGATGTAGTTTTCCCGGTGCTGCGGGCAACCCTTCCGTCGTGATAACGGTCTTCCCTTCCACTTCGAGCGCGAGCACGAGGCAGGATTTCTGCGCTGCTTCGTCTATCACTACGGTGCAAGCCCCGCATTCGCCTTCTTCGCAGCCTCTTTTTACGCTTGTAACGCCGTTGTCTCTCAATGCCTGCAAAAGGGTGGTATTCGATTCGACTTCCCAGTTTACTGTTTCTCCGTTCAAAACAAAGCACAAGGCGTTTTTCGGCATCAGCGACCCCCCTCTTCTGTTTTCACGCGCGCAAGACATAGGGAAAGGCTCTCCCTAACCAGTTCGGCGGTGATGGCAAACCGATATTCGCGGCTGCCTCGAACATCGGTGATGGGCTGGATCGAGTTTATCACGCAGGCTACTACCGCTTCGACTATCTTTGTGTCTGTTTTCTCCGCTTCATTTAGGATTCTTTCTCCGGCGGTGATACGCATCGGAATAGGCGTAAGCGCGCCAACGGCCAATCGAAAATCCGGTTTGCCTTGATGTTTGAAGAGCGCGCACGCGACCGCCGCCTGGGCCAGATCCAACGCCCTTCTTCGCGAAGCCCGGCGATAGAAGCCTACAGAAAGCTCCGCTTTAGGGAGCGGAATCCAGAGATGGGTCACGATTTCGGTTTTGGTGAGGCTCTTCTTCCGGGGGCCGATGATGAGCTGGGAAAGCGGAAGGCGCCTTTTAGAACAAGAGGTCTGGACGACCGCTTGCGCTTCGTAGCAGAGCAGCGGCGGAATCGTATCTCCGGAAGGGACGGCGGAACAGACATTGCCCACCAAGGTCGCCTTGTTTCTCACTACGGCGTCGGAATGGGTTTCACATGCTTCTGTCAAAGCGGGAAAGCGCGCTTTAATCCCCGAGTGGTTGATGATTTGGTTCAAAGATACGTTTGTTCCGATGAGAACCCCCTCTCCTTCCACCCAGTCGATTTCGTTCAAGTTGTCAATTGCGGAGAGGTCCACGACCTCTTTGGGAGCGATCAACCCTTTTTTAATCCATATCAGAAGGTCGGTGCCTCCGCTTTTTAGTACGGTTTCGGTTTGATTGTGCTCAAGACGGCTGAAAGCCTGAAATAGGTCTTTCGGGCGGAAAAGGTCGAATGCTTTCATACCTATCGGACTCCCCGCTTAATTTTCGTCAAACGCGACGATTCGGCAGATACATGACTCGCCGCCTTCGAATCGCCATGGGAAGCATCCGATCGTCGTCCGTTTGTTTAAAAGAAGATCGATCTCTCCCCCCAGGTTTTCCGCATGAATGATATTTTGCGGGAACAGGCGCACATGCATCAGCTGGTAATGGTCAGGCGGGAACAGCTCGTCTATGGCCCGGCCGAACTCCTTCTGGAAGAAGGCTTCGCATTCCGCTGCTTTGCCCGGCATCCATTCGCGTATTTTTGTATTCATGGGATGGTCCGCCGATCCGCAATCGACGCCAATCCATTTTAACCGTTTCTTTTCGCACCATTCGGCAAATTCCATCGTCGGTCCGGGGTGCTTTACCATGTATCGGACCTCGTCAGCCTCCGGCTGGTCGAAGGCATACCGATGATACCCGGTGTTGATGATGAGAATATCCCCTTCTTTCACTTCCACGCGCTCTTCGATATCCTTCGAAGTATAGATGCCGTAATCTTCGGCAATATCGGAGAGGTCGACAATCACACCGGGGCCGACAAGTTCATCCAGCGGGATCGCGGCAATGTCGCGACCGTGTGTACAAAAATGTAGAGACCCATCCAGATGGGTTCCTACATGATTTGAGTGCGTGAGGATTTGCCCGTTTGCTCCATTCGGAACCAATCTTTTAAAGAACTTGATTTGTAAAGGCTCATAGGTCGGCCATGCGGGCGTTAAGTGGCTGATCGGTTGGGAAAGGTCGTACAGACGGATCCGGTTCCAATTGTGTAGTTCCATGGTTTTACCTCCGTTGGGAGAATTTTTACCCTTATGTATATCATAATACCCAATGATCTCTCGAATCATTGATTCTACCGTTTATCCAGGCTGTTTGTCAAGTCTTTCTCCGCCTTTTTCATAGAGAGAAGAGACGACGCGCGCTTTGAAAGGCCGTTTTAAGGATGGGGGAACACCCGCGTCGGTATTTCTATCCCGCCATCACCTCCCGTTTGCCTGAGGCCCGCAAACCCTATCGATCCGGAGCGAAGAAATGGAGAGAAAGCATGATATAATCTCTTCCAATAAAACTCCGTCCGGCATTCCCATCCTGCACAACGCTCCGTCGCAAGGCAACGAATATTCCATACTTGAAAAGGGGGAATTATGAGAATCATCGATATCATCCCGGTTGCAAAAGGCGAAAAACCCGCGGACGTCATCTTGAAGAATTGCAAGGTCGTTAATGTTTTTTCCGGGCTCATTGAAGAGACGAATGTCGCGCTTTTTCGTAAAAGAATCGCCGGTGTGGGCGATTATACCTGGGGAGAACAAACGATCGACCTACACGGCCAGTATCTTGTACCCGGATTCATCAATGCCCACTTGCATATTGAAAGCACGATGCTCGAACCCAGAGAGTTCGCGAAAGCGGCCCTTTCCAGGGGAACGACGACGGTCATCGCCGATCCGCACGAGATTGCCAATGTGATCGGTTTGAAAGGCGTCGAGTTCTTTC
>CAZMHO010000005.1:0-16145 GCA_964566085.1 uncultured Thermotogaceae bacterium | reverse complement strand
CTTTCTCGATTACACAGAAGGCATTCCTATGAACATCTACTTCATGCTTCCGTCGTGCGTTCCGGCCACAGATTTCGAGACGAATGGGTCAAAAGTGCGTGTGATGGATATGATCGGGTTTTTAGAGAAATACCCCCGGGTATTGGGTTTGGGTGAGGTCATGAACTATCCTGGGATTCTTAACTGCAACGAAGAGCTGCTGACGATGATCGAGCTGTTCCGGCATAAATACAAAAAGATCGACGGGCACGCCCCCCTTGTCGGCGGAAAGGATCTTAACGCCTATATCTCCGCCTTTATCCGGTCCGACCACGAAAGCACCAAACCGGAGGAAGCGATGGAGAAGTTATCGAGAGGGATGCAGGTCCTTCTGCGCTACGGCACCGGAGAAAGAGATCTCGAAAACCTCATCGGGATTATCAACCCCATAACTCAGCCTTTCCTCTCTTTTTGCACCGATGATAAGCATCCGGAAGACATCGTCAAAGGAGACATCGACGAAATGATTCGGCTCGTGATATCCAGAGGAGTCGATCCGGTCACCGCCATCCGGATCGCCACCATCAATACGGCCCGACACTACGACCTCCGGAGTATGGGCGCGATCGCGCCGGGTTACAAGGCCGACATGGTCGTCGTGGAAGATCTGAATCATTTTTCCCCAAAGATCGTTTTTAAAGACTCTAAAATTGTCGCGGAAGAGGGCGTTTGCATCGCCGAGTTCCCGGATCCCCTTGTGAAGATCGATACCGTGATGCATACGATCTTCTGCCCGAAGTATCAGGCAGAAGACTTCCGCTTTCATTTGAAAACGGATCGAACGATGATACGAAGCATCGAAGTCACGGGTATCTCGGTAGTGACGCACGAGCGGTTGACGGAAGTACAGGTGAGAGACGGCGAACCGGATATCTCGGATCAGGATATCGCCAAGATCGCGGTGATCAACCGATATACGCCGGAAAAGCAGTTCTCGCTTGGGTTTATCAGCGGCACCGGCATCAAAAAAGGGGCTTTGGCGTTATCCGTCGGACATGATTCTCACAATATTTCTGTCACGGGAGTTTCCGAAACGGATATGGCGCTTGCGGTCAACCATGTCATCGCCTGCAACGGCGGAATGGTCGTGGCGTTGGAAGGACAGATCATCGGTTGTTTGCCCTTGCCGGTAGCGGGCTTGATGTCGGATCAGCCTTTGAAGGTCGTCATCGAACAAAACCGCCGCTTGCTCGAAGCCTCGAAAAAAACAGGCTGCAAACTTTCGAACCCGTTTATGGCCTTATCCTTCGTCCAACTGGAGGTTATTCCGGAATTGAAGATCACGAACTTGGGACTGATGGATACGAACGCGTTCCGGTTCGTCGATTCGGTCTTTCCCGCTTAGAGCGGTTTTCGGTATCGCGCGAACTCTTTGCGCAAGCGAAATCCGACGCTCTGATAGAGGTCTTTGGCTTTTGTCGGAAAGGTGGAAAGCGTATAGACGCGGATATCTTGGACGCCTCGGTCTTTTAGCGCTTTAATCGCGCGCAGCAGCAGAACCCGCGCGACTCCTTTCCGCCGCCAACTTTTTCGCACGCTCACTTCGAAGATTTCGCCGAAGTTCCGCCCGATGACCGGTATCACCTGTCCCACGATCTGGGGCCCATCCCAGGCGACTTGCCACAAAGACCGGTCGTGGGGAGGCTGCGTGATTTCTTCCGTATAGGCTTCTTCCACTAAAGGTTCGACATACCGCCCCTCTTCCGATTCGGATTCATAGGCTTCCTTAACGCTCTGTATCATCTTCCTGATGGACTCTTCATCGACCGGTTTGACGGACAGCCCCTCTTCCAAAGGCAAACTTTCTCCCTGAACGGCCGGGTCGAGGCAAAACTCTAAAACGGTGAACGGAGAAAAGTATCCTTCGTTTTGGAGGAGTTCCGTCGCAGACACTTCGGTACTTGAAGCGTTTGCCGCGAGTTCCGCGGTTACGGTGGGATGCTCCGATACGATCAGGTGACGCGCGTAATCTTCTGACCAACGAATCAACGCCGTTCCGATCCCTTTTCCTCGCCAGGAAGGATCGACCCATCCTTGGATGAGATAGACCCAGGTGCCGTCCTCTTCTTCCCAAGGTTCGATGGATCCAAAGGCCACGACTTCGCGGTCGACCTCAACAACCGGCCAAAGATGCAGGTGATGTTTTTCGCTTTCGGACGACAGAATCCGTTGCATCAAATCCAGAGGATAGTAGTCCTCTCGGTTGGATAGACGGTCGACCCCGTCGACCTCCGCGCGGTTTTCGTGTATTCGATAGAACGCCGGGGCATCCTCCGGACCTTTGCAAAAACGAAGAGAAGCCGAATCGATGCCGGGGCATCGGTATCGCCGAACCAACGTGTCCTCTCTCGCCATCGTCATCAGGTCATCGTAAAAAAATTCACCAAGCCGATTATTCGCTCACGCGGCCGGCGCGCCGATCAACCGAAGAACTCCGCGTTCCACATAGGCACGAACAAGCTGTTGACGATACTCGGCGGAAGCGTCCGCGCTCGACGCAACACTGGCTTCGATCGCGGCGATGCTTTGGATCGGCGGCAAGTCCTTTCGAAGGGTTGAGAATGTCTTTCCTTGAATGGCCGCGCCGGATCGGGGCAGTATGATCGCGATCCCGGGACGCGCGCCGCATGCGATCCGGCACTGTTGGACGACGGTTTCTTCGATCGGTTCCGCTTCGCGTTCGATCCGAAAAACAATCGCGAGGTTTAGTGTCGCGATATCGTAGCTTATATGACTGAATTTGAAAAACGCGCCTCGGTTATAGCGTTTCGGAATCATCACTTTCGTGATGAGGAGCGGAGTTCTGTCTTTAAGGTACCGATCGAGCGGTATAGTGACGGTATTTCCGTTATACCCTTCCAAATAGGCGTCAAGCGCCAATAAAGCGGTGATCGTATCGGACCAAGAATACCGTTGGCCTAAGGTGCCTGCCATCGAGGACATATTTCTGATTTGACGGGAACCGACCATGTGCAGCGCTTCCCGAAGGAACGGCAGATCGATTTTTCCGATACAGTCGGCGACTGTGGCATTGCCGTCGAGGATATAGTCGGTATCGGTTTCGGAGATAGAATCCCCTAACAAGCCACTCAGATCGATGAGGGTTCTTGTTGTTTGGTCTTCGCGTTGCGCCACCGACAATCCTCCGGTTAGAAACAACGCAGGGCCCTTTGAAGGGTCTTGAAACATCGCCCACGCTTCTTCAACGGACCTGGGTTTGAGATACTCTTTCAGTTCTTTTAGCATCGTACTCCTCTCCTTCTTCAAGGCAATTTTCTGGAATTATCTGATGAATGAGCTGTCGGAGCTTTTCTTTCGGATTCTTTCTGGCCGTTTCATACAATTGATAGATCCATGATTCCACTTGTTTCACGGAAAAGGGATCCGATTCCCGAACAAGGAAGATCTTCGGATGAGCGGTCGGCCCGGGTTTCTCATCGTCAGTGAAGAGTTCCTCGTATAATTTTTCTCCTTCTCGACAGCCAGTATAGACGATCGGGATGTCCTGTTCGGGTATGAAACCGGCGAGGGAGATCATCTTTTCAACGAGTTCCTTGATATAGACCATCTCTCCCATATCCAGCACGTAGAGGTTTCCGTTTTCCTTAAAGGCAGCGGCTTGCAAGACCAGGGAGGAAGCTTCCGCGATCGTCATGAAAAAGCGTCGCATCTCCGGGTGTGTGATGGTAATCGGTCCTCCGGATTTGATTTGCTGCTCGAACTTCGGGATAATGCTGCCTCTGCTTCCCAAGACATTTCCAAAACGGACGATCGAAATCTTTGTTTTTACATTTTCCGTTTCAACGGCCCTGGCGCGCAGATACATCTCCGCCATTCTTTTTGAAACGCCCATGATGGAAGAAGGTTTCACGGCTTTGTCCGAAGAGATCATCAGGAAACGTTCGGCTTCAAAGCGAATTGACAGGTCCAGCAGTTTTTTCGTTCCGATCGAGTTGACGCGAAAAGCCTCGGACGGGTTCTCTTCCATAAGCGGTACATGCTTGTGAGCGGCGGCATGAAAGATGAAATGCGGTTTTTCCGCTTCGAAGACCTCCGCCAAGCGCGCTTCGTCTGTGATATCCGCGATGATGCGCTTGATCTTCAAGTCGGGGTGTTTCCGGTTCATCTCCTGGTCAATCTCGTAGATGCTGTTCTCTCCACGGCCCAGCAAGAGCAGGGTGTTTATTCCCATCGTTGCCACCTGACGGGTGATCTCGCTTCCGATACTGCCACCGGCGCCGGTGACCAGCACCACTTTGTTATGGAATTGCGACTTTATCAACTGTAAATCGATAGCGACCGGGTCTCTTCCCAGAAGATCCTCGATCGATATTTCGCGGAGAAGGTGACTGCGAGGGTGTTGATCGATCAGTTCCAGCAAACTCGGCAAAATCTTTACTTTGACCTTTTGAAGATCGATGAAGGATAGGATTTTTTGGATTTGCGATGAGGTAGCGCTGGGCATCGCGATCAGCAATTCATCGATCCGAAGCTCTTTCACATAGTCGTCTACGCGCGAAATCGGGCCGCTTACCCGAATGCCGCGTATCTCTCGCCCGATCTTCCGATCGGAATCATCGATGAACAGGACGACCTTTCCGGATTGCGGATTATTGCGAAGATCTTCGGATAGTAATACCCCGGACTCTCCCGCCCCGATAATGCCGATCCTGCGCGCGACTTGCTCGCGAACGGATTTATACTCCCGGTGAGTATACCAGCTCCACCATATGCGCGAGCTGAGCACAAGGATGGCGCCGAGCATAAACATCACGACGCCGATCGATCGGGGTAACACCCAGTCGGTAAAGAAATCGACCAGAAAAACGCAAAGGTATCCAACTCCGAAAGCGCGGAGGATGATCCAGATCTCGCGATTGGTCATATACCCCCACACGACGCGGTATATCCCGTTGAAAAACAGCGAGCCGATGGCGACCAAAGAAGAGACCAATACGGCAGGGGTAAAAAGACCAATGGAAGTGAAATCCCACCCGAAACGGATGAACAGCGCTGATACGCCGCTTAAGAGAATGAGAATGGAATCGATGCCTAAAAGAATGATTCGGCGTTTATTCAAGAGGACCTTCACCACCGCGTTGTGAGATTGAGTTGTTCTTTATTGGGCACTAAGCTGTACTTATGCAGCAGATCCCGGTCGGAGCTATCCACATATATCCGGACGATTTGCAGCAGACTGTTCGATAGAGACTGATAAAATGGATTTTCCTTCAGAAACTCCTCAAAATCGATCAGCTTTTTATTTTCCCGAAGATTTGAAACGATGTAAACCTGGTTTGTGAAGAACTCGGCCGGATGGGCCAAACTCAGCTTATACGGGGTATCGATATGGAATACCTCGGTCGGGTTTGCTACCATATACTCAAAGCGCTTTCGTTCTTCCGCCGGAAGGTCACCATTTTGGTTGAGTAACTTTTGTATCATCGATTTCATACGCGTTACCGCATCCATGCCCACGCTGTTAGCGATTGAGCCGGGATCCAGCCCTGCGATCGAAAAGGACACTTCCCGGACCATTTTCCACAAGTTTCGGGAAGAGTAGTCTTCCCAAAGGTGGAAAGCCTCTTCTACTAAGGTTTTTTGTTCAGAAGACAGCCGATCCCGTTCGTGATAGAGTTTCCATAGCTGTTCCAGAAAGAAGGGTTCCGACCAGTTGACGAATTCAGCCGGCGATTTTACGACGGCTTCCAATCCCATCGGTTCATAAAGCAACTCCAATATTTTTTGGAGCATCAAATCGGCTGCGCGAGCGGTTTTGTGAAAATAGACGTTCTTATACATCATAAAACGGCCGAAAAGAACGGCGTAGATATTGTCGATAACCTTTCCATCGTAGCACAAGCGTTCATTTCCTTTGATTGAGACGATGGAGGCATTGCGGATGATTCTCTGCAAATCGACGGTACCGTATTGCGAGGTTCCCGAGTAGTAGGCGTCGCGGAGGACGAAATCCATACGGTCCGCCCCTAACGGGCCCTGCACAATATTGAAGGCGGGTGTACCGAGCGTTTCCCCTTCAAACAGGCGGTTAACCTCCCGGCATAACTCCCTAAACGCCTCCAGGATCGATTCATGCGTATCCTTCGACGCTTCTTCAAGGAATCCAGACAGCCGGAGGTCTTTCTGCACCTCTTTTCTCCAATAGTCTTTCATGCGCGTTCGATAGACTTCCAGCATTTGTTGGGGGACAACCTCGGTTAGGATGATCGCCCTTTGGTCATCGTGCCCCCCGGCGATCTTCGCTTTGGCATAGACGACTTCATCGAATTGATGGCTAAAGGGTCCGTGCCCAATGTCGTGGAACATACCGCTCAAGCGTAAGACCCGTTGCTTGTTCTGATCGAGCTGCAGGTGTTCGGCGTATAACCCGGCGATATGCATGACGCCCAGAGAGTGCAGGAACCGCGTATGGGTGGCGCCAGGGTAGACTTTCTCGGCTCCGGAAAGTTGTGAAACGCTCCTGAGCCGTTGTATCGACGGAATATCGGCGATCAACATCTCAAGAGGAGAAAGCCGGATTTCCCCTAAAAGCGGGTCTCTCGCTACTTTGAAATCGGTTTCACTCATCTTTACCTCCTACGGTGTACGATCGGTTTTTTCGAGAACGGTTATCTCTTCTTCATAGACCTTTTCTCCGAAATTCGTTTTTAGCACCGTTCGTATCAGGTACGTTCCCGGCCGATCGAATCGGATCGCCTTCCACTCTTCAGAACGAAAGATGGTTCGCGTGGAGCGAGCCGATACGAGCACATGCATCGTTCTTTCCGATTGGTAGCGATAGAGTTCGTTGCGATCTCGGTAAATATAGAAGGCAAAGTCCTCCAAACGCAGGAACAGCGTCTCATTGAGATCGTTGGCCAGTAAAATCTCCGATTGATAAGGCTCCCCTTGTCCCAGCGACTTGACGGAATACGATAGAATACGCAACTTGTCTGAGGCTTCGCGCGGGGTCAGTTCTCTCACCAGAACCCTATTTTGACCTTCTTGCAACTGATCGTCCACGAAAAAGGACCATTCGAGGGTGTAGTCGCCTACCTTTTCCGGGACTGGGATCGGTTTCAACAGGATATCCAACGCCTCGCCGGAAGCTAAGTAAACCTCTCTCTGAGGCACCTCTTCTTTTACACTCTCTACCGTATTCCCCGATTCGGTAATCTTCAGGTTATAGGCTCCGAACTGATAGTTCAGGCTTTTCGGCGTATTGTTCCGAATACGGATATAAGACTCAATCTTGGTACGCGTGACACCATCCCCGATAACGGGGGTCCAAAAATCATCTCTTAAAAACAGCGTCGTGGTCATCACTTCATTGATCGTAAAAGGCTTCGAGAGATCAACCGGGGTATCGTTAACCGTGAATCGGCACACGACATAGTACGCGCCGGGCTGAAACTCGAAGGAGGGATTATCGCGCTTAAAATCATAAACAGAACGCGAATCGTATCGGTCCAAGAGAAACGTGTTCTTCGGCGGATAGACGAAGGTGAACCAGTTTTTGCCTGTCTTCGTTTCGGATTTGATGTAAAATTCGAACTTCTCTATCGAACACTCGCGAAGGCTCGATGAACTGTTCGAAATGCGGATGATGATCTCCGGCACCTCGCCATAAACATATTCTTTGGCCGCTGAAATGCGCAAAACGAACGGCGAAACACTCTGGATATACTCGAATTTTCTCCCTCTCTGGCCGGATAAGAAGACAACCCCAAATACTGCGAAAAGAATCACCAAGTTAAAGAGCAGGGTCCAAAACACGATTGAACGAGTTCGCTTGCTTTTGGGATCCCGCTCCTTGCGCTCGCGCAACTGCTCTCGGATGACCTCCGGCGGGTTCGTATGGTAAAGGTGATTCTTGGAGGCCCGATTGGACGGCTCCGGCCGCTTATTCAATCGCAACCCTCTTGATTTCGTCGATAGAGGTGATCCCCATCAACGCTTTATGGATGCCGTCTTCAAACATCGTCCGCATACCGGCTTTCCGAGCGTACTCCTCGATAATCCTTTCGGGTGTGTTTTCCTGCATCAAAGACCGCAATTTTTTATCCATAATGAGCACTTCATGGATTGCCGTTCTTCCGCGATAGCCTGTTTTGCGACAATGCTGGCAGCCTTCGGGCACGTAGGTGTGGTATTGGGGTTGGCCCGGTACAAGCCGAGAGGCGATCTTTTCCATCTCTTCGCTGGCGAGGGGCACTTTCTTCTTGCACGAGTCGCAGAGCGTCCGAACCAAACGTTGCGCCACGATACCGATCAGCGAGACGCCCAAAACATCGGCTTCGATTCCCATATTAACGAGACGGTTGACCGCTGCCGAAGAGGTATTCGTATGAAGCGTGCTTAAGACCAAGTGGCCGGTCATCGAGGCCTCCATGGCCAGGATCGCCGTTTCTTTATCGCGGATTTCCCCGACCATGATAATATCCGGGTCCTGCCGCAGAATCGCGCGCAAATAACGGGCGAAGGTTAAACCGATTTCAGGTTGCACCTGGCATTGGGTGATTCCGGTCACGCTGTATTCCACGGGGTCTTCGACGGTAACCATGTTATTCGATACGTCTTTCAACTGATTCAATACCCCGACCAGGGTGGTTGATTTTCCGCTTCCTGTTGGTCCCGTAACGAGCAGTATCCCATAAGGGGACTGCAAAAGGTAGTTTAATCGTTTGTAGTTGTAATCCGACAGCCCGAGATTGTCCAACCGTTTGGTGGAGTTGGAAACGCGAAGCAAACGCAATACGATCTTTTCTCCGAAGATGGAAGGCATGCTCGAGACCCGAAAGTCGTACTGCTCGCCTTTGACCCGAACGAAAAACTTGCCGTCCTGCGGGAGCCTTCTTTCGGCGATATCCAGCTTTGATATGATCTTAATTCTTGACACGATCGAATTGTGCAGCTTAATGGGGTACTCCGAAATCTTCCGGAGCAACCCGTCGACTCGGAAGCGAATGCGCACGTTTTTTTCTTGAGGTTCGATATGGATATCGCTGGCTTCTTGGGAGATGGCGCCTATGATCATCTCGTTCACGAACTTGATCACGGGAGCGGAGTCGGCGTTACTCTCCTTATCGATGTCGGTCGCTTGCGACACGGTCTCCAAATCCCATACGGACTCGGACTTGCCCGAAGTGACTTCGATAGAGCTCTTTAGGTCTTCTACCGAGCCGATAGCGCTTCCGAACAGCTCTTTTAGCAAGAAATCAAGGTTCGGTTTCGATACGATGTAAAAGGAAGGGTTGTATCCGGTGATGAACTGGATGTCTCTTTTGATGGAAGGAAGGCTGTTCGTTTGATCGATCAGTATTTTCAGAGTGCGGTCCTCGTCTTTCGAAAAGGGAATCGCCCGCCAGTTTTCGATATTGTGCTTGCTCAAGATGGCGATGACTTCCGGATCCGGGTCGATCTCAGACACAGACTCCAGAAATGGCAGCGAATACTGTTTCGAAAGGGCTGTCGCGATATCGTTCCACGTGACGAAACCTTTCTCCACCAATATCTGCCCGAGCGGTTTCTTTTCTTGTTTCTGGAGATTGACCGCCAACTCGATCTCTTTATTCGTGAGATAGTTGTTTTCTATCAGGATCTCGCCTAAACGTTTGTACTGAAAGGTCTCGGAAGACAACGACTAATCCCCCCTTAGGAACTCGTTTAATCCCATGCGGTAAACTGCCGGGATATCGCTGTCCATACTCAGGAGTTCTTCGTTGTCCTCGAATTTGGCAGCGATAAGCGTAACCCTCACCTCGTCTTCCGGCAAATCATCGTCTAAGATCAGGCCGAATTTCATATCCACCGTTTCACTGCACCGTTGCCTGATGACGGCAGCGGCCAAGTTCATCTCTTTCATCGTTATGTTCTTGTTCGATGAAATGTTGAGGATCACCGCCGTCGCATTATCGACCGGACGTTCCAACAGCTTGCTGTCCATAGCCCTGGCTGCCGCTTGCTGCGCGCGGTCTTCGCCTTTTCCGATACCGATCCCGAGGAAAGCGACTCCCGCTTCCCGCATGACGGATTCGATGTCGGCGAAATCCTGGTTGATCAACCCCCTGCGCGTAATGACCTCGCTGATCCCTTTGATCCCCTGGTGCAACGCCTCATCCGCTTTCAGGAAGCCGTCGACGACCGTGATGTCCTGCGGGAACTCTTCGAGCAACTTGTTGTTGGAGATTTTGATGAGAGTGTCGACGTTTTCTTTCAGCTTTCCCAAGCCTTTTTTGGCATTATTCCAGCGGTTGACGCCTTCGAAATAGAAAGGGGTCGTGACGGTGCCAATGGTAAGGATACCCATTTCTTTCGCGAACTTGGCGATAACCGGAGCCGCGCCTGTTCCAGTCCCGCCGCCCAATCCAGCTGTGATGAAGAGCATGTCGGTGTCTTCCAACACTGCCAGAATATCGTCTTTGCTCTCATAGGCCGCCTTCTCCCCGACTTCCGGGTTTCCTCCGGCTCCCAATCCTCTTGTTAACTCTTTCCCCAACTGGATTTTGATATCCGCTTTGGCAGACTCTAAAACCTGCAGGTCCGTATTCGCAACGACAAAAATGACTCCATGAATCCCGCTTTCGATCATACGATTCACGGCGTTGTTTCCGGCGCCGCCAACACCGAAGACTTTTATTGTCGGGTTGCGCTTCGGTGGTCTTCGAATATCCTTCCCATCGTCTATTTCAAAAGCCAAGAAAACCCCCTCCTCCAGTACTTTGTTTATCCGTTTTCCGAATAGTTTATTTACACCAATTTCTTTAAGAATTCCACGATTTTGTTCAAGGTTCCGGGCGCCTCTTTCTCTTTCCGAGGCCTTTGACTCGGGCGGTTTTTCTTTTTTCCGGAGAATCTCCCCCCGCTCTCGGAGGACGACAGAGACGAGGAAAGACCGTTTCCTTCGAGGGCTTCCAAACCGCCGATTGTATTGAACCAGTAGATATTGCCGGCGCAGGCCGAGAAGGTTGGATCCTGCAGCTCATCCGGAAGTTGCATATCGGTTCCGCCCGTACCGGCATGACCGATCCGCACGGGCAACTTGAAGGCGTCGCGCAAAAATTCCACCATTCCGTCTATCTTGGAACCGGCTCCCGTAATGACAAGGCCGCCGGGGATCCCTTTTTCCCCTTCTTCCACCATCCGTGCGGTGATGGCGCGCATCTCCCGTTTGACGGAATTCATGATTTCTCTCGTTTTTGCGTAAATAACGATCGACAACTGAGAACGGGTGATCTGTTTGCTGCTTTTACCATCCAGAAGCGTATAGGTGATCGTGTCTTTGCTGGTGTCCTTGATGGCGACCTTGCCATACTGTATGAGCAGCCGTTCGGCTTCGTCGAAGGAGGTTTTGAAGACTTGGGCGATATCCTTGATCACGTGCTTGAGCCCCTGATCAAGCGGTTTTAGGAAAAACACGGACCCGTTTAGGTAGCCTGTAACCGAAACAAACGAATGGCCGATGTCGACGCAAACGACCCCGCGTTCCTTTTCTTTGCCGTTCAAGATGACCTCTGAAGCGACGAAAGAGCTGATGAAAACCGTCGGCTTTTCACCCGCGATACCCGAAAAGATGTTGGAAAGAGAATCTTTGACCGTAGCGTCGATTGAGATGATGGATGCCTTCATTCCCAAGATGGAGGCTTCCATGTCGATCGGATTGAGCACGCCTTTCGATTCATCGAGGATGTACTTTTGAGGGATGACATGTTGAACGGCCCTTCGCCGGTCGAGAAGATTGTAGTTTTCCTCCGGTTCTTCTTTCTGAGCCGTCTGGTTGGCGACGCGGGAGAACAACTCATAGACGTGGTCTTCGGTGATCATCACCGGATTTCCGGGCCCGATCTGCATGTTGCGGGTCTCTTCGTTTAAGAACGTCGTTTTATCCACGAAAGAGATGATAAAGTACGAATCCACTCTTTTGGACAATTGACTTCCCAGGTCTTTTAAAAGGGTTTCCAGCGATTCTCTCAGCGCGACGATATCTTTCAGTTCGCCTTGCTCAAAACCTCTCGATTTCGTCCTCGAATAGGCTAATACAGACGTTTTGCCGCCCTCAAAGCCTGCAACCGCTCCTTTTAGCGTGTGCGAACCGATATCGACGACCGTTAAGACTTCTGTAGATTCCGCCATTTTCCCTCCTTCATCGTTTACGGTTTATCGGAAAATACAAACCACTGCTGTATAAGTCGTAGGCTGTCTTTTGCCCCATTGTCCGTATGAATTCATGGTGATTCATGCGGTCAAGGTTCTCCCATTGGTTTACCATTAAGAGAACCCCATTACGGATATATAACACCTTCTCCTTGACACTTACGGAAGAAATATAGTTCCGAAAGGTTAAAGAGTAGGAGAGAAACTGCGCGATCACGGGCGCTTGTTCTTCCCACGTGCCCCCGAAAAACACCGGCAAATCTCCGTAAAGACGCTCTTCATCCGGATGGACCCGCCAGAACCGGCGTCCCTTCTCTGTGATTAACCATTTTTCACCGTCATCGGTTTCAGATAAAAAGACGGCTTGCCATTCTCTTATGACGAGCGTCATCTTCCCGTCATAGACCTCTTTGCCGATCCATTCATACCCCAATAGCGGCCGCAATTCGCGATTCTCTCTGTCTAAGTAATGAAGGTATCCGAATTCGGCGTACCGGCTCAACTGGTTCAACAAAAGATTCAAGCGTGTCCCCTCGAGGTTATCGGAATCCTTTTGTCCATCCGTATCGTCTACCGCGTTCAGCAGAACGATGCGCTCGATTGGATAGTTCCGCTTTTCAAACGACTTGCGATACACCCACGAACCGAGAATAAAGGAGATCCCCAGAACGAACAGTATCGACAAACCGGATAAAGCCCTTATACGCAAGGGATTCCCACCGATTTAGATATCGAGATTCGTGACTTGTAACGCGTGATGCTGTATGTAACGCCGCCGATCCTCCACGTCGGAACCCATTAAGGTCATTAAAATAGAATTCGCCACTTCCGCATCTTCCAAGGAGACCCGCGCCATCCTCCGTTTTTTGGGGTCCATCGTCGTTTTCCACAACTGTTCGGGGTTCATTTCCCCCAACCCTTTATAGCGCTGTATCGACAGGTTCTTCTTGCCCTCTTCCTTCAAACGGTTCGCGATCTCCCTCATCTCATCCTCGGAATAGGTGTAAAACTCATCCTTTCCCTGCGCAATACGAAACAGAGGGGATAACGCAATATAGACCATTCCGGCATTGATTAACGGACGGAAATGGCGAAAAAAAAGCGTCAACAGGAGTGTGCGTATATGCGCGCCGTCAATGTCCGCATCGGTCATGATGAACACTTTGCCATACCGGCTGCGTTCAATGTCAAAGGTATCGTCGATGCCGGTTCCTATCGCTGTGATAATATCACTTATTGTTTCATTTTTCAATAACTTTTCCAATGACGCTTTTTCGACATTCAATATTTTTCCCCGTAAAGGCAAGATCGCTTGGAACTCCCGATCGCGGGCTTGTTTCGCAGACCCTCCGGCGGAGTCTCCTTCAACAATGAAGATTTCGGATTTTTGACGTTCTTTTGTCGAACAGTCTGCGAGTTTTCCGGGAAGGGTCGAATACTCCAGCGCATTTTTCCGTTTGATCATCTCACGCGCTTTTTTTGCGGCTAAACGCGCTTTGGCCGCTTGTACTATGCGGTCCAAGATGATGCGGGCCACGTCGCTATGGATGTCGAAGTATTCGGACAGGCGCTCTCTCACCACAAAAGCGACTGCTTCTTGCGCTTCTTCGTTTCCGAGTTTGGCCTTGGTTTGACCTTCGAACTGCGGGTCGGCCACCCGCAGGCTCAGAATCGAAACCAGGCCTTCGCGAACGTCTCCGCCCTGAATGACGAGCTCTTCTTCTTCCGCTTTTTTCTCGCTCTTTTTGCCCTTCTGTTGTTTTCCATTGCTGAGCATCGAGAACTTTTTGATATAATCATTGACCAATCGGGTCAAAGCGGTGCGAAAACCGGTAAGATGCGTCCCCCCTTCGATGGTGTTGACATCGTTGACGTAAGTGCGCACGATCTCCTCATCGCTCAAGATATATTGAATTGCGACTTCCACATCGATCTCATTGTATTTGCCGAAGATATGTATTGGTTTGGGATAGAGGTTTTTATATCCTTTGGAAAGATAGGCGCAGAATTCTGTCAGCCCGCCTTCAAAACAGTATTTGATCTCTTCGTTCTCGCGCATATCCTTTAATATCAAGGTGAGTCCCGGGTTTAGAAACGCGAGTTCCATGAAGCGATTGTTCAGGATTTCGAACTCGAATTGGGTGGTCGTAAAAACCGTGGGATCCGGTTTGAATCGGACAATCGTTCCACGCCCTTCCGATTCGCCGATCTCTTGAACCTCTTGGACGGGGATACCGCGGGCGTAGCGCTGGGTATACATCTTTCCTTCCTGGATCACCCACACCTGAAGCCATTCGGACAGGGCGTTGACGACGGACACGCCGACACCGTGCAACCCGCTGCTGAATTTGTAACTGTCTTTGTTGAACTTGCCGCCGGCATGCAAGACGGTCATCACGAGTTCCAAGGAGCTCTTCTTTTCCTCCTGATGGATTTCTACGGGGATCCCTCTCCCGTCGTCCTTTACTTCTACGCTTCCGTCTTCGAACAGTGTGATTTCGATGTTTTTGCAGACACCTGCGATCGCCTCATCGATGCTGTTATCGACCACTTCGGTTACCAAATGGTGCAACCCGGCTTTGCCGGTTGACCCGATATACATTCCCGGTCTTTTCCGAACGGGTTCCAACCCCTTCAAGACCTGGATATTCTTTGCTCCGTAATCCTTTGACAACCCTTTCACTCCTTATAGACGATCTTTATCGAACGGATATCTCGGACGTCTTGCAGTTGCTCTCTCATCTTCGCGAGTATGTCTTTCGTGTAAAATTTCAGCTCCGAAGCCCATATGCTTTCGGAGCACCAGACCGTCAGAACGCCTCGATTCAAAGAAACCGGTTTCGTTTTTTCAGCCAGCAACTGACCGACCACGGATTCCCAGCGGTTGAAAACGGTTCTCACCTTAATCTCCGAAAAAACTCCTTTCTTTTTCGAAAGTTCGTCAATGATCCCGCCGATCGTCTTCATATCTGCTATTTTACCATATTTTCGTCCGTTTTGGCGGGAAAATCCCGTAAAATCGAGGAGTCCGGCGTATTCTCCCGGGAACGAATGAAAACGTTAACATACGCTATTAACAGGGAGGCTTTTTGAAATGCCGACGGTTCGGCCGGTTCCTCGCGTTTCCGAACGAAAGGCTTACGACTCCCTTCGCGAGTTCGTGCATCACGACGCTTAAGGCTTTTAGTATAGCCAAAGTCAGGCCGGCCCCCCCAAACCGGTTGTCGATTTCGACCCGCGTAAAAAAAGGCGGAGATCCGCCTTTTTTGAAGTGTTTTATTCTTCTCGGGTATCAGTTTTCTGCCCGCCACAACTCGTCGACTAACAGTTTCGTCATTTCCAATCCTATCCCAAATTTTTTCAACTGCCGGATTGTCTCTCTCAAGACCGGCATCGCGGCCTGATTCACATCCTGCGTTTTGCAGATGAAATAACCAATCCCCTGCTCCGATTGTACGATCTCTTCCTGAGCCATTTTATCCAAAGCTTTCAAGACCGTATTGATATTCACTTCGAAGATAAGGGCCAATTCGCGTACTGGCGGCAGCCGCATCGATTCCGTCAAATACCCCATTAGGATTTCTTTCTTGATCATATGAATAATCTGGACATAAGCCGGAACGCCGCTGTGTTTTTCTACTGGCTGGAGCATAGGATCCCTCCCGTGATCACCCGGAGAAAGGCAAAAAGCGTTTTTTGCCCTGAAGATACCCCAGAATAATTTCCTGGAACGTTGGATAACGCCCGACCTCTTGCGCCGTACGAATCAGAGTGTCGTTCTTGACTAAACCGATCACTTCCCCGTAACTGACTTTCTCCTCCTGGTTGACGATCCGATGTTTCTCTTTTGCGTCGTCGAGATGATCGGTATAGAGAATGTCGCCTTCCTTCAGAATCGCGAAGGAGGAGGTGATCTCTTCGAGTTCGAAAATTTCATGCGAGGAGATGATGAT
>CAZMHO010000004.1:35222-43112 GCA_964566085.1 uncultured Thermotogaceae bacterium | reverse complement strand
TTGATGAACAATAGAGGCGTTTACCCCGTGGAGCGAAACCGGGCGAGAACCTTGCCGCTCGGCATTTCCATCCCGCTCGGCATTTCCATCCCGCTCGGCATTTCCATCCCGCTACTTGCGATTGGCGTCGTCTTTCTGGTCGGAAGCGGGTTTGGCGCCTCGTTTTTGTTTCCGAATATAGTTTACTATGAGAGAGGGAACATCCTGGAGATCGCGGCTTCCTTTGAAGGCTTCTCTTTTTTTGTATCGCCGCGTTTCCTTTTGCCGACGGTATGGACCTATCGGGTGAAAGATCCGCTCATCGCCGCTCTCATAAAAACCGAGTCAGATTTCGTCTTGCATGGCGTTTCACCGTCAAATGCGTTGGGAATCTACCAGATGAAACCGTTCTTTGCCTCGGGTTTAGGAATTTGGAATCCGTTCTTTCCTTGGAACGAACAGAAAATCTCCCATTATTTGGAAGACCTTCAGGGCAAGTACGGGAGCCAAAAAGCGGCATTGACGATCTATCATCACGGGGAGTTTGGATACCTCTCTAAACGGAAGGATCCGAGTCAATCGGAAACTCTTTTCAACTATGCGGAAAAAATCGAAGGGTTTCAACGTCAATATTCGGGAGGTCAAACGGTTAGGCTGAAAGATTACCTGAGAATTGGTCTGGAATTTTTCGGGGAGGGTGAGGAAAAGAACTCGGGAAGGATGGTCGCGATCGCGCCAACCGCGTGGTTCGGCACGACCGCTTTTGTTTTGACGATGGATGACTCCGTCCGGAATTTTGGTTCCGTAAGAATGGAACTCTATCAGGAGTTTATGGTATCTTCTCGTTTTCAAGTTTATGCCGGATACAGCGATTCCCCCGTTATCGGGTTTTCTTTTCGCAGTCAGACGTGGTACGATTCTTTATCCATTCGGTATGATGTCGGAAATCGTGAACTGTCCTGGGAAGGCCGGTTTGAGATGAAGCCCTTGTACGTTTCTTTATCCGGTTGCGTCGAAAATGTGACTGTACGGTTCGGGTACGTCTTCGACGGTCGTTATCATGTTGTATTCGGTTTGGAATGCGGCGCATCGTTAACCCCTTCGTTATCGGTAAAAGCCGTTTTTTAGCGGTTGATGAGCAAGAGAGCCCCGTGTCCTTTGTGGAGGTAGAATGGAACGCCCAAAAGAAGTATGGATCGTAAAAGAAGTGGAGAAAGAGCCCTGGATAACCATAGAAAAGTCCAAACCGGGCTCATGTGAGTCTTGTGGTTCGTTATCCTTTTGCAACGTCAAAAATGTAGTGGAGACCCGGGCGAAAAATGTCAGCGGAAAAACGCTCGGACCCGGGCAGCATGTTCTCGTCGAAGTGCCGATCGTTTCATCGACGAAAACAGCCTTCTTTCTCTACGGGATTCCGACCATTGCCTTGGTCGTCTCGCTCTTCCTGTTCATCGAAGGGTTCAAAGTACCGCAAATCCAAGGGTTGCTTTATGCCCTGCTGGTCTTAGCGGGGGTATTTCTGGTTTTGCGCTTCTACGATAAAGCTTTCGCGAAGAACGAAGCCCATACGGCCCGTATCTTAGCCGTTCTTCCTGATATGATGTCTCGGAAGAGGATGGAAAGGTAGATCGGGCAGAGGATCGTAGCGGGGTGGGAATGCCGTGCCGGTAGCGGGGGTTTGAGCGTCCGGAAGCCACGTGAATGCGTTCAGGGGATATTCCCTGTTCAGGATATTTTGCTTTTGTTAGGGGGAAATGCGTTGAAAAAGCCGTTCTTATCGACGATGGTGGTTTTTCTATTTCTGTTATGTTTGCCTCAGATCGGTCAAGCGATACAAATTGGCTTTCTGGAAATCATCGGCAATTACCGTGTCACCAGAGAAGAGATCGTGGCAACACTCGTAAAATGCAAGGAAGGGTATTCGGTGACCTTAGCCGATATTGACAACGATATCTTTCGGCTGCGGGATCTTGGCATATTCCAGGATGTCAAGTATCGGTTGACGAAGTATATCGGAGACACGATGACCCTCACCTTCGAAGTGCTGGAGTACCCATTCGTCAAAGAGGTCAAAGTACAAGTAGAAGGCCCGGATCTCGTCGACACGAAAGATCTGAAGCAGGCGATTCTGGTGGAAGCCAATCAGGTCCTCAACTATAAGAAGCTTTTCCGCACGATCTCCGCGATAAAGACCTTCTTTATGAACTCCGGCTACCATACCGTCGAAGTTAAGGACAATCTTCAAAAAGCGGAAGGCGGCGTTTATTTACCGGATCAAACGTTGACTCTGACGATCAAAGAATACGGGTTGTACGACGTCATCCTCAAAGGCGAGCTGGGCGATATGACGTACAGCGAAGTCAGGGAGTTGCTCGGCTTGCGCACCTTCAAAGACTACTACGAAGATTTTTGGCGTTGGCTGCGCGTCAAGTCGAAGTACTATCCGTCGGTCTCCGATTATCAAATGGGTTTGTCCAAACTCTTCGGCACCGGCTTGATCGGTCCAAAAACCAAGTATGACTTTGAGGTTTTAAACGATCCGTTGAAAAACGGGGAACACGTGGTCAACCTTGTCTTAACGATCGAATTGAATCCGGTTGTGCCCAGAGATAGAGAGGTTCAAACGGTTCTATTCACCGGAAATTACCTGTTGAGCGGCGAGAAGCTTCGCATCGGCTTAAGGAGTATCCACTCCCCGAAAACGGTCTTAATCGATGTGCTCCGGGATGCCCAAACGATAAAAAAAACGTATGAAGAAGAAGGGTATCCCTTCGTGATCGTAACTCCCTCCTATGACGCGCCGCAAAAAGCCATTGTCTTTTCGATCACCGAGGCTGTGATCTCGGAAATCCGCGTCGAGGGACTGTTGAAAACACAGGAATACTTGGTCCGCAAAGAGATCCGTCTGAAGAGGGGAGAATCGATCAAGATGAAGGACCTTAAACAGACCTATATCAACCTCAACCGGACAGGGTACTTTGAGTCGGTGGACATCGAGCCTTTAGGCTTCTCTGCCGGAGCCACGTCAACGGTGATGGTAATTCATCTGGTAGAAGCCTCGAACAACATCACCGTGAACGCCGGGGTTACCTATGATCCGCGCAACATGGGTTCGACCTTTGCGCAGAAGATATACGGGACGTTGTCTTTGGCTTTGGCGAATCCTTTCGGATACGGCCAGACGATAGATTTTTCCGCCACCTTAGGGAAATACCCCACGCTCAAATTTGGGTACGAAATCGCCAGTATCTTTGGCTCTCCACTCGATGCGGGAGTGAATCTGGCTTATCAGGATCAATACACCAGCCGTCGCGTCACCGAATTAGGCACGACGGTCACTTACGAGGAAGAGAAGTATACGATCACGCCGGAATTGACCTTCCATATCACCGATTCCCAAAAAATAACCTCTTCCTTTGCTTGGGGGAAGTTCACGCGAAAAGACTATTCGATTGACGAAGCTTCGGCGACGACCTTTATAAAACCCAACGGGGATATTTGGACCCTTTCTTTGATGTATACCTACGATACGCGGGACGATTTAGGCGACCCGATGGAAGGTATCAATGCGTTTGTTAGGGGAGACTTTTCCTTGCCGTTCGCATCGGATCCGTGGTTGCGTTTTCAAGAAAACTTCTCGATATTTTTCAGCCCCTTCGACTACCGCCATACCTTTGGGGGACGGCTTTTTCTTTCCGAAGAGGTCTGGGACCCGAATGGGGTTCTTTCCTATACTCTGGGGGGCGCGAATAATTTTCTGGTGAGAGGAATCCCCTATGACCGCGCGCCCACGACAGACCATTTCGGGGTCTTAAACTTGGAGTACCGGTTGCGTTTATCCAAGCAGGGAGAGATGGGCGTCTCCTTTGCCGCCTTTAGCGATCAGGCGTTGGCATTCAATGACTTTTCGGATATTTCATTGGATAACTGGCTCATTACGTTGGGGGGCGGCGTGCGGTTCACGATACCCGGTTTCGGCGTTCTGCGCCTGGATATCGGGTGGGATTTCTCACCGACCTTATGGGACGAAGGCGGACCACAGTGGGGGGGTTTCCATTTCGGGTTCGGTCAGATGTTTTAAACCGGTTGTTTGCGCGCTTTTCATATTCACGACGGCGCTCCCATCGCTTTTCGCGCGCATTCCCTGGTTTACGGGGTCCGTCGAGTGCCTGTACATCCAAGGAATAACGGGAGCGCTCAATGAAATTCGTCAAAACGAGAACCTTGCCAAAGCCTATGAGATGAATCTGCGCTATACGCTCTGGCAGAGAGAGATGCGGTTGTTCTGTCAAAAGCGTAACCTGTATTTGCCGGTAGCCGAAACATTCTTTGAGAAAAACTGGGTTATGGCCTGGTATGACGCGCAAGAGATCTTTGCGGACTTCTCCGTGGATCGGATATTGGATCTCCCTTGGACGCTTTCCTTGCTGAAAGACGCCTTAAGAAACGGGGTGGTCGCGGTCGAAGACTATCCCGGAGCGCTGGAATGGCTGTCTGTCGTCTATGGGGCCCCTTTAGTGTCCGTTAAGAACGGAGAGACCCGGTTCTGCTCGGCGTTTCCAAACCTTCTGCAGATGGCGATGGAAAAGGTGATCTATCGGGAAGACTTCTCCAAGTCCATCGTTTTTTTCAGGGAACCGCCCGACCGCATCATCGAAGTCAAAAACGCATATAAATTTTTACAAACTGAGACAAAAACAGAAAAAGCCTATCATGCGAAGTATGCGCGATTCTCCGAAAAGATGGCCTTAGAAGCCATAGACACCCGGGTTTTCCTTGAGGATCCGGACCGTGTTACGCTGATGAATGCCCTTAGCTTCAAAGAGAATATGCGACGATGGTTTATCCTCCTGTCGGACCAGAAGGATTTGGATCGGTTTATCGATGACATATCCGGTGAGACGGGGTTGATCCTTTTCCAGTCGAGCGGGGAGGATTGGGTCTTGACCTTTTTTTTGGCTGTTCCTACGGATACCTACCGTAGACTTTTCGAATCTTGGGGGATAGCGTCGGGTGGCGAGCGTCCTTTCCCTGAAACCGTGCCGTTTGCGGACGAGCTCTGTTATTTTTCGATCGAAGAGAACCGATTGCACTTTTCGAATCGCGATGGATTGCCGAATAGGGAACTACCGGCAGGTGTTAAGGAAGAGATGCGGAGATTGGCGGTAGAATCAAAGACATTCGAGATCGATTATATTCGAACCCTTTCCAGAGAAAGTACGTTACATCGGCTCTTATCCCGCCGATATGAAAATAACTTGCTGTTGGAAGCAGAAAGGGTTTTCTAATGAGGTCCGAACGGTTCGACGCAGAGATCGATATACGCAACCACGCCGTCCAGCGCGGATATGAGCGGGAACTGACCATTCAAGAGATTATCGCCGCGATCGATCACCCGGAGGCGCGATGTCAGATCGGCATTTCCACCCCGCTGCAGACCAATCGTCGATTCCGCATCGAATCGGGATCCCTGGTGGTCATCGTCGAAAAAGACTTTTCCGGGTTTCACGTGGTGACGGCGTTTTATCGAAACAGGAGGGACTCCTATGATAAAAACTCTTCTCCTTAGCTTGCTCCTTGGGATAGGGACGCTGTCTTTCGGTGTGTCCGTTCAAGATATCACCTTAACGGTGTGGTTCCGGTTGTCCTCTGAGACTCAGAAGTCTGAAGAAGAAGTCCGTTCCCGCCTCGGCATTCCTACTCCGCTCGGCATTCCCAATCCGCTCGGCATTCCTACTCCGCCGCCTCCGCTCACCCCGTTAAAAGCTTTCCTCATCCTGGATGAAGAGGCGGACGAAAGCCTTCGTATCGGGTCGAACCGATACCTGTTTCTGACCGACGCTTCCGGCGAATGGGAGGAGTATTCTCTCCCTTCGTTGTCACCAGTCTCTCCCATAAGCCGCCACATCAAGACGATCACCAACTATATGGCCCTCCAAACGGCGTTTCTGGACCCGGACGCCTTAGTGCAGAACACCTCGGTCTATCGTCTCTTGTCCTCTAAAATGGAGTATATGGGCATCTTTTTGGGCGAATTGGAGCGGCTCCAGCTTTCCCTATACGACCCCTTTAAGAAACAAGCGCTTCGAGGTGCCTTTACCGATTATCTATCACATCTTTACGAGGGAAAGAAGCAACTCTTCCTATCTTTGCCCGGGTTTTTCAGACGCGAAACTGTCGACTTCAGACCGTTAGGTTTTGAACCCGCCTTCTCCGATTTGATCGCCCAAACGGTATCGGAATGGAATCTTTTGATGAATCAGGTCTACACTCCGCTGCAATTTGACTCTTTCCTATCGGGGCTTTCCGTGTTTCTGGAAGGGCTCGCGCTCAACCCCAAAACGCCTATCGGAGCGACTGTAACGGACTGGATGGCGTCCGTGCAATCAAATACGGCAAAAAACACCGGAATCCGCAGTCCCTATCGTCAACCCTTTTTCGCGGCGCAAAACACCGTTTTCGCGGATATGCAAACGGCGCTCCTGTTGGATGCGCAGAAAGAGCTGGCCGCCTGGATTCAAACAGAATTTCAAAAGATGGTTCAGGATGTTTCGCGCACCCTGGGCTTCTTGACGGAGGAAACCGTCGAGAAAGTTCTGTCTGGCGTATTCTTGTTCGATCTGTTTTCCCTGAAAACGATGGTTTTGGTGGACAAGTATGGTAACGAAACGGCGCGTCGAAAAGTCTTGGATCTATACAACCCTCAATACCAACCAGACCAGGATTCAAAAGCGCTGTTTTCGGAGACGGAAGAGCGAATTCGGGAGGAACTTGTCCAGATGATGGTCGGTATATCCGATCACACAAATGCCTATTCTCTCTTCCACGAGTCTTCGCATACGTCCGTTCCGGTCCTCGAGGTGCGACCCGTTTCTCAACCGCAAACCTACCCCTTGGCTTCCGCGGAGCTGGTTCACCCGCTGGAGGTGGAGGCGCCGCTCGGGCATTTTGCCGAAGCGGTGATGTCGGTACGCGTCGGAACCAGAAAGGCCGATACCTTCACGAAAATATTCCCCGTTTTTCCCTCAGAGACTACCGGGAACAAGCCCCTCATCTTATTGGATTTCTTCTGGTTTGCAGTTAAACAATGGGGGCAGACCTTAGGAAAACTGCTCGGGCTAATGTTGAACCGGACGATCGATATCCTCGAAGTGGAAAACCGCTTGGAAGTACGCGGCATCGAAGTAACCATCCCGCGTTACTATGAAATGCAGCCTTACGCGGAGCTTTGGCGGATGCTTCCCGCCGATGATCGGAACCTATTCGTAGCCGTGCAAAACAACAACGCCGAAGTCAACGCGGTGCGTAACTTATTCGGAGGCGTCATTCCGGACTTCTTGGCCGGTGACATCGACACGATCCCCGCCGATCCCGTTTTCCGGATCCATCGGTATCCGATCGAGATCTATACCGCAAAAAAAGACATCCGCAGCTATGTGCCGCGCAAAAGCCGCGCCTTGATTCTCGTGCACGGAAAACAAGCCCTACCCAATTTTACGAGCGAAAAAACGGTGATGGTCAATGTACCCTATATTTGGCGAACGGCGACCCGGCTGAGGGTATGGGATCCGCTTTACGTCCAATGGATGGAACGATCCAAGTCGGCAGACGGCGGCGGGGTGGGAATGCCGAGCTCGGTTTTCGGAACCTTCGATTTCTACGAGTTCGTCTACGACACTTCCGTGTTGCCAGCGCGGGACTACGGGCAGATATTGGCGCGTATTCTACATGAAAACGGGTTTTTGCGCGACTATGCGACACTCGTCCTTGTTGGGCACAGCATGGGGGGCATTGTGGCCAGGGAAGCCGCCAATACCCGACTCGCCCTTCCCCCGGATCCTCAAAAATCCTATCTGGGCGATTACGCACAGGCGATTATTACCTTGGACTCCCCCCATTACGGCTCGATCC
>CAZMHO010000004.1:19527-35212 GCA_964566085.1 uncultured Thermotogaceae bacterium | reverse complement strand
ATATCGAACTGAAAAAGCGCATAAAAGAGGTCAAACAATCGAACGATAACTTCCGAATCAATTTGCTCGAACTTTTAAGGGCCCTTCTGAGGGATGACTACGTGGATCAAAGCCTCCAAGTCCTCCTGCCGATCGTGGCGAAAAATCCCGAATTGATCGGCAAGTTGTTCACAGAGATGGTCTCGTTTCTCGATCCTTTTCCTGGAGGAGTCAGCCTCAGCTATACGGTCGACGCCTACACGGAGGCGATCGCGGACTATCTGTACGGAAACGTGGATGATCGTCGTTTTACGAGGATTTTGAGAGGTCCTGAGGATCTTCGGCTCCTGAACCGGGAAGATCGGTTCTATGATCGGCTTTATCTCTTCACGTCCGTTATCGATGAGCGGTCAAAGCTTTCTCAATCCACCTATGCCCTGCTTTATGCCCTTATGAAGACGACGACCCAAAAGGTTACCTTTCATACGAACCGCGATTTTTCGATACACGAGGCCAATGACGCCGTTGTTTCGCTCTATAGCCAGCAAATGGCCGGGAGCGACAAGGGGCAGACGCGCATCGCCTTTCAGGGGATTGACCATACAGCGGTCCCGATGGAAAAGATCGTTCTCGATCGGCTATTCCAAACGATAGAACACGTTTCAGGGCGGTGACCGACGTGATGTCCCGAAGTCTGGAAAAAGTCTTGATGGCAGTCGAAGGATTGGTCCAATACGCCCTCCATCGGGAGCTCATCTGTCCCGAAGAACTTCATTACGCCCGAAACAACCTGCTCGGTCTATTAAAGTTGGAAACACCTTGGAATGGAGCGGGGTGGGAATGCCGAGCGGGGTGGGAATGCCGAGCGGGGTGGGAATGCCGAGCGGGGTGCGGGGTGGACATACCGGGGGAATTCCGGGCGAACCCGCTGCCGCAGTATTTGGACGTGTTGTTGGACTATGCGCGGGAGCATTCCCTCCTGGAAGGGGATACGCAAACTTGCAAAGATCTCTTCGATACCCGAATCATGGGGCTCCTGACTCCGAATCCCAAAGAAGTGGCGCGTCGCTTTTCGGAGTATCGGTTGACCGATATCTCGAAAGCGACGAACTGGTTTTACCGCCTGTGCTTAGACACGAACTACATCCGAACGGACCGGATTCAAAGAAATCGGAAATGGTTATCGGGAACGGAATATGGAGAATTGGAGATCACGATCAACCTCTCCAAGCCCGAGAAGGATCCGGTAGAAATCGCCGCGGAGAAGCGCAAACCCCAAACCGGGTATCCGCGTTGTTTGCTCTGTGTGGAGAATGTCGGCTTCTACGGCAACATCCGACACCCCGCCAGACAGAATTTGCGGGTCATTCCACTGATGCTGGGCCGGGAGCCTTGGTTTTTCCAGTACTCTCCTTATGTGTACTATAACGAGCACTGCATCGTGCTCTCCCAAGAGCATCGACCGATGAAATTGGATCGTGGCAGCTTCGTGCGCCTCTTCGACTTTTTAGATCAATTTCCCCACTATTTCATCGGATCGAACGCAGACCTGCCCGTCGTCGGCGGATCGATCCTCAACCATGATCATTTCCAGGGAGGGCGGTATACGATGCCAATGGAAAAGGCAGCCGTCGAGCGGCCGTATACCTTGCGTCGATTTCCGGGTGTTGAGATCGGAAGGGTCAAGTGGCCGATGAGCGCGCTGCGGTTGCGCTCTGAAGACAGAGAGTCTTTGACATCGGTATCGATGGCTCTTTTGGATTACTGGCGCGCGTACTCCGACGAATCGGTTGAAGTGGTCGCCCGAACGGACGCGCCTCATAATACGATGACGCCGATAGCCAGAAAGAACGATGACGGACGATACGAGATCGATCTCGTCCTGCGCAACAATCGAAACAGTCCCGAATACCCGCTCGGCATCTTTCATCCCCATCCGGAACTTCACGCGATAAAGAAAGAAAACATCGGGTTGATCGAAGTGATGGGATTAGCCATCTTGCCCGGGCGATTGCGCGAGGAAATGCTGCAAATTCAAGAGCTGCTGACTAAAGAGACGCCAACCGATCTCGCGGCTTTGGATCCGTCGCACGCGCTGTATAAACATCGGTATTGGGTGGACGGCATGGTTTCTGAGAAGGGGGTCGGTTATCCGGCTGAACAAGCCCTTTCTTTTATCGAAGAAGAGATCGGCCGGAAATTTTCGACGGTGCTTGAGCAGTGTGGTGTGTTCAAAAGAGAGGCGAAGGGGTTTGCGGCTTTCGACCGTTTCGTGTATAATTTTAACCAGATTCGGGAATCAACGGGAGGATAAGATGAAAAAAACAATGTTAGGGGTTTGTTTGCTGGGCTTATCGGTCGCGATCTTTGGTGTCATTCCGTTAAAGGATGTCAGTCCTTCCCACTGGGCCTATGAATCCGTTCAATACTTGATCGAAAAAGGGATCCTTACGGGCCTTCCGGACGGCTCCTTTCAGGGGGAAGCCTATCTGACACGGTACCAATTTTCCATCGCGATGTATAAAGCCTTTCAATTGTTGGAGAAAAATACGTTCCCGGGAGAGATCTCTACGCCGCAAGATCTTTCCACCATTAACTTTCAGGTTTCGACTTTGAAAGGATTGGTCGAGACCATCGCGGCCAAAATGGAGCGGATGGGCCGTGACTATCAGGACTTAGCGAAAAGAATCGAGCAAGTCGGAACGAATACCGACCTTGTCAACCAAGTCAAGCAAACGTCCCAGCTGGTTTCCGGGTTGGAAACGCGCGTCATTGAACTGGAGTTGGAAAATGACTCGGTCATCTCGAGACTGGCGGCGCTGGATCGGCAGCTCACGGAGCACAGGCGGATCGTAGAAAACACCGGTCTGGAATACCAAAACTTGAATACGCAGCATCAGAAGCTGAACCAGAAGGTGAACCTCTTGCTGGGTGTCGCGGCTGCCGCCTCCGTTCTGGCTACCGTGGGTCTGGGAATGAGCATCTATTTGCTCGCGACGCGTTAACTCCTTCGCACCGATCGGAAGCCCGTATGTGAGGATGCGGCGACTCTGCGATACACTCCAGATACAAATGCCTTCTATCAAGCGCATCTACCGGGTTCAAAAGTCGTTATCTGCGAGAAGCCTCGCATTGAACACCGTTTCAGAACAGGTTTCGCTTATCTCTGGTGGCTTTGGACATAGGACTTGACATCCGAGATTTCGAACGCGTATTTTTCTTTCAGCGTTTTAAGCGAGGTACGATCCGGTTCTTCTTTCATCATCGGGAAGTGCTCGAATAGATCATTTACATCTTTGACCAACGCTTTGATCTCTCCTAACGTCGTCGATCCTTTTACGTCGACAGCGGGCAAAGGTTCGTGGAAATCGGAAGTAGCCGAGGACGTGGCGGTAGCTGTGGAATCCCCTATCTGTGTTTCAGGCCATAAACCGCTGAGGATATATGCGAAAGCGCCACTCGAACTTATTTTCGCGAACTCCTCAATCGTAGAACCGGGTTTAACCTGGGCGGTATGAATCAGATCTTCAAGGCTCTTAGTATCCACATGAGAGATCGTTTTCAGATCAGAAACCGGCCGATCTCGCATTTCGAGAAAGGTACGGATTCTATCCGGAGACAAGATTTCGTCCGCTTCCGTCAGCCCCATGAGCGGGATAAGATCTTTAATCTTCGTGTCGGCGGATATATCGGCGGGAATACCAAAGGCGTTATATAGCGTTTCCTGCGGCATATCATAATGAACGATAATCTCTTTGAGCAAGGTTGACCCTTTAATGTCTTCGACGGTTTTATAAACCCGAACTTTTTCAGTGGCGAAAACCCCACTTGCCAGCGAAATAATGATCGGAAGAATGAAAACAACCAACGCGAAAGACAGAAAGGCTTTCACAGGAATGCCTTTACCTTCGCGGTTATCATTTCGCGAACCCAGCCAGCGAATCTTTAGGGTCGACGGTTCCGCCTGATTGACGGGGCACGCTTCGACGCATTGCATACACCGAATACATTCCAGATTACGCACCGTGCGCTGTTCGGAAACAACAATTCCCGCGGGGCATGCTTTATCGCAGATTTTACAGGTGATACACGTGGTTTTGTTCCGTTTGATCGTTAGGAAAGAGAAGAGATTGAAAAGTCCGTTTACGGCGCCAAGTGGGCAGGCGTAACGGCAAAAAGGGCGCTCTACCAGAAGGGATAAGAACAGGGTGATCGCGACAGAAAGATATCCGGTGAGCGCGATTTCATCGGTCCAGATATGGAGCAGATTGTAGTAGGGATCCAAATCCCCGAACATCAGTTGTCCGGTTCGGGCGGTTTGAAAGAGAACGAAGGCTAAAACGGCGTACTTCCCCAACCTGAGCAATCGATCCAGCTTCTTGGGCACCGCGTTATACCACTTTGGGAATGCTTTTTTTCCTAATTTTCCGAACCATTCCTGAACGGTACCCATCGGGCAAAGCCAACCGCAGAAAAAAGCCCCTGACAAGACAAGCGAGATCAGAAGCGCGATTAACATATAATAGTTCGAATCATGCAGTTTTTGAACGGTGTCCCCGGAGGTAACGAAGGTATAAGCGGCGACGATTCCACCAAAGGGGCAAACGGCATGAAGATTGGCCGCGCCGGGCAGCTGAACCCCCCTTTCGGCAAGGTTATGGCCGATCGATAAATAGACGACAAACACAAGAAACACGATTTGAACGATCACTCTGGTTTTTTTCATGAGAACCTCCGGAGATGCGTGCTTTGGATTGGTGTCGTATTGTATCTGAGAATCCTTAAAAGAAGCTTAAAGGGACGCGCCATTCCGGCGGGTTCATTGACGGCCGTTAATATAAGAACGATGCGTATGGACGATCTTCCATCCGCTTTTTTCGCGGCGGTAGACAACGGAACAGTTCCACGGAATGCGCGTTCGAACGGTTCCGTTGGGATTGAGGGTGGTGGAAAAAAACCGGTAAAACAGAACGGCTGCCACTCGTCCGCTGACGATCACCCACGGGTCAATGAATTCCATCACATCGAAACGGGTACGGCACGCGCGGCGCGAAATCTCCTCTTTCAAGCATTCCAGCCCGTCGATCCGCTTTCGTACGAACGGATCGAAATAACGGACGTCCTCCGCGCATATCGCGAAAAAGCCCGTGGGATCCCCTTTTCGCCAGCGCTTCATTGCTGCCGTTTCGAGATTCATCCATTCGCGGCTTTCATCATAACCGAGTTCCTCGAAACGGATCGGAAGGGTTACCTCCACTTTGCCCGGCAGCCGTTGCTTTGTGAATGAACGGTGAGAGTGAACCAACTGCCAGCGGTTTTCCGCCATCGCGTAAACGTGCGTGATGTCCCACAGCGTTGTTCGGCCGAGCGCGCGGTCTACCTCATGGGCGGCGCTTAGGTACTGATAAGAAAGGGTCGCCAGATCGCCGAGGTCGCAGACGGCGGGGTCGATGAATTCGGAAACCCCGTAATGGATACTGCCGGCCAGTTGGCCGAGAAACTTGTGATAAGAAACTTGTCCCACGATCGGACTCGTTAGGCCGGGATCGACATAGAGAATGCGTTCATGACTCATCTCCCAGTATTTGAGAGGGTTTCCTTGTCGCCAAGCCTCCATGGCTTCGGTTTCAAGGGCCATAAGGGTCTCTAACATCGCCATTAACCTCCTGAACGGGTATCTCCGCGATGAATCGGCAGACGAACGGATTCTTAGACACCGCGGCGGCAGTCTTGCCTGCAACGATTCTACCACTTTCAACAGCGAAAATGGCTTCCTTGCGACGAATTTTTTTCTGGGGTCTTGACAAATTGGGTCGATTTCGGTATAATCATTGTGTTCAATTTAATAGTGTAAAATACAATAACAGGAGGCCCGTGATGAGTTTTTTTGACTATTCTGCGAGAAAGATAAACGGAAGAGAAGTGAAGATGGAAACGTACAAAGGGAAAGTCGTGATCGTGGTGAATACCGCCAGCAAGTGCGGTTTTACCCCCCAGTTAGCCGAGCTGGAAGAGCTCTACAAAAGATATAAAGATCAAGGGCTTGCCATATTAGGCTTTCCCTGCAATCAGTTTGCCAATCAGGATCCCGCCTCGAATCAGGAGATTCAAAACTTCTGCCAAGTGAACTACGGCGTGAGCTTCGAACTGTTCGAGAAGGTCGATGTGAACGGTCCGGAGACGAGCCCTCTATACCAATTCCTCAAAGAAGAGGCCAAAGGGGCTTTCGGGGGCAAAATCAAATGGAACTTCACAAAGTTTCTGATCGACCGAAAAGGGACGGTGATTCGCCGCTATGCTCCCGCGACTTCCCCGTTGAAGATGGAAGAGGATATCCGAACGTTGTTGGGGGAATCCGTCGTTTGACCCGTCCGTGAAAAGCCCGGTAAAACCAAAGTTCTTCGAATGACTTCGGTTTTACACGAATCGACCCTCCTGCGAAGGGTATTGCTTTATAATAGGAGGATAGGAGGTGAAGATTCTGTGATGGAATCGGCAGCGCGCTTTTTTTCGGACGATCCTTTGAACTTGAATAACCAATTGTGTTTCGCGTTTTACGTTTGTTCCAAAGAGATCATTCGCCGTTATCGGCCGTTTCTGGATCCTCTCGGATTGACTTATACCGCTTACATTACCTTGTTGGCTCTTTGGGAGGAAGACGGAGTCACCGTGAAAGCCCTGGGCGAACGATTGTATTTGGATTCGGGAACCCTGACGCCTTTGCTAAAAAAGATGGCTTCCGAAGAGCTCTTGACCCGAGAACGGGGGACCGACGAAAGAACCGTCACCATCCGTTTGACCGAAAGAGGGAAAGCCCTGAAAAAAGAAGCTACCGGAATTCCGGTGAAGATGGCTTGCAGCCTTGGCCTGGATGTTCATAAAGCCCAGGCGTTGCTTCCCCTTTTGCAAGAAATGATGGGGAGTCTCCGATCTCCTTCCCCGTGCGAAGTGTTTTCCGAAAAGGGGGAAGAGCCATGAGCCATTCCGAACTGAAGACGGCGTTCTCTCTTGTGATCGGGTTGGCAGTCAATCACTTTTTAGGAGTGGTACGAATCAGGGAACGAATCCTGTAACATATCTGGGATCGTTATCTTACAGATTATCTAACGGCAAGCGCCAAGCGCTGGTTCATCAAAGGAGGTAAGGGCGTGGATTACGATGTTATGGTTATCGGCGGGGGTCTTTCCGGCTTGACCGCCGCCAGTTTGTTGTCGAAGCGTGGCTTGAAGGTGGCGGTGATCGATAAAAGCTACAATCCCGGCGGTTCCTGCGGAATTTTCAAACGAAAAGACACGGTATTCGATCAAGGTTCCGCGATGCTTTTCGGTTTTGGTGAAAAAGGGTTCAACGCGCACCGTTTCGTCTTCAATTGCCTTGAAGAACCCATTGATATCTTGCAACACGACTACCTTTACTGTCTGAATTTCAAGGGGCATCGCATCCGTTTCTGGGCTGATACCGACCGGTTCGCCGAAGAGCTGGGTACGATCTTCCCTTCCGAGAAACAAAATATCCAACGGTTCTACCGCGATCTGGAGAAGATGTATCGGCACGTGATGGTCGAAAATCCAGCTTACGCCACCCCGGATGAGACAGACCCGAAAGTCGCGCTTAAAAGCCTGTTGAAGCACCCTCTTTCGTACCTGAAATTCCTGGGCTTTTTAAACCGAAGCGCCGATTCCATATTGCGCCGCTATTTCACGGATCCCGAGATCTTCAAGTTTTACGACAAACTGACCTCTACTTATTGTTATACCACGGTAAAAGAGTCTCCGGCCGTTTTGGCTTCGGTGATGTTTGTGGATAACCATGTCGGCGGCAGTTACTATCCGGCCGGGTCGACTCAGTTCCTCCCCGGCAAGCTGGAAAAGGTCATCGAAGCGCACGGCGGGGAGATGCTTCTCGAAAAGGAGGTTGTGAAGATTCTCTTTGACGAACGACGTCCGGTGGGTGTGTTGACGAAATCAGGCGAAAAGTACTTCGCGAAAAACTTAATCTACTCCGGTACTGTCTGGAACCTCTATGGCGGTCTCATTGACGAAACCTTCCTCAAACCGAAACGGGTACAGTGGGCGCAAGCCCAGGAGCCGACCTATCCCAGCGTGGTTCTCTACACAACGGTCGACAAAACCGTGATACCGGAAGATACCGCCCCCGTAGAAATGTTGGTCGGCAATCCGGACGAACTGGATGAAAGCGAGGTAACCGCGTACATCTTCAGCATCGACGACCGGACCTTGTGCGCAGAAGAAGAGCACACTGTCATCGCCATCGGACCGACCTTCGAAAAATGGGAAGGGTTGAGCGACGAGGAATATCTGGCGAGGAAGGAACGGGAACGCGCGCGCCTGATCACCGTTCTTGAGAAACGCTTTCCCGGTTTTGCCAAGGCTGTGCGGCTCTCGGAAGTGGCGACTCCCCGAACGATCGAACGGTACACGATGAAAAACGGCGGCGCGGTCGCGGGACCTAAACAATCTTTGGGACAACATATGTTCCACCGCCTCCACACGCAAACTGAATGGGACACCCTTTACTGTTGCGGAGAATCGACGGTGATGGGAACCGGTACTCCCACCGTAACGACCTCCGGTATCGCGGCGGCGAACGCGATTTTGAAAACGCTCAACCTGGAACCCTTCGTCTACCGCAAAAGTATGAAAAATTATGTTCGCATCGTTGGCCACCCCTATACACGCGATCACTTGTATTCGGATTGGCCCGAAGAAGAAAAAAATGCCGCTCTGGCGGCTAACCGCTGTCAGCTTTGCGAGCGCCCGGGGTGTATGGTCGCTTTCGCGTTGGACATACGCGGAATCATGCGGCGCGTCGCGGTCGGGAATGTTGCCGGGGCGAAACGGGTCGTCGATCGGTATTACGCCCACCGGCGGTTCGAAGAGGGCGACCTGCTGGAAGCCGAGAAGCGGTGTGTCCGCAACGACTGGCAAGAACCACCTGTTGCCATTCGGGCGGTTGTGGCGTATCTGCGCGGTTTGCGGTAACTCGAAACGCATCCGCGCCGGAACGGCTCATTTCCTATTATTGCGGTCTCTTTATGCTATAATCAACCGTACACGAAACTCGATTTGAATGAGGTGAAAGATGGCACAAGCACTGCTTTCCGGAAACGAAGCCTTCGCTCGGGGCGCGTACGAAGCTGGCGTTCAGGTTGCGTGCGGCTATCCTGGGACGCCTAGTACGGAGATTCTGGAATCTTTAGCGCAGTATCGGGAGATCGATACCGAATGGTCGATCAACGAAAAAGTCGCCCTCGAAATCGTCTTCGGCTCGGCTTTTGCGGGTCTGAGATCGCTTGCGACCATGAAAAATGTCGGTCTCAATGTCGCCGCGGATCCGCTGTTTTCAGGCGCCTATTTGGGTGTGGAGGGCGGATGTGTCATCCTATCCGCTGACGACCCCGGGCTGCACTCCTCTCAAACAGAGCAGGACAACCGCTACTATGCCCTACATGCCAAAGTCCCTCTCTTTGAACCATCCGATAGTCAGGAAGCAAAAGAGATGATAAAGATAGCCTTCGAAGTGAGCGAAAAACACAAGATCCCCGTGCTGTTCCGGATGACAACGCGCGTCTGCCACAGCAAAGGGCTGGTGGAACTCGGTGAAAGGGTTGAGAGAACGCCCACCGTTTATCGCCGGGATCTCACGCGGTTCGTCGCCACCCCCGCGCGCTGCCGCGTCCATCATGGGGAGTTGGAACAGAAACTGAAAGCCTTGGAAGAATGGAGCAACGAAACCGAGCTCAATTTCATCGAGACGGGAGATCCGAAGATCGGCATCATTACGAGCGGTATCGCGTACCAGCATGCCAAAGAGGCCTTCGGGTCCCGCGCTTCATTCCTTAAACTCGGGTTTACCTATCCGCTCCCGTCTCGGAAGATCGCCGCCTTCGCTCGGCAGGTCGAAAACGTCTATGTGATCGAAGAAAACGATCCGTTCATAGAAAACCACGTGAAAGCTTTAGGGATTCCGGCGATCGGAAAAGAACGCCTGCCCTTATGCGGAGAGCTCAATAGCGAAATGATCGCTTCCCGGTTGTTGGGTGAAAGCGTTTCCGGCTGCGAAATAACGGAAGAGAAAGCTTTGCCTCGCCCGCCGGTTCTCTGTTCTGGCTGCCCCCATCGGGGCGTTTTTTACGAGCTGAGCCTATTGAAAGACACCGTGATCACCGGGGACATCGGTTGCTACACGCTCGGAAGCGCGGAGCCTCTCAACGCGATGGATACGGTTCTGTGCATGGGCGCCGGCATCAGCGCCGCTATCGGTTTCGAAAGAGCCTTCAAGAAAATCGGTAGAACGAGTCGCGTGATCGGCGTGATCGGGGATTCGACGTTTTTCCATTCCGGAATCACCGGACTCGCGGACGCCGTGTTCAATCGCTCCCAGATCACCGTCTGCATCTTGGATAACCGATCAACGGCGATGACCGGGCACCAGAATAATCACGGAACCGGATTGCGGTTAAGCGGGAAACCGGCGACGGAGATCGAGATCAGGGACATTGTGAAAGCCTTGGGCGTCCAGCACTTCTTTGAGATCAATCCCAACGACCTGGCGGGGTTGAAGGCGCTCCTAAAAGAGACCGCCACGATGGAAGGACCTGTCGTAATCCTCGCCCAATGGCCTTGCGCCTTGCTGAAAGCGCTTCCGCCCCAGGATCGATCGAAATTTGAGCTCCCGCAGTCCAGATATACCGTTCAAGAGGATATATGCAAGAAATGCAAGAAGTGCCTCAGTTTGGGGTGCCCATCGATCTCGTTCGTCAATGGCGTCGGTTCCAGAATCGACGAGACCACGTGCAAAGGCTGCTCCCTGTGTTATCAGGTCTGCCCCTTCCATGCCATCCAAAAGCGGGATGATCAGAATGTCTAAAACGAAAACGGTCGTACTGGTCGGCGTCGGCGGTCAGGGGATTCTGCTGGTCTCAAAGGTGTTATCGGAGCTGTTGGTCCAAAACGGGCATGACGTCAAAATGTCGGAAGTCCACGGAATGGCACAGCGAGGCGGTTCCGTCTCCACGCAAATCCGGTTCGGAGAGAAAGTGAACTCCCCTTTTGTGGGATACGGCGGCGCGGATATTCTGCTGGGGTTCGAAAAAATGGAAACCTATCGGTTCCTACCCTATCTGAAAAACGGGGGAACCGTGATCTACGCCGATACCATGATCCCTTCGGCGCCGATCTTCTCCGGGAAGAAAGAGTACCCGCAGGGGTTGGACGAACAGATCGAAAAAACGGGTCGGGCCGTACGGGTTCCCGTCACGGAATGGGCGTCGGAGATCGGAGGCGCGAACTATCAGAACACAGTTCTATTGGGAGTTTTAGCGAGTACCTTAGGGATCGGTTGCGATCAAACGGATGCGGTTTTGCGCAAGAGGATTCAAGAGAGATTCTATGAAAAAAACAAAAAAGCGTTAAGCAAAGGATATGAATTCGCAAAGGGGCAGTGAGAAAACCGACAACAAGATTCAATCTTACGGCTTTCTTGCATTTTTCGCAAAAAAAGAATAGAATATACAAAGGGAGAAATCTTTCAGGAGGTGTAAATATGAAAAAGGTTCGTATCGTACTGCTATTGAGTATGCTTTTACTGATGGCCTTATTTATGACCAACTGCAGCGTTACCGTAGGATGGCCGTTTTCTTGGCTGGGAGGCCCTTGGGCCGTGACTTTTGACTGGGGCTTTTTGTTAGGGGAAGGAAGAGCGCCGGATCCGGATGAGGTTGTTATGAATTTTACAACCGGTAAGTTCTCGATTGACGGTGTCGATCACGATTTTCGGTATGAAGCCGATAGCGAAGGCAACATCAGTATCCTTGTCGGCAGCAAAGTCCTAACAGGCAAAATTGACAAAACCTCTCCGAAGATTGTTGGAACAGTGGTGGAGGACGGAAATCGATTTGAAGCCGTCAAGCAATAAGCGGGCTTGAAAGAAAACATTCAGGGGAGGTGCTTGGGATGAAAAAATTACTCATCATTTCTTTGATGGTTTTGGTGCTTGTATTCGCAACATCCGGTTGTTATGTCTCTTTGCAGGCCTATCCGAATATCACGGGGTATTGGACCTTCGTTACGGGCGGAACGAATGTGACGCTGACACAGATCATCCATATCTGGTCCGAGAACTTCGGGGGCTTGGGTGGCATGACTGAGGGCGCTCCGTTTGGAGGCAATTCGATCACGGGTACGATTTCCGCCGCAAAATTTGGTATACCCGCCAAAATGGTTATCTCCTTTACGGACATCACCACCGGAATCACTTATGAATTCACAGCCGATCTCGATGAAACCGTACTCCGGTTCGAACAGAAGATGGCGGGCAATGTTACGGAAACCCTTGGCGCGGTTTCAGAGGGCGACACCTTTGAAGCGGAGTGGACGGGACTATAAGACAGTTAGTCGATTGACCGATTTCGCGAAATAGACGATCTTTTGCCGCGGCATGAATGATTAAAAACAAGGCGTACAGTGAAGTACGCCTTGTTTTTTTGAAATCCGCTTTCCGATAATAGGCACGGGTTTCCCCGTCTTAATGAGAGTGCATCGCGCAAGTGGCGTATCTTGATGGAAAAGGAGCGAATCGAATGAGCGGTTTTCAGATAAGAGGCGTCGTGGAAGGGTTTTACGGTACTCCCTGGACGATGGAAGAGCGCGCGCGTATCCTGCAGGAAATGGCGCGTCTCGATATGAATCTGTATGTCTATGCCCCCAAAAACGACCGGCTCCATCGGCACCAATGGAAAACACCGTATCCTCCGGAGTTTTTCCGTGAGTTTAAAAACCTGGTCGAAGAGGGGAAGCAGTTGGGCGTCGGCGTGGCGATAGCTTTGAGCCCAGGGTTGAGCCTGACCTACGGGGATTCCGGGCTGATCGACGCCCTCGTCCGAAAATATCTGTCTTTTTCGGCGATCGGCGTAACGGGTTTCTGTTTGTTCTTGGATGACATTCCCTTAACCTTGCAAAAAGAATCAGACCAAGCGGCTTTTTCCGATTTGGCCGAAGCTCAAGTGTTTTTTACAAACCAAGTCCATGAGCGTTTGAAGGCTCAGACGGCCGTGACATCCTTCCTCTTTTGTCCGACGCAGTACTGTGGGGATCCCCGTACGCTATACTTGGACAGAATTGGGCTAGGACTGCATCCCGATATCGATATTCTTTGGACCGGCCCGCAGGTCTGTTCTCAAACGATTCCCTTCGATGAGGCCGAAGCGGTGAGTCGCGCGCTTCGGCGAAAGGTTGTTTATTGGGACAACTATCCCGTGAACGACGGTTCGATGGCGTCCGAACTGCATATCGGGCCTTATACGGGACGGGACTCGCGGCTACCGCAAACGAGTCGCGGGTTTTTGATCAATCCGATGAATCAGGCGACAGCTTCTATTCCGGTATTGAAAAGCATTGCCGCTTATTTGAACGATCCCGATACTTACGACGCTCAATCCGCTTGGGAAAACGCCATAGAGGGGTTTGCTCCCCACTGCTCCGAAAGTTTGAGGCTTTTCGCAAGAATGAACCAGGTCAGCCCGCTCAACCCAAAAGGGGAGGGAATGGAATGCGACCGATGGATAGAGGCGTATTCCGCTACTGCTCGGTCCGGTCTTATCTCAAAAGCCGCTTCGGATTTACTGCAACACGCCCTAATGATCAGCGAAGCCGCTCATACACTGAAAGGGACGATGCCGCTCGTGTGGCTTAAAGAGGTTCGACCCTGGATGGTCGCGTTCGAAGGTTGGGGCGCGCTTCTATTACAGGCGGCGGAATTGGCCGGAATGCTCCCGTTCTTTTTTCAGGAGACCGTGGATGGGGAAGCCTTGCAGAAAGTCAAACAAGCGATTACGGATCTGAAAAGCGGCATAAAAGAGACTGTGGATTATCAAACGGCGTGCGCGGGGTCGGGGATCAGAGAGTTCGCGATGGCAATGATCGTGAAAACCTCCGCTTTACTGCGTTTTCGAACTACGGAATAATCAGGTTCCATGAAAGGAGTCTCGAAGATGAAATATCTTCTGTTGCCGTTTATGTTCATCGGGTATGTGGCGTACTATGCGGTCATTATGATTTACTACCTTCTCTACAGCGTCTACTATACACACCGTATCCATTGGCTAGAGAAACACCGAGATGAAACGGCGGCCGCCGTGTACGCGCGGTCGAAAGGCGTGGAGCTTTCCCGTCGATGTTATCGATGGTTTGGGATGAAACCCGAAATCGAGGGGTTTGAGAATCTGCCGAAAGATCGGAACTATCTGATCGCTTCCAACCACTTAAGCGCCTTCGATGCTGCAACGATCTATGGGTTCATCGCTCCGGAGGCTTTTTTTATCGTGAAAAAAGAGATCGCTGCCTACCCGCTTCTCGGGGTCCTCGCGAAGCGGATGGCGGTTTTCATCGATCGCGATGATCCTCGGCAAGCCGTATACGCTTTACGAAAAGTGATGGAACATCTTCGAGGCGGGGACATCATCGCGCTCTTTCCGGAAGGCACCCGAAGCTTGGATGGCGATATCGGCCCGTTCGCCAAAGGGAGTTTGCGGATCGCGATGATGACGAAAACCCCTATCGTTCCCCTCGTTGTAACTGGAAACGAAAACATTATGCCGAAAGGGACCGTTTTTATCAAACGCGCGAAGGTGAAAGCGCGCATCCTGCCGCCGGTCGATCCGAAAGCGTTCCAGACTGAGGAAGAACTGATCGAGCAGATCCGCCAAAGCATGATTGCGGCTTTAGAGGCATTAAGAAACGTGAACGTCGAGGGAGGGAGTTAACATCGCTAAACTGTTGAGAATCGTTCAACGAGAGCAGTGCATCGGCTGCGGCTGCTGTATGATGGCTTGCAGCCGAACGTGGAAGAATACTGTGGGCGTCGAGCGCGCCGCCCTCAAAGTACGCGCCTACAACGGTATCGAGGGCGCCTTTTCCATCCGCGCTTGTTACGGATGTGTCGATCCCGACTGCGCCAGAGCCTGTCCGACGGGGGCGCTCACGCCTCGAAAAGGGGGCGGTGTACAGTTGGATGAATCGCTATGCACGCATTGCGGCCTTTGCATCGAAGCCTGCGCTCCCTCCGCTCTGCAATGGGACTTTTCGGAACGGTTCCCTATTCCTTGCCATCATTGCGGGGTATGTGTGTCTTTTTGCCCCAATAAGGTTTTAGAGATGGTGGCGGTGGATCCATCATGAAACCGATCCTAATGACCGTCGACTTAACAACCGGCGCCGCTGGGACGTCCCCTCTCGATGAGCTCTTCGACACCTACTTGGGGGGAACGGGGGCGGCTACGAAGCTGCTGATGGATGAGATCGCCCGGAACAAGGATCCGTTCGCGGAATCGTCCTCTGTATTTTTTGCCATCGGCCCCTTCAACGGTGTCTATCCCCTATGCACGAAAACCGTTGCGCTGTTTATCTCCCCGCTGACGGGGAATCTTGGCGAATCACACGCGGGCGGGAACCTGGCGATGGCTTTATTCCAGGCGGGAATCCATATCTTGAAAATCACGGGCAGATCCGCTTATCCTTGTTATATCCGGATCGTCAATCATGAGGTCTCGCTTCATCGGGCTTATTCGCTCAAAGGCATGTCCGCTTTAGCCTCAGAACGCGTGTTGAAGGAACGGGTCGGCACCGCTTGGAAGAGCTCCATCATTCGCGTTGGTCCAGCCGGTGAACGAGAATCTCCCATTGCGTGC
>CAZMHO010000004.1:9548-19517 GCA_964566085.1 uncultured Thermotogaceae bacterium | reverse complement strand
AAAAAACTTTATGATCAGTTCGTCCATTCTCCGGCGCTGAACAAGTATCACGATCTCGGCACCTCGATGAACGTTCTTCCGCTGAGTCGTATCAACGGCTTACCCACCCGCAACTTTTCGCAAGGTTTTTTCGAAGGCGCGGAATCCATCAGCGGAGAGAGCTTTGCCGACCAGCTGCTGATTCAAAAGCTCGCCTGCGCGCACTGTCCGGTCGGGTGCATCCACATGGCGATCCTGAGAGAGTCTTTCGAAGAGAAAAACCATCAATTCAAGTCGAACAAAATCGCTTATGACTTCGAGTTGATCTATGCGGTGGGCTCCAATCTCTCTCTCAACCAGCCGGAAGACGTGTTGCGGCTGCTTCTGATCATCGAAAAACAAGGATGGGATGCGATCAGCATGGGGGTAATTCTCGCCTGGGCGACAGAAGCCTTTATGAAGGGAGTGATCTCCGCTCGGGAAACAGGGGGCCTGATCCTTAAGTTCGGAGATGCCGCCACCTATGAAGCGGTTTTGAACAGAGTGATCGGAGGGGATTCCGAGTTTTACCGTGACCTGGAAAAAGGCACAGCCTTTCTCTCTGAGAAGTACGGCGGAGAGTCCTTTGCCATTACCTTTGGCAGGAACGAAGCGCCAGGATACATCACCGGACTCCACGGGTTCTTGGGTTTCTCCACCGGAATACGGCATTCGCACCTTGATTCAGCCGGTTACGCGCTGGATCAAAAGAAGGGAACCGTCGATAAACCGGCGCAGGCGTGGACCGAAGACTTGTTCCAGGAAGGGCGTTGGCGTACCTTGCTCAACTCGCTCGTGATCTGTCTCTTTGCCCGGAACGTCTTCACGATGCCAACCATCTTGGAGGGATTGGCCGCTTTGGGGATGACGCAGTGGGACGAAGGAAGGCTGCAAGAACTTGCAAAGAAAATCCACGTGATGAAGTACCGGTTAAAAAGGGAGCTGGGCTTCTCTTTCGATCAAGAGCGGCTACCGAAAAAACTTTCTTCCGTGTACACGGCAACCGGCATCATAGACGAAAGCGAATATCTGCGACAGATGCGGGTCTTCGGAGAGTTGTTGGAGAAAGATGAAACTTCATTAACGTGATATTCATTATAAGTACGGAATAAGGACATCAGAATTCTGATACAATTGTTGGAAAGGGGAAGAAATCGGTCATTGTACCTTCGCGAGATTTCTTGAAGGGCACTCATTGGTGAGCGATAGAAGCGGTACTGTCGTGAATAGGAAAAAAATTGAATCGGAATGACAAAACGACTTCGTTTTTGTTATTCCGATTTTTCGAGAATAAAACAGTAAGAGCACTTATCGAATGTACGGAGGTGTGTCATGCGTATCAGCGAACATCCGATATTGAGTTTTCGCCAAAACAAGGTGATCCATTTTACGTTTGATGGCAAAGACGTGTCTGGATATGAAGGAGACACGATCGTTTCCGCTTTGCATGCGCTGGGTATCTGGAAATTGAGTGAAAGCCCGGTGCATCATAGGCCGAGGGGGCTTTTTTGCGCAATCGGCCACTGCTCTTCTTGTTTGATGAGAGTGAATGGGGTTCCAAACGTTCGAAGCTGTGTGACGCCCATAGAAGAGGGAATGCTGGTAGAGAGCCAAAACCCAAGAGGAGATTTGTATGATCGCGTGTGATTTACTGGTTATCGGAGGCGGGCCCGCGGGTATCAGCGCTGCCGTTGCGGCGGGAAAAGCGGGATTGAAAGTAGTCTTGCTGGAAGAGCGGGAACGCTTGGGCGGGCAACTGACCAAACAGACGCATCGTTTTTTCGGTTCGGTCGCGGAGCGCGCGGGTACGCGGGGTATTACGATCATTGAAGAGCTGGAAACTGTGGTTTCACAGCTGGAAAACGTTGAAGTCTCTCTTTCGACGACGGCATTAGGCATCTACGAAGACGGGGTTTCTACCGCCCTGAAAGGCGGGAAGATGATCAAAATCGAACCGAAAGCCATCGTCGTGGCGACCGGCGCCTTCGAAAAATTCCTCCCGTTCGAGAACAACGATCTTCCGGGAGTCTATGGCGCGGGGGCCGTGCAGACATTGATGAACCTCTACGGCGTGCTCCCGGCCAACCGTATCCTCATGATCGGTTCCGGAAACATTGGTCTGATCGTCTCTTACCAGCTGGCGCAAGCCGGCGCCGAGGTCGTAGGCGTGGTCGAAGCGGCGCCCAAGATTGGGGGCTATCTCGTCCACGCTTCGAAAATCAGGCGTCTGGGTATCCCGATATATCCCTCTTGCACGATCAAGAAAGCCCTTGGACAAGAGCGCGTGGCGGGGGCGGAATTGGTTCGGCTCGACGAGAAGTGGAAAGAGATACCGGGAAGCCGATTCGCCGTCGACTGTGACGCGATCTGTCTGGCCGTCGGGTTGAACCCTTTGATAGACCTCTTGGGGCAGAGCGGCTGTCAATTCAAATATATACCCGAACTGGGGGGGCAAGTTCCCGTCAGAGATGAATCGATGCGGACGAACGTTCCTAACCTCTATGTCGCGGGGGATCTTTCCAGTATCGAAGAGGCGACGGCTGCCTTGCTGGAAGGGGAGCTCGCCGGGCTCAACGCCACAAGGCAAATCCGCCCGGACCTGGACCTTGGGGCGCGTCTCGAGGAAGTGAAAACGCATTTGAAGGCTTTACGGTCGGGCCCTGTGGGTGAAAAGATTCGATCGGGGTTATCAAAACTTACCGGAGAAATTTCGCCGAAGCCGTCGTCGCATCCGAACACGATCGAAGAGCTTTCGCGGAGCGGAATCGCCAGTCCGGTTAATCTTGCGGGGGTTCTGCCTGACGAGAACCGAAAAAGAAAGCGCGCATACGCGGTTATCGAATGTTTTCAACAGATACCCTGCGATCCGTGCGTTCATCATTGCCCTTTTGGAGCGATCAAACCCTTCTCCGATATCAACGACCTTCCGATCATTGACTTTGACCTTTGCACCGGCTGCGGCCAATGCATTGGGCGTTGCCCCGGCTTGGCGATCTTTACCGTAGACGAAACCCGAGAAGGCGGTCCGGCGAAAGTGACGCTGCCGTATGAATTCCTCCCCAAACCGGTTCGCGAAGAATCGGTGGATTTATTGGACCGCTCCGGAAAGTTGGTCGGCCAGGGGGTCGTTAAATCGGTTCTCAATACGTCAAAACAAGATAAAACGACGATCGTGACGGTCGAAATGGATAGAAATCTCGTACAAGACGTACGCCATATCAGGGTGGTGCAAAAATAATGAATACCGATAAAACCATCGTTTGCCGTTGCGAAGATATCGATATCGAGACGGTTCGAGAGCTGATCGATCAAGGCGTGACATCGCTTGAGGAGATAAAGCGGATTACGCGCTGCGGAATGGGCCCGTGCCAAGGCAAGACATGCGGCCCGATTATCGCGCGGGAGATCGCGATGAAAACCGGACAGTCGATGGAAGAGATACTGTCTACCCATAGCCGACCGCCTTTTGGCGGGGTCTTGTTTCAAGAGGTATTGGAGGGGATCGACGATGAAGAATAGAGCTTCGGTCGTCATCATCGGCGGAGGGATTACGGGTACGTCAACCGCTTTCAGCCTTGCGAAGCGGGGAATGAAGGACATTGTCCTGATCGAGCGGGATGGGTTGGCGTCCGGCGCGACCGGACGGTGCGGGGCGGGGATTCGACAGCAATGGGGAACCTATCAGAACTGCCTGTTGTCCCGCGAGAGCATGAAGGTCTTCGAAAACTTTCGAGAGGTTTTGGAAACCGATGTCGATATTGAACTAAAACAGAAGGGGTATCTCCTCCTGGCTTACTCCGAGAAAGAAATGGACCAGTTTCGGAAGAACGTGGAGGTGCAGCATCGGTTGGACATTCCGTCGCGGTTGGTTACGTGTGAGGAAGCGAAAGAGATCGTTCCTTTCCTGAATACGGAAAAGATGCTGGGGGGGGCTTTCTGCCCCACCGACGGGCACGCGAACCCTTTTTTGGCGACGAAGGCTTACGCGAAAGCGGCCGAACGCCTCGGCGTCGAGATCTTGACGAAAACAGAAGTCAAGGCGATCATCGTGGAAAGGGGCCGAGTTAAAGGGGTTCATACGAGCCGGGGTTTTATCGAAACCGATCAGGTAGTCAACGCGGCCGGAGGATGGTCCGCGCAGATCGGCGAGATGGCGGGGGTGCGCCTGCCGGTCTATTCCGAACGGCACGAAATTCTCGTTACCGAACCGGTCAATCCGATCATGGACCCGATGGTGATGTCTTTTTCTTACAGCATCTACTGTCAGCAAACGCCGCACGGCAGCTTCATCATGGGGTATGGCCCCCAAAATGAACCGCGCGGGTACAACATCAACGCGACGTGGCAATTTCTTGAGACGATGGTGCGAAAAGCCGCTTGGTTATTGCCGCCCCTGAAGAGGTTACGAATCGTGCGGCAGTGGGCGGGGTTATACAATATGTCGCCGGATCGTCAACCGATCGTTTGCGAATCAGAAGCGGTCAAAGGGTTTTTCATGGGAATTGGGTTCAGCGGCCATGGTTTCATGATCGCGCCGGCGGTCGGGACTTTGCTGGCGGACCTCGTTACCGGAAGCCCGCTGACATGGGATGTCGTTTTGGATCTCGGCCGATACGACCGTCGCGAAACCATAGCGGAACCATCCGTCGTTTAGAACCATCGTGAGAATCGTCTTCACATAGGAGGGAAAAGATGAACGGAATCCATCTGTACGAAAAACCGGTCAATGAACCCATCATGGCCTACAAACCAGGGAGTCCGGAAAGAGCCGAACTGAAAGCCAAACTCTGCACGCTGAAAGAAGAACACCTCGAAATCCCGCTCATCATCAATGGTAAAGAAGTCCGTACCGGTCAATTGGCGCCGTGTGTCATACCGCATGACCATGCGAAGGAACTTGCCGTTTACCACAAAGCGGGCGAAGACGAATTGAAACTGGCCATCGAAGCAAGTTTAAGCGCCAAACCGATTTGGGAGTCTTTTTCGTGGGAAGATCGTGTGGCGATCTTTAAAAAAGCCGGGGATTTATTGGCCGGCCCGTGGCGAAGCACGATGAACGCGGCAACGATGCTTGGGCAAAGCAAAAACGCCTTCCAAGCCGAAATCGATTCCGCTTGTGAGCTCATCGACTTCTTCCGCTTTAACGCCTATTACCTGACTCGGCTCTATCAAGAACAACCTTACAGCCCGTCGGGTGTTTGGAATCGCAGCGAGTACCGGCCGCTGGAAGGGTTTGTATTCGCGGTTACCCCGTTCAATTTCACTTCGATCGCAGGAAATCTTCCCACCGCGCCCGCGTTGATGGGAAACACCGTTCTCTGGAAACCGGCCTCATCGGCAGTCTATTCCGCTTACTTCATCATGAAGCTTTTACAGGAAGCGGGCTTGCCGGATGGCGTCATCAATTTCGTTCCAGGGCCAGGCGCACTGGTTGGTCCGGTCGTTTTGAGACATCCGTTGTTTGCGGGGGTTCATTTCACAGGGTCAACCGGCGTATTCCAAGACATGTGGAGAACGATCGGTGAAAACATCGCCGCGTACCGTTCCTATCCGCGTATTGTCGGAGAGACGGGCGGCAAAGATTTCGTCATGGCCCACCCTTCCGCCGACCCGAACGCCCTGACAACTGCCTTGATACGAGGGGCATTCGAGTACCAGGGGCAAAAGTGTTCGGCCGCATCCCGGGCTTATATTCCGGAAAGCCTGTGGAACACGATGGGCCAAACGTTAATCGATGAAACGGAAGGGCTAACGATGGGCGCCCCGGAAGATTTCAGAAACTTCGTCAACGCCGTGATTGACGCTTCCGCTTTTAAAACGATCACGGGGTTCATCGACGAAGCGAGAAACCATCCGGATGCGAAGATCGTCGCGGGAGGGTCTTATGACGCGCGGAAGGGGTACTTTATCCGCCCGACCGTCATTTTGGCGAGTAACCCCCGCTACCGAACCATGGTGACCGAGATCTTCGGCCCGGTTTTGACGATCTATCTCTACCCGGATGCTCAGTTCGAAGAGACCCTGACCCTGTGCGACCGAACCTCTCCCTACGCTTTGACAGGAGCTGTCTTTGCCCGAGATAGAGCCGCCCTCGCCACCGCCGAGCAGAGGCTCAGGCATGCGGCGGGCAATTTTTATATCAATGACAAGCCGACCGGAGCCGTTGTCGGCCAGCAACCCTTCGGAGGGGCTCGCGCTTCCGGCACGAACGATAAGGCAGGCAGCGCCTGGAATTTATTGCGCTGGACATCGATACGATCGATAAAAGAAACCTTTGTACCCCCGACAGCCTCTCCCTATCCCTTTATGGAGCAGGAATAATGCGTAGCGTTTATCAAAGGAGGAACCCCTATGACCTTTCAGGAAGTCTTACGATTTATCGAGAAAGAAGAGGTCCAGTTCGTTGATTTAAAAGTCGTCGATCTATACGGCGTATGGAAACACGTCACCATTCCAGCATGCAACTTCAAGGAGAAGATACTGATCGACGGTATTGGCTTCGACGCATCGAATTTCGGATACGCCATGGTCGAAAAGAGTGACCTCATCATGATTCCCGACTTGGATACCGCTTTCATCGATCCCTTCGGGGAATACAAAACCTTATCCGTTTCCTGCGACGTTTTCGAACCGCAAACTGGAAACCGTTTCGAGCAGGATCCTCGAGGCATACTGATAAAAACGCTGGAAAAACTGAAAGAAGAGCGATTGGCCGATGAAGTTCTTTTCGGGCCGGAGTACGAATTTCATATTTTAGACGAAGTTGTGTACGAGGTGGCCCCGAATACGATCCATTTGAAAATCGACAGTATGGAAGGGTTTTGGAATTCGGGGAAAAGCGGGGAGTATTTTGTCGGGCGGAAACGCGGTTATCATCGGGCCCCCCCCTTCGACCATTTCTTCACGTTGAGAAACGAGATATGCGATCAGCTTCAACGTGTCGGTGTGGATATCAAGTACCATCATCACGAAGTGGGCACGGCGCAGCTCGAAATCGAAACGCAGTTTATGGATGCCTTACACGCGGCCGATGCCACACAATTGGTGAAGTATTTCATCCGGAACATCGCGCACGAATACGGTTATGTGGTAACCTTTTTGCCGAAACCGATGTACAATGAGGCGGGAAACGGGATGCACGTGCATCAGTACTTGAAACTGGACGGTGTCAATACCTTCTCCGGTACGACGCTGTATGGATTAAGCGAGCAAGCGCTGCACTACACTGCCGGAATATTGAAGCACAGCCCGTCTTTATTGGGTTTGACGAATCCGACCACGAACTCTTATCGCCGATTGGTGCCGGGGTTCGAAGCGCCGACCAACGGCGTTTTTGCCCTTGGGAACCGCACCTCCGCGATACGCGTTCCCGGATACGTAAAAGACAATGAAAAACGGCGAATCGAATTCAGGACCATCGATGCAACCTGCAACCCCTATCTCGCCTTTTCCGCGATGATCTTAGCCGGTATCGACGGAATCCTCCAGAAGATGGATCCGATCACGATGGGGTTCGGCCCGTACGAAGAAGACTCTTCGGAAAAAATCATCAACGCCTTGCCACGGACACTGGAAGAGGCGGTTCTGAACTTAAAAGAAGACTCGGCCTATCTCAAACGGTGGGGCGTCTTCCCGGAGGCTTTGCTGAACAAGTGGATTCAGAAAAAGCTGGAGGAACATGCCTTTGTCGCATCGGTGACGCACCCGATCGAGTATCAGATGTACTTTGACCTATAACTGCTCAAATGAATCCTGCGGAAACGGGGCGCCTCTCGAAAGAAGGCGACCCTGTTTCTGTCGGATTATTCCAAAAAAAGCTTCCCCTGAACGGGGTGGTGTTCGGGATACCGTTTGAGGAACACATCGAAGCCGGTGATCAGACGGGTTCTATCGCAAAAGGTTTGAATCGTCTTGTCTAGTTCTTCCCTTCGGGGAGAAGGGCAGGAGTATTGATTACCGTATTGAAGCCTATAGCGCTCTTTTAACCCGGGAAAGTGTTCGTCCAGTTTTCGGTAAAAGTATCCCCGCTGGCCGTCCCGGCAAGTCATCCCGACGTGCCAGAAACAGAAAGAAGCCCCATGCCGGACGATCGCTTCCAATAAGCGCCCGATCCCTTCCGGAGTGTCTTCTATATAGGGGAGAACGGGCATCATCAACACACCCACGGGAATCCCGGCCTCCGCAAGCGTTTTCATGGCGCTTAACCGTTGAGAGGGAAGAGGGGCGAAGGGTTCGACAGTCTTTGCGAGCCCGTCAATGACTGTCGTAAGGGTGAAAGCAACGGTTACGCGGTTTTGGAAGGAACGCAAGATATCGAGATCTCGTAAAATCATATCGCTTTTCGTGGTGATATGGACCCCGAAGCCGAACGAGGCAAGTAACCCCAAAGCCTTTCTCGTAAGTCCATACGACATTTCACAAAGCGTATACGGATCGCTCATTGAACCGGTTCCTACGACCGCTTTCGAGCGCTTACCGCTCAACGTTTTTCGAAGAAGGTCCAGGATATTAACCTTTACCTCCACATCCTCGAATTGTTCGATCCGGTAGCAATCGCTTCTGGAATCGCAATAAATACATTGGTGTTCGCATCCACGATAAATATTCATCGTATATTTCGCCCCAAACCAGTTCTCCGGGTTTTGCGTGGGGAGAAGGGCAGCTTTCGCAACGATCTCTTTGATCATAACCGTTTACCGCATAGGAAGAGTGAGGGTTACGATCTCCGGAACCGAGAAGAACCGGCCGGGAAACCATTGTCCGACTCCATTGGTCACATAGACCGTCGTATCTCCGGCGGAGTATTTCCCCCGCAGCCAAAAAGCATCATTTCCCGTCATTTTTAAAAACATTCGCGTGAGAAAGGGAATGTAAAACTGCCCTCCGTGCGTATGACCGGCTAAAACAACGTCAAAACGTTCGTAGAACTCCGGATACTGTTCCAATCGATTCGGCGCGTGGATCAGAAGAATCTTCCAATCCGCTTCGGCCAACAGCTCCAAATGCTTGACCTGCCGAATGAAATAATGGGATTGAATACCGGTGACGCCGATCGTTATCCCGCGGACGAAAACCGCTTGGGTGTCCTTGTCGATGAGGGTAATCCCCAGGTTTCGGTATCGCTGAATCATATGGATCGGAGCCTCATCTTCCCAGTTGCCGAAGATGGCATAGACGGGGGCGATCTTTCCCAATTCAGAAAAAAACCGTTCGAGGTCCTGCACGTTTGTTTTTTTTGAGAGCGCATCTCCACCGAAAAAAATCAAATCCGGGCGCTGATCAGCAACGGTATTCATCAATTTCGTGTGAAAGGCGTGCCAGTTGTACATATGAAGATCGGCAAAATAGACGATTTTTACGGAATCTTGAGAAAGCTGCCGCGTGAAATCGAGAACCGTCGTTTTCAAGTTGCCGGGCTCAATACATAGCATATAGACCCCCGCCAGCACTACGAAGATGAAGAAAAACAAAAGCCATCTCAAACGTTTCACAGTTACCCCACCTTTTCGGATATCCCTTCGTCTGTACCGATAGCAAAAGAAAGGCGAACATGAGGTTCGCCTTTCTTTTGCGGGGCGCTTGGCTTTCAATCGAACGCCGACTTGAAGGTCTCTCTCTATTGACCTTCTATCGCGTTCTTTCCGGCTTCCAAAGCGCGAACGTTCATCTCCAACAACTCTTGTCTCTTGCCCGCGAGTTTCTTCTCCATCGCGTGTTGAACGCTTTCGAGGGAGAGAATGCCGGTGATCCCGCAAAAGGCGCCCAGAATAACCATATTGGCGACTTTGTCATTGCCGATCTTTCCTGCGATTTCTCCGGCGTTGACCCGGTATACGTGAATATCCGTTCGGGACGGCTCTCGATCGATCACCGAAGTGTTCAACAGCAGAGTTCCGCCGGGGAGGATGGTTTTTTCAAACTCCTCAAGCGAGCTGGCGAGCTTCTCCATCT
>CAZMHO010000004.1:0-9449 GCA_964566085.1 uncultured Thermotogaceae bacterium | reverse complement strand
CATAGGTTAAGGTTTGGCCGATGAGCATCACCCCCTGGCCTCCGAAACCGGAGATGATTGTGGAGTGGTATAGCTTGCTGGATAGGCTCATTTGACATCACCGACCTTATCGATGAATACTTTCAACGGGAACTCCGGAAGCATCTTTTCTTTCGCCCACTCCAAGGATTCAACCGGGCTCAGTCCCCAATTGGTCGGACAGGTGGATACCATTTCAACGAGAGAGTAACCGAGTCCTCTAACCTGAGCCGTGAAGGCTTTTTTGATCGCCTTCTTTGCCGCGATAATGTCTTTGGGCGTCAAGAGGCTGACCCGTTCAAGATAGGCAACGCCGTTCAAATTTTGAAGCAATTCACAAACGTGTATCGGATACCCTTCGGAATCGGCGTTTCTTCCATAAGGAGAGGTGGTCGTTTTCATACCGACCAAAGAAGTCGGCGCCATCTGCCCCCCGGTCATCCCGTAGATCGCGTTGTTGATAAAGATCGTGGTGACTTTTTCACCGCGATTGGCGGTGTGAATTGTTTCCGCCGTCCCGATTGCGGCAAGGTCGCCGTCTCCCTGGTAGGTAAATACGATGCGGTTGGGGAGCGAGCGTTTGATACCGGTGGCTACCGCGGTCGCTCTGCCGTGAGGCGCGACGGTGCCGTCGACATCGAAGAATTCGTAGGCGAATACGGAACAACCGACCGGCGCGACCATTATCGTTTGACCGGTCAATTTCAGCTCATCCAAGACCTCGCCGACGAGACGATGGGCGACTCCATGCAGACAGCCCGGGCAGTAGGTAAACTCCTTCTCGGTCAATGAATCAGGTCTTTTGAAGGCAACTTTTCCATTCATACGAACGCCTCCCATTCTCGCTTAAGCGCTTCGAAGACCTCGGTGGGTGTTGGAACGACCCCTCCGGTTCGTCCGTAGAAGGGGGTCGGGACCTTCCCTGAAACGGCCAGTCGCACATCTTCCACCATCTGCCCCATGCTCATCTCGACGGACATCACCATCTTCACTTTCTGTGCGGCCTCCCGTACCGGCTTTTCGGGGAACGGCCAGAGGGTGATTGGTCGGATCATTCCGGCTTTGATACCGGCCTCTCGCGCCATGCGGATCGTGGTTTTCAAGATGCGCCCCATTGTGCCGTAAGCGACGAAAGCCACCTCGGCGTCTTCCATCAAATATTCTTCATAACGTACTTCATTTTCTTGTATCCTGCGATACTTTTCAAAGTTCGCAAGATTCATCTCTTCCAACTTTAAGGGATCCAGGTCGAAAGAGGTGATGGAATGCTTTTCACGGTTGCCTTTGCCTCTTAACGCCCAGCTGTCATGGTTAGGAATCCGATCCGGCGTCAGGAAATCCGGCAGCTCGACTGGTTCCATCATTTGCCCCAGTAACCCATCCGCGATAATGAGTACCGGATTCAGGTATCGGTCAGCCAAATCGAAGGCGTCAAACATCATATTAACGGCTTCTTGAATCGTAGAGGGCGATAGGACGATCAACCGGTAATCCCCATGGCCGCCGCCTTTTGTACCTTGAAAGTAATCCGATTGCGCCGGTTGGATATCTCCGAGTCCCGGACCGCCGCGGACGACGTTGATGAAAACGGCTGGCAAAACGGCACCGGCAATATACGAAACGCCTTCCATCATCAGGGAGAAACCGGGAGAGGAAGTGGAGGTCATCGCGCGCGTGCCGGTGCACGCCGCGCCATAGATCATGTTCACGGCGGCTACTTCGCTTTCTGCCTGCAAAAAGGTCCTGCCGATTTCGGGCATCCGTTTTGCCATATATTCGATCAACTCGCTTTGCGGAGTGATCGGATACCCGAAATATACCTGGCATCCGGCTCTCAAAGCGGCCTCCGCCATCGCTTCTGTCCCTTTCAACAATATTTTTTCAGCCATACAGCCACCTCCTTACTCTTTCGGAATCCGGTAGACGGTAATACACGTATCCGGACAATTCATGTAGCAAAAACCGCACCCGATGCACTTTCCTTCGGGGTCTACCTGCTGGGCGGGATGATATCCCTTGGTGTTGAATCCCTCCGTGAATTTGATGATCTTTTGGGGACAAACATTCATACATAGCCCGCATCCCTTACATCTTTCGGGATCAATCTCTATGTAGGCTTTTCTTGCCATTTTTTCCTCCTTGCTTTTCAGCGGGATTTACGCTCACTTGATACCATTGACGGGAAAACGGAGAAGCCGCCTTCACTCCCAGGGTGTTTTCATATACCGGTGGATCGTCATCTTTGGAAAGAGGAATGCACGCTCTTCGGCGGCCTTTGCCAGAAAGTCCGGAAGGACCGTGGCGAAGACCGGAATCTGTGTGATTTCCGCTACTTCCTGAAGGATGTTTTCGCCTTGGTCGAGCATGTCGATTGTGGTTTCCGACTGTAAATGTGTATTATGGATAACGGCGGTGATCGATATCCGGCCTTTCTGACTGAGTCGGTTCATATTCCGGACGATATCTTCTGCTTTCTCGGAAAAGGGGCGTTTGGTATTGACCACGAAAAATCCCGCCGTCAGGTGTTCTTTCATAAACCGGGACAAAGAGCCGAGCACAACGGCGCCATCGTCGTCTCCGCCGACATCCACCACGACACGATAGGCCTCGTTTTGTAGAAATCCGCCGACTTCCGGGACGATCATTGGTAAGTCCCCGCGTGAGAATGGAAAGGGCGGGGTCACCACCCGAATGCCCGCTTTTTCCAAAGGGGCTTTTTCATCGCGGCTGCGAAAATAAGGGCTCACCGTATCAATGTCCGCGATGGCCACCCGTTCGTAAAGCGCCTTCAAAGACCGGACGAAAGCTAAAGAGATCTCGGTCTTGCCGCTGCCGAACATGCCAAAAAAAAGGAAATTCTTATAGTCTTTGAAGATCGGATGTGTTTTAATATCGATCAATTCGTTTCCTTCTACGCTTTCGATTCGTAGATCTTGGCTTCTTCTTGGCGGAGCAACACCCTCAGCGCGCTTTCAGCGAGGGCTCTCTCTTCATCGCCGCCCGGGATAATCGTGATGGGCGCGATATATTCTACCATTTCAGCGATCCACGGGACCAAATAGGTTTGGTCATAGGCTAAACCGCCGGTTAAGACGATTTGGTCGACTTTACCCTTCAATACCGCCGCCATTTTTCCGATCCACTTTCCGATCTGGTAAGCCATCGCATAATACACGGTTTTGGCGTAGTCGTCTCCGTCCCGGATTCTTTGCTGCACGGTTCGCGCGTCGGTCGTGCCAAGATAGGCGACCAGCCCTCCTTTCCCTTTTATCTTTTTCTTCATCTCTGTCTGCGAGATATCTCCCCGGAAACACAGGTCGATCAGCTGGGTCAGCGGCAGGGTACCGCTTCGTTCCGGCGAAAACGGGCCGTCGCCGTCGAGCGCGTTGTTCACATCGATGACCTTACCGTTTTGGTGAGCGCCGATGGAAATTCCACCGCCCATATGCGCCACGATCAGGTTGCACTTCTCATAGGCCATTCCGAGATTTTTGGAGACCGTCCGAGAGACGGCCTTTTGATTGAGGGCGTGGAAGATGGCCTTTCGTTGAATGGAAGGGTGCCCGGAGTAAAACGCAGCTGGAATGCGTTCGTCAACGACCACGGGATCCGCGATCAGCGATAAGATCGGCAAGTCCCCCACCAATTCGGAAGCGAGAATCGCCCCCAAATTGGAGGCGTGTTCGCCGTATAGGCCGGAACGAAGATCCTCCAACATCGCTTCGTTCACCCGATACGTGCCGCCGGCGATAGGCCGAACCAAACCGCCGCGCCCGATCACCGCCGAAAATTGTTCGATACGGTACCCCGCCTCTTTCAGAAAGTCCAGGATCATCCGATTCCGGAACGCGTACTGGTCGACCATTTTGGCGAATTGTTCAATCTCCTTGATCTCGTGCCTGAGGGTTTTTTCTACGAGCAGCTTATCCTCGTCAAAGATCGCCAGTTTCGTCGAGGTCGAACCCGGGTTGATCGCTAAAATCAGACGGCTCATCGCAACACCTCGCTCAGGAGGATATTCAAAGCGATCGAATAGAGTTTGGTTTCGTCGCTGTCCGCTCGAGAGGTGAGGATAATCGGTGTTTTCGCGCCCATAATCGTCGTGGCGAGTTTCGCCTTCGCCAAAAAGACGAGCGCTTTATACAGGACGTTTCCCGCATTCAGATCCGGAGTCAGGATGATGTCGGCCTTTCCACCGACCGGACTGACGATTCCTTTATGGCGGCACGCCTCTTCCGAAACCACATTATCCAAAGCGAACGGTCCGTCTACGATCAGTTTGCCGATTTGGCCTCTTTCCGCCATCTTGCTGAGTATTGCGGCTTCCATCGTCGCGGGCATCTTCGGGTTGACGACCTCCACCGCGCCGATAACACCTGCCTTAGGTTCTTCAATGCCCAAAACCTTCGCGACCGCGCATGCGTTTTGTAGTAAATGCACTTTTTGCTCGAGTGTCGGCTGGATAACGATCCCGGGATCGGTGATAATGAGCAGCCGTTCAAAATCCGGAATCTCGAAAACCGCGACCAAGCTCATCGTCCGGTCGGTCTTCAACCCAAACTCGTCCTTTAAGATGATTTTCAACAGATCGGCCGTTTTGATGTTGCCTTTCATCACCGTGTGCGCCGTTTGCTCGAAGACGCTTTTCACGGCCAGATAGCCGGCTTCTTCCGGCCGGGAAGCGGGAACGATTTCGAAGGGAGAGACCTCGACGCCTGCTTCTTGCGCGATTGATCGGATCTTATCGGGATCGCCGAAGAGAAGGAAATCGGCGATGCCATGCGCATAGGCTTTTTGGGCGGCCTTTAGAACCGCATCGTCTTCCGCGGCCGCGATGGCCACGACCTTCTTATTGCCGCTAGCCAGCGGTAAGAGTTCTTCCAGCGTTCGAATTCTATGCTTGCTCATCCCTTTTCACCTCGTTAATGCAAAATGGTTAGCTGTTTCCGATCCTTGAAGAACGGCCAGGGTCCCTTCGGCGAGCGCTTTCAGTTCGTCTTCGCCGGGAACCACCGTTACCAAACCGAAATTGTAAACATACTCTTTGATCTTTTCCACAAAGGGAATCAGATGCGCCATGCCTCCGGTCAGGATGATGGCGTCGATCTTGCCGTGAAGAACCGCGCACATCCCACCGATCTCTTTCGCGATCTGGAAGACCATCGCTTCGATCACTTCCGCGGCTTGGGAATCCCGCTTGGCTATCTCATAGGCTGCGCGAAGATCATTCGTATTCAGATAGGCGATTAAACCGCCTTGTTTCGTAAAGGCGCTTTTCAGATCCTTTGCCGTATAACTACCCGAATAAGCTTGGTTGACCACGTCGCCGACGGGAAGCTCACCGGTCCTTTCGGGGCTGAAAGGGCCCTCGTCGTTGGCGTTGTTGACGTCGATAAACCGCCCCTGTTTCAAGGCGCCGACGGAGATACCGCCACCCAGATGCGCAACGACGAAGTTGCAGTGTTCGTAGGGTTTTCCGATCTCCTTTGAGACGATCCTGGAAACCGCTTTCATATTGAGGGCATGAATGAGGCTCTTCCGTTCTATCTCGGGAATACCGGAAAACCGCGCCGGGGTTTCAAACTCGTCGGTCGAAACCGGATCGGTGATATAGGCTTTCTTTCCTGTCTTTTCCGCGAAATCGTAGGCGATAACGGCCGCCAAGTTCGAGGCATGGTCCACTGGCGACAGTTCTTTCAGGTAATGGACCATCTCGGCGTTGACTTCATAGGTTCCTCCGGCCATCGCCGGCAATATTCCGCCTCTGGCGGCAAAAGCGTCGAACTGATCGACAGAAAAGCCCGACTCTTCAACGAATCTCTCGATACCTTCGATACGCATTTGGATTTGATCGAAGAACCGCGGGTACTTTCGAAAGGATTCGGCATCGTGCGTGACGGTCTTTTTGGCGACCGGTTCTGAAGTCCCGATCGGCGTTTCTCTGAATATCCCAACCTTTGTGGAGGTGGATCCCGGGTTAATCACCAGAATCGTCGGCATGCATCATCTCCCCTTCATGAAAGCGTACTGCCCGAAAGCCTTCAACAATCGTTTGGAGCCTTCCCGAATCTGTTCCTCCGAAGGCAGGCAGAACGAAAGGCGCATGCAGTTCTTATTGCTGTCGCCTACGGAAAAGGCTTCTCCGGGAATATAGATAAGGAGATTCTTTTTAGCGAACTCAAGCATCTCCATCGTATCCACCCAATCCGGGAAGCACATCCAGGAGAACAGACCGCCTTGCGGATATGTCCAGCGAATCCCCTCGATATTCCCGAAGTCCTCTTTGAAGGAAGCCATCATCGTATCCCGCTTCTTGGAGTAAACCTTCAAAGCGTTTTGCAGATGAACAATCGGATCATGACGTTCCAGATACCGGGCGGTCATTCTCTGAAGAAGGGGTGAAGTGCAAAGATCCGCGACTTGCTTTCCTAATACGAGCTTTCGGACGATTTTTTGATTTCCGACCACGATACCCATACGCAAACCCGGAGACAGGATTTTGCTGAAGGTGTTCAACAGGAGTACGTAGTCTTGTAACCCGCGTTCGACAGCCAATTTGTAGATGGAAGGAATCTTCTCTCCTTCGAACCGAAGTAGGCCATAAGGGTCGTCTTCGACGATTAATATTTTATGTTGAGCGGCGATTTCGAGAACGCGTATCCGTTTTTCCAGCGACAGACAGATGCCGGTCGGATTATCAAAGTTGCTGACCAAATAGAAGAACTTGAACTGTTCCTTCTCCTCCTCGGTCATCTTTTGCAGGCTTCTCTCCAAAATGCCCACGTCGGGCCCGTCTTCCTGCATCGTCAGGGTGATGAACTTGGGCGCGTGGATCATGAAAGCGCTGGCGGCGCCGAGATAAACCGGGTCGCAGATCGCGCAGATCGACTGCGTATCCAGAAAGGTTCTTCCAACCAGATCCAGCGCTTGTTGAGATCCGGAAGTGATGACCATATGGTCCTCTTCCAACCCTTCGATCCCCTCATACTTTCTGAGGTAGTGTATGTACTGCTGTTTCAGCTGCTTGTCGCCCTCGGTTGTTCCGTACTGCAATGTCGTTTTATACTCCTGCTCGACGATCTCTTTGGCGATCTCCGCGAGATGTTCTCTCGGGAAGGTCTCGGGATCGGGAACGCCTCCTCCAAAGGAAATCAATCCAGGAACCGAAGTTGATTTCAGCATCTCGCGGATAATGCTCGCTTTCGTGCGTTTGGCAACAGCAGACAGTTTCCGATCCACAATCTGATCTGTTACTTCCGATAGTTGATTCATAAGCCTCTCCCCTTTTTTATGTTTTTGTTTCGTGTGCCTTCAATAAAGACTTCTGTGAAACCTTGTCAGAAAACCTTCAAGAGCGAGAAAGCCGCCTATTTTCATTGTACCAAAAAGGGAGGGAGTACGCCAAAAAGGAGGATAAAGTAAGCCATATAATAATATTAGTAGTGCATTAAGAACTAAGATAAAAATAGTAAACAACGAAAGAAATTGCACGATGCATCGAATTGCACGCAACATCGAGGCGTTTCTGACTTCGTTACCCGTTTCGTATCCTGCAAGAACACGGGTAAGGTCAGATGCCAACGGTTGCCGGACTTTGACGTGTATAATACGCCAGCAAGGATGAAACCAAAAAAGGAGTACGCCAATGGATAGAGTGCGTTTTTTCGCAATAGAAGAGGAACTGAAGCCCTTTAAAAAGCATCCGGAAGATGCCGGCTGGGATTTGCGGGCGGTCGAGCATACGGAAGTGGCGCCATGGAAGACGATTGCAATCGATACCGGCGTTTCCGCCGTAATCCCGAACGGGTGCGTCGGTATTTGCAAGATCCGTTCGGGGTTCGGGCTTAAGGGGCTCAACGGAACTGCCGGCGTGATCGATGCCGGTTATCGTGGCCGGATCCACGTGGTTGTTCAAAATCTGAGCGACATACCGATCACCGTTGGGAAACACGAGCGGTTCGCGCAGATCATGATCCTTCCGTGCCTGTTGAACGCCGACTTCGAAAGTGGAGAGGCCCCGAAGGATACCGAACGGTCCGCCTCCGGATTCGGGAGCACCGGCACGAAATAGATCAGCGATGGGTCTCCAGTCGTTCCATTAGCTGGACCGTGATTGTGTCGATGAGCCGTGTGTAGATATCGACCAACGTCTTGAAAGCCAGCGTCTCGTCTGCTTTGGGCGTTTCACCCTTCCATATCTTTTCTGAGATCGCGTGCCCCCTTTCAACGAGCTCGCTCGTCGTTTGGAAAAGTGTGGTCATCGGGTCGAATACGGCGCGCAAATCTTCGATTTCATAGGGCTGAGCGCGCTCGATAATGCCTTGCATCTGCGCTGTGAGCGATTCGATCTCTTCTTGTTCTTCCAGCAATCCCTCTGCCGTTAAAGACGAAGTCTCCGTCAACAGCTGCAAGCGATAGACGTTTTCGATAAACTGGAAGATATCTGACTCGAGGGCGGCGAAATGGTAGGTTATGATAAAGGGTAATCCTGTTTCAGGGTTCGCTTCCGCAACGGATTCCAAAAACGCGGGGTCATCGGTAACCTGAGCCTCAATCGCCTCTTCGATCTGCTCGAAACTCAGAGTCATTTGCTCTATCTGCTGCAGTAGCAAAGCCATTTCGGAAACCGGTATCTGACCGTTTTCCTCGAAACCCTTGAACAAAGAATCGAAGGCATTTCTTACGAAAAACAAGCCGATCTTCCTCTGGTTAAGCAGTTCGATCGCGTACTGGGTTTTCAACGCGTTGTTCGACCAAATCGTGTTTTCCAGTGCGATAATCGCTTTCTCGGTTTGGTGAAGGTTTTCCACATATTCTTCCTTGATGGCCGGATCCCCTATCAACAGATAGCTGTAGGCGTCCTGAACCGTCTCAAGGAACTCATTCTGGAAGGCTAAGATCAGCGTATAAACCCCCAGGTAGGTGGCGGAATCCGTTTGGTTCGGGCTTGCGCTGATCCCGGCCGGTTCCGGTTCTGTTTCTGTCTCGGGCCAGCTCTCTGCCTCCGGCTGAAGAGGCGCTTGAGGAGCCATCAACAAGTCTTTGATAAAGGGGATCAACTCGGGAAGCGCTTCCATGATCTGTTCGATAAAGCTTTTTTCATTGCTGACGGGATAGACGGTTACGTTAGACGGAGAAAGCATCGCGATCGCAAAGGGCAGCAGTTCGATGGCCCCTCCGGCCCCGGAAGCCGATATTTTGTTTCTCCCGCCTGCTCCCGCGAAAAACCCCGCCTCGGCTTTGAAGAGGGGCAAGTAAACCGCGTCTCCAATGGTGATCGGCGTTCCTAACGCGATATCCGCTTTCATATTCGCCAGAATATCCGATAGAGCTTGATTGGAAAAACGGGCTACCGTATTGGAGAAGGCGGCCGTCATCAGGCAGAGCGCCAAACACACAATCGCGAACCTTTTCATCCTAATCCCCCCTGT
>CAZMHO010000003.1:44805-51670 GCA_964566085.1 uncultured Thermotogaceae bacterium | reverse complement strand
GGGCAATCCAAGGTCAGCGCGATCGCGAGCTACGAAATCCGTTTAAATGAGGGGGAGTGGTTGCGTAACGAATCGAGCGCCAGTTACCGATGGGTGAACATACCCATACAAGACAACGTGTTTTCTGTACGGGCTACGGATTTGGAAGGGAGAGCATCACCCGTCGCGCAATACAAGTTTACGAGAAGCCCTTAAAGGAGGGATACCTATGTTTCGTACCCGTCAGTGGTTAAAAATCGCCCTCGCCTTAGTGATTCCCTGGATGCTCACCGGATGTTTCGCTCTCGAAAACCATAACGCAGCCCCCGAAAAGGAGCCTACGGCATTGGTTCTAATCAAGAATATTGTCGAAGGAAAAGTGCAGTCTGCAGACGGAATGGAAGCGCGCGTGACGACTAAATCCGGTTGGAATATATATCCCATTCGATTCGATGCTGTTGCGATCACGGAAAAGTTGCGGGATATCGTCTCGATCCAGGTCGAGGAAGAAGGAACGCCTCACCTCTCGCTTAACGGGATCGATTCCGTCGGTGTTCGTTCAGAGGAGTCCGCCATCATCTACGCGTTCTTTCCCTTGGAATACGAGGCGAAGGAAACCCGAGAAACGATCACGCCTCTTCAGAACGATGTAGCCGTGACGAATCTATCGGGAACGCAAGGTCAGAAACGGTACTACCAAATCCAGGTTCCGGCGGGGTCGACACAAGTCAGCTTTCAGATCTACGGTGGAACGGGGGACGCCGATCTCTATATCCGAAAAGGCAGTCTTCCGACGCTAAACGCCTTCGATGCCAGACCATATTTGTATGGCAATAATGAGACCGTCACCATCAATAGTCCGCAACCCAACACCTATTACGTGATGATTCACGCGTATTCCGCGTACAATAACCTCTCTTTGAAAGCAAAAATTACCGGTGATTCCGCCCCCTCTACCGACGTCATCACGCTTCAGAACGGCGTTCAAATCAGTGGAATTTCGGGATCTTCAGGTCAGGAACGGTATTACAAGATCGTTCTTCCCTCAAATGCCTCAAGCTTGGTTTTTTCTCTCTCGGGGGGGAGCGGTGACGCCGATCTCTATACCCGAAAGGAAGCCCTTCCCACTCTCAGCGTCTACGACTATCGCCCCTACCTAAGCGGCAATAACGAAACGGTCACCTACGACAACCCGACAGCAGGGACCTACTATGTAATGATACGCGGATACACTAATTTTTCATCGGTCTCTCTCGTGGGGACTTACACGACCTCCAACCCACCCGTTGACCCCGGGGTCACAACCCTTTCAAACAATGCGCCGATCGGTAACATTTCGGGGGCGCGGCTCAGCCAAAGGCTCTATAAAATCGCTGTTCCCGCCAACACGAGCGCTTTGACGATAAAACTATCAGGAGGCAGCGGGGATGCGGACCTGTACGCGAGAAAGGGAAGCGCGCCAACGCTGAGCAGTTACGACTATCGCCCGTACCTTAGCGGCAACAATGAACAAGTGACGTACACCTCACCCGCGGCGGACGATTATTACATTATGATCCACGGGTACGCGGCCTATAGCGGGGGTAGCTTGCTGGCGAGCTATCAAACGGGTACGGGAAGCGAAGAACCGACGATTGTCGCCTTATCCGACAATGTGCCCTTGCCAAATATATCCGGAACTACCTCAAGCCAAAAGTACTACCAATATGTTCTTTCTCAAAATGCCGCCAGTCTTGAGATATCTATCTCGGGAGGAACAGGGGACGCCGACCTGTATATTCGCAAGGGATCGCTCCCGACAGCCAGTAGTTATGACTATCGCCCTTATTTGAACGGCAATAATGAGTCTGTCACGATTATGGCTCCGACATCCGGTATCTTTTACGTTATGATCCGCGCCTACTCCTCCTATAGCGGGGTTACCCTCCTGGCGAAGGCATCGGCCAGTGATCCGGACCCGGATCCGGATCCGGACCCGAGCGATTCATCAAAAAAGGCGTTACTGTTAGGTTTGACCAACTACGGAGGCTCCGGAGACTTGAGCTATACCGACGATGACGCGAACGATTTAAAAACCGTTTTGACCAATCTTAGCAATCCCTTTACTGTTCAAACCCAAACGGGGTACGTAACCAAAACACAGATTTTGAATTGGATAGCCGCTTACGCCTCCGGGAGCCAAAATTCCGATGTTTTCGTCTTTTCTTATAGCGGGCACGGGATGTATTCTTCTGGACAGTCGTACATGTACTTGTCCGACGGCGGCAGTCTGTCGGCTTCCGAGTTGAAAAACGCTTTGAACGCGATTAACGGAACCAAGATCGTCCTCATCGACGCATGTGAATCCGGAGCGTTCACTTCGATGGTTCAAGGGAGGACGATGAGCGTTGAAGAAAGACGCTTCATGAGGGAACAAATAGCAGAAGGCTTCGCCCGAGAGTTTTCCGAAACTTCGAACGGCCGGGGTTCCTATCTCTCTCCGTATGAATACTATGTCCTGGCGGCCTGCCAAACGAGCGAGTACTCTTACGAAGACTCTATCCTTAAGAACGGGTTCTTTAGCTTCTTTTTCTGCGATGGTATGGGCCACGTCGGGCAAAGCAACCCGAACGGGTCGTTCGACGGCACGTATAATGCCGACGGATATGGTACGGGAGGCGTGACGAACCAATCGATCACCTTCCAGGAGATCTATCTGTACGCGAAAGATAAAGTGACGACCTATTCCGGAGGGGATCAGACGGTTCAGAGCAACCATCCGAGCGCGACCTACATCGTTGGAACCTTCTAACCCCCCGTTTAAGTTCAACAAACAATAAAGAAGTCGGGCTTATCGCCCGACTTCTTTGCGTCTATCCGTCAAATGTCTGATTTCGGCTTTCAATTTCCGGTAGTTTTCGAGCCGCTCCGGGAGTAATTGACCGCTTTCCACGGCTTTGAGAACGGCGCAATCCGGTTCAGAGAGGTGGGAGCAGTTCCGAAACCGGCAGGTAGATTCCAAAGCGAGGATATCTTCGAAGGGTTCTTCTAAAGCCTCCTTATCGGCCCATAACTGCACTTCCCTCATACCGGGGTTATCGACGAGCATTCCGCCTCCCGCTAGCAGAACGAGCTCGCGCCACGTCGTTGTATGTTTGCCTTTATGATCGGTTTTTCGTACTTCCTGCGTTTTCCCGATTTTTTGAACCGCGAGCGCGTTAATGAACGAGGTTTTTCCTACTCCGGAAGACCCTAATAGAACGACCGTTCTCCCTTTTCCGAAAAAAGGCAGTACATCTGAAAGTCCCGAACCGTTCTGAACGCTGATAAAGAATCGTTTGATATCGGGCCGGAGCGCTTCCGTTTTAATCTGCGCCTCTTCGAGAGAAGAACAGAGATCCAGCTTGTTAAACACGCATAACGGTTCGATCGCGCACTGAATGCACAACAGAATGTATCGATCGATTCTCGAAATGCTTAGGTCTTGATCCAGAGCGGTAAAGATCATGGCAGCGTCTACATTAGCCGATATCAGCTGTTCTTCGGTTACCATCCCCGCCGTCTTTCTGGATAACACGTTCTTTCGATTCAGGACCATTTCGATGATACCGAACGATCCGGAGGGCTTTTTCAAAACAACCCAATCTCCGATCGTCGGAAAGTCCGATTTCTTAAGCGCTTGAGAACGAAATTTTCCCGATAGGACGCCTTCATAGGCCAAAATCCCGTTATGAAGGAAGTAACGGTCTCTTTCCACTCGGCAAACCCGCGCCGGAACCAATCCGATTTTCTTTATACGACAGAATTCCGATTCGAAGTGAGAATCCCAACCGTAGTCTTCTAAAGTCAATTCCTATTCCTCCTTTATAAAAAAAAACACGGGCAAACCAGCGCCCGTGTTGTTCGATAAAAAACGCAACGTCCCGTTATTCCAGACGGAGCAACCAGCGACTATGCCAGGGCATGAATTTTTGGATTGTTATTCTCTTAGGTTCCGACATAGCGCCACCTCCGTTACATATCTATTTTTTTCGATTATCCGCGCCTTATTATACCACAAACCGTCGCAGCAAGAACCCGCGGTTAGGCTCTCTCGATATAATCTCCGGTACGCGTATCGACTTTTATCTTTTCTCCCGTTTCGACGAACATCGGAACATTGGTTTTATACCCAGTTTCCAGAATAGCGGGTTTTCCGCCTCCGGAAACGGTGTCTCCCTTGAAGTTGGGATCCGTTTCGACGATCTTCAACACGACCGTATTGGGGAGTTGAACCCCTAAGAGCGTATCCCCGTGATAGAGCAAGCTCATTTGGATATTTTCCACCATAAAGTCTTTCGCATCCCCGACGAACTCCTCGTCAACGGGGATTTGATCGTAGTTATCTAAATCCATGAAGTAATAGAGCCCGCCATCGTTGTACAAATATTCGACAGTTTTCATGGTCAACGTAGCTTCTTCGACATCTCCGCCGCTCGTGAAGGTTTTTTCAAAGATATACCCCGTCACGACATTTTTCAGGCGGGCACGAACCATTCCCCGGCCCATTGCCACCTTGTGCTTGTTCACTTCGACAGCGCGATAAATCTGACCTTCGAGGACGATGACGTCCCCTTTTCTTAAATTTCCGACTTCCATTGGAAGCACACCTCCTGAATCGACATCCTTGGGTCATTTCGGCAGGTATTATAGCACATCTTTGCCTACAGGAGGCGACCGACCTGTTCCGGGGCGCATCGGATCGGCAAGTATATAAACAACAGAAAGAACAGGTACTTGAAACGCTATCTTCATGATAAAATAAACTATCTTCGAACCCATAGAGGAGGACACTATGCCGCAGTATCAGGAAAACGCTTCCGCCATTAGTCCGAACAGAGTTGTGCTCGCGATCAACTGGCTTTTGGATCTCTTTTTGATCGGCGGATACATCGTCGAATACTTCAAAGGAACACGGAGTTTGTTATTCGTCGGCTCTTTCCTTTTAATCGTCCTGATTCCGATCCTTTTCGCGACCGCCGTTTTTCTCCGGAATCGAAGAAGCCCGGCGATGAAGTATATTACGCTCGCCGGATACTTTATTCTATACATCGTCGCGATGTTTACGAGCCCGCGAATCATGATCTACGTATACTTCTTCCCGATCATATCGATGTACTTGCTTTACTACGACCTCAAACTGATCGTGTACTCTTGTATCGGTATCGCGGGGATCAATATCGCCCGGATCCTTTGGCAAACCCTTTTTTTGAAAATGACCTCGCTGGAGCTGTCCACCGACTTTACGATCCAGTTCGCCTCGATTTTCCTTTACGGGTTCTCGGTAATAACCACGACACGATTATCGAACAAGTTCAACGCGCAAAAAATTACCTTCATCGAGGAAGAAAAACGCAAACAGGAGAGCATCTTGAAAGATGTGCTGCATCTATCCGGAGTTGTGGAGAAGAACGCAAAAAACGTATCGGATATCATCGAAAAGCTTCATCACTCCACATCGGATCTGTCAGAAGGGGTATTGAAAGTAGAAGAGACATCGGATCATACTCTCGAAAGTGTTCAGAATCAATCGAAATTGATTAAGAGCATCAAAGCCGTGATCGAAAAAACAAGTCGATCCTCCGAACATATGGGCGAACTCTCCCATCAAACCCTGGAGATGACGCAGCACGGGGTGAATCAAGTCGAAGAGCTCAGTACAAGCGTGAAACAAGTCAATTCGGAGAGTGAAGGGGTTTATCATACCATGAAAGACCTGGCGAAGAACTGCGCCGAGATACAGGAAATAACGCAGATCATCCGCGGCATTTCGGATCAAACGAATCTGCTGTCTTTGAACGCCTCCATCGAGAGCGCGCGCGCCGGAGAAGCCGGGAAAGGGTTTGCCGTCGTCGCCGAAGAGATACGAAAGCTCGCGATGCAATCCAAAACCTCCTCCGACGATATTGGGCTGATCATCAAGGAGCTCATTGGAAAGGCGGATCGGTCGGTAAAAGCCTTTGACAAATTCAAGTCCTCTTTCGATGACCAAAACCGCATTATCTATGGAACTCAGGACGTTTTCGCGAAGATTATCGAGCAGACGAACACGCTTGACCATCTGGTTAAGGAAGTGGCTGAACGAGTGAATGAAATCAATGACTATAACGAGAATATCGTCAAGAACATCGAAGAGATCGCGGCCGACTGCGAGAACACGCAGAACATCGTGAAGAAAACAGCGGCCGTGACGATGACCCACAAGCGAGAGGCTTCGGAAGCCTTGAGGTATACGGATGAGCTAAAGACCTCTTCCTTGGAGTTTGAAAAGTACACCAGCGTTTAAACCGCCCCCCGTACCGGCAGTTAGCCGGAGATTTTGGGTGTTTCACGCTACAGGGACCGGCGTTTTCGGATTCCGTTCCGATACGGAGCAGGCTACCGGCGTCGGTCCCGCGGCTTACAAACTGGTATTGGATTGCGTGATCCATTTCTTCAAGAACGAAGTGGGAATTCGGTGGAAAGCCACCATTTTTGTCGGTTTGGTTTTCTGCTTACTCGCGTTTTTCGTAGGTAAGCGGTCCCTTATCGTATCCCGCTTCGATAAGCCACCAGACGGGGTAGAAAACGGGCGTTCCGATTTCTTCGGTCGTGTTGATATACCCGTCGTTGTACTTCACGTATAGGAAATCCGATAGATACCACCATGACCGCAGTACGTCGGCTGCATTCCGGGCACAGTATTCTGTCAGCATAGTTTTGGCACCGTCCGCATTTCCATTCTTCAGAAGAACCGTCGCGTCTGTTTCAACCTGCCGGCCTTCGCTTTCAAATCTTTGCGAAAACTGTGTTTGCGATTTCCTGATGTCCTGGATCATATAAACGTACTTCAGCATCGCATAGTTCGCCACATAGTTAAAGGCCGACC
>CAZMHO010000003.1:23396-44795 GCA_964566085.1 uncultured Thermotogaceae bacterium | reverse complement strand
TCTGTCGGGCCCGAACCATAACACTCCGCCCACTTCTACCGGCAGCCAACTTCTTAACTGGCAGACGTACACGTACGCGCAACGGAATATGTTCAGAGGTCTCTCAAAGGCTCCTGCGAGGGTTGGGATTATTCCCTGCGGATCGGTGACCGCTTCCGATTTTCCTTCGAACCGGTTGGGATTTCCAAAAGGGCCGGCCGCAATCCCTTTCGTCATATCAAATTCCGTCCCTTCGTAGTTGTCGCTGTGAATCGCCCATAGATCCGGCGCCGTTACTTTTCGGTCCGGTTTGACCGAAAAGGGATAGACCTTGGTAAAAGGCCCTTCTACCCAAGCCGGCAAATCGAGCGACGGCGCAAGAAGCGACAGAGCGCGCCATACTCTTCTCAAGGAATAATAGGGATGATGAAACTCTCCGTTCCCGTATACCTGCGCGAAATCGAGGGGTCCCGACTGAGGATCCCACCAGCCTTTATTGATTGCTACATCGAAAATATTTTCGGAAAACATCATATCCTCGCTGTTTTCGATAATCTCTCTTATGCGAAACTGATTCGCCGCCACAAAGACTTCGTCGTCCGGGACCCTTTGCGCAACCCAAACGCCATCGGAGCCCTCCATATCGTATCCCGCCATTTCCATGACCCATCCCTCTTGCGCGTCCGCAATCGTCAATGTTTCTCCGGTCCCGTAATACCCGTAGCGTTCGATCAGCTCCCCCATCAGGCGTATCGCCTCTCTTGCGGTTTTTGTCCTTTCCAGAGCAACTCTCGATAGTTCTGAAGTGTAGAAAATCCTCTTTCCGGGTTCGGGTTCCGGGTGAATCTTCGCGAGATCCGTGCATTCGCCCATAGACAGGCCGTGTTCGTTGAGGATCCCGTAATTGCCATCGATATAGGCGTAAGTGTGCTCCACCTGTGGGATGTATCCGATCGGGATCGACAGCGGAATGGTTTCGGATTGGTAACCGGGTCCCCTTTCGTCAGTTACCAACCTTTTAGAGATCGTGAAAGTCCACTCAGACCGATACCCTAAAGCGCAATCGGAATAGTATACAGCTCTCAGGCTCCCTGGTTTATGGTCCATGGCGGGAACGTAAATTAGGCTTGCGTCTCCCAGCGCGTCGTCCGAATGGGTTACTAGAACCGATCCGTCTAACGTAGCGCTTTTTCCGGCGATCATTGTCGTGCACGCGAGAAGCGAAAGGTTGAACAAACAAGTAAAGATGAATAACGCGACAAGTACTTTCATTCTCATCGTACTCCTCCCTTTTTAAGGTTAAAAGATCGTATACCTTCTTTTGCCATAAATTTTACCATGAACGCGCTTCCGTTTGTTCCGTCGTATTCCGACCATAAAACCATGAGAATCGAGGAATGGATCGGTAACCGTTCATCCGAAGAAAAGGGTTTCGCGTTGATTCGGAAGTATCCGTAAAAACCGGAATAAAGAGCGCACGAATGAGGTATAATCTTGCTATTGCGAACGGGGAGGGATAGGATGAAAGCGATCATATTAGCGGGAGGAGTAGGAGAACGGTTTTGGCCTGTATCAACTCCGAAGACGCCAAAGCAGTTTTTGAAGTTATTCGGTCACGAAAGCCTCATCAAACAAACCTTTGAACGCCTGAAAGGATTTGTCAAACCAAGGGATATCTATGTCGTTACGTCGCATCGCTATCTCGATGAAACGGCCAAAGAGCTGCCGGAACTGCCGGTGACCAATATCATCGGGGAACCGGAGCGGAAAAACACCGCGCCGGCATGTTATATCGGAACCTTACTGGCGAAAGAAGGCGAGATCGTCCTAACCGTTCCGGCGGACCATTATATCTACCCCCAGGAAGACTTCCGAGCGACTGTCGAAAAAGGCATTGACCTGCTTAGCGAGCACGAATACCTGCTCACGATCGGCGTTAAGCCAACGCGACCCGAAACCGGATACGGGTATATCGAGAGCGAAAAGAGTGACGATCATTACCATGTTTTACGATTTCACGAAAAACCAAATACGGAGACAGCCAATAAGTACCTTGCCTCCGATCGCTACTTTTGGAACAGCGGGATGTTCTTATGGCGAAAAGAAGTCTTTTTAAGCGAGATGGCCCAGTATGCGGGTGAGATACACGCCCTCCTTCATTCGATCGACCCGATGTCGGCGGAGCAATTAACCGGAGCTTACCCCTACCTCCCTGGCATCAGTATCGATTACGCGCTGATGGAAAAGTCAAAGCGCATTATGATGGTTCCAGCCTCTTTCTATTGGTCGGATATGGGCAATTGGGAATCGATCCGAGAGCTTGAGGGATACTCGCTGAGCGAAGACAACCTCATCTTACACCATTCTGAAAATGTCTTCGTGCGTACGAACGCGGCGAAACCGATTCTTTTACTGGGCGCGAGAGATCTCTTTGTGATCGATACGGAGCAAGGCTTGCTGATCGCCCAAAAGGATCATTTACCGGATCTGCGCGAAGCCATACGCACCATGAAAGAACGCCCGCGATCGGGCCTTTCGAATGATGAGAACCAATAACCGACAAAAAACGGTGTAATAGATAGCAATAGAAAGAAAAATCGGAACAAACGGGTATAATCATCCGGATAGAAGCGAGATGCGGAAATCGGCTGTTTGTAACGAAGGGCCTCTTTTTAGTATGATACGTTAGCACTTTAGGAGATAGAGTGCTAACATCGCCCGAATCATGGCTGATAATATACAGGAGGTGCCTTCATGGCAAAACAGTTTAAATTCGATCACGAAGCGAGGCTTTCTTTAGAAAAAGGAATGAATGCCGTCGCGGACGCCGTAAAGATCACGTTAGGCCCGCGCGGAAGGAACGTTGTGCTCGAGAAAAGTTGGGGCAGTCCAACGATTACCAATGACGGGGTGTCGATCGCCAAAGAGATAGAGCTCGAGGATAAATTTGAAAACATGGGCGCGCAGCTTCTGAAAGAAGTAGCCTCAAAGACCAACGACATCGCCGGCGACGGAACGACGACCGCGACCGTGTTGGCGCAGGCTATCGCGCACGAGGGACTGAAGAATATCACGGCCGGAACGAATCCGATGATGATGAAGCGGGGGATACAGGATGCCGTGAAAGAAGTGGAGCAATACATCAAAAGCCACAGTAAAAAAATTGAGACCAAGCAGGATATTACGCAAGTGGCGACCATTAGCGCCAACAACGACGAAGAAGTGGGTAGCCTGATTTCTGAAGCGATGGATAAGGTTGGACAAGACGGTGTCATCACCGTAGAGGATTCCAAAACGATGAAAACCCTCGTCGAGTTCACCGAAGGGATGAAGTTTGACCGCGGCTACATCTCTCCCTATTTCGTTTCCGATCAAGAAAAGATGGAGTACGTGGCCAACGATCCCTATATTATGATCACGGACAAGAAGATTTCGGCAATCAAGCCCATCATTCCGATATTAGAAAAGGTGGCCCAAACGGGTAAAGCGCTCATTATGATCGCTGAAGACGTGGAAGGGGAAGCCTTGACGACACTCGTGCTCAACAAACTCAAGGGGACACTCAACGTCTGCGCGCTTAAAGCGCCCGGCTTTGGTGACAGAAGAAAAGCGATGCTCGAAGATATCGCCATACTGACCGGCGGCACCGTAATCAGCGAGGAAGTCGGCATCACCCTGGAAAACGCCGAAATCCACTATCTCGGACGATCCGGATCCGTTCGCGTTAAAAAAGACGATACCCTGTTGATCGACGGAAAAGGGAATCACGACAAGATCAAAGAGCGCATCACCCAAATCAAGAAACAGATAGAAGCCACCACTTCCGAGTATGAGAAGGAGAACCTTCAGGAAAGAATGGCGAAGCTCTCTGGCGGAGTTGCCGTGATTAAAGTGGGCGCCGCGACCGAAACGGAACTCAAAGAAAAGAAACATCGGATAGAGGACGCGCTAAGCGCTACCCGCGCGGCTGTCGAAGAAGGAATCGTCGCGGGCGGCGGCGTAACCCTTCTGCGCGCGAAAAGTGCCGTGGAAGCTTTTGCTGAAACCAGAGAAATCCCGGAAGAAAAGGTCGGCGCGATGATCGTCGCCAAGGCTCTGGAGATGCCCTTGCGTCTGATCACACAGAATGCTGGAGTCGACGGTTCGATCGTCATCAATAAAATTTTAGAGAACAATAACCCCAACTATGGATACGACGCTTTGAAAAACGAATACTGCGATCTCATCGCCAGCGGGATCATCGACCCGGCCAAAGTAACGAGAAGCGCATTGTTGAACGCGGCTTCGATTACGGCCATGCTGCTAACAACCGAAGTTCTGATAACCGATAAACCCGAACCCAAACAACCTGCTCCCCAGATGCCGCCCAACTACGGCGGTATGGGTGGAATGGGTGGAATGGGCGGTATGGGATTCTAAAATAAGGCGCGAAAGCGCCTTTTTTTATGGTCTTGACTTTCTAACTCCTTTCGCGTATAATTAATTAGTTACTTAACAGTTAGCTAATTAATCAACCGAAGGAGGATCCTTTTGGAAAACACATTTAACGATGAAATTGGCGAACTTCTTTTCCAAATCCATCGTTTGTACCATATCCGTATGTCGGAAGTGGTTAAGGCTTTGGAGATCTCACCAAGACAGATTCCGATCTTAAAACACCTGTACCGGTCCTGTACGATGAATCAACGCGAGCTTGCCGAAAAAATAGGAATCAGTCCGGCCTCGATTGCTTTGATGCTGAAGAAGATGGAAGACAATGGGCTTATCGAAAAGAAGACGGTGCCTACCGACCGCCGGTATTATTCTGTCTCTCTTACCGAAAAAGGAAAAGCGACTGTCGAACAATTACGAACAATTCGGAAGAGTCTGGACGTGATCACCGTCAGCGGTTTTTCGGAAGAAGAAAAAACGCTGCTTCGCTCCCTTCTGCTCTCTGTACGCAGTAACCTTAAAAAAGACACGTTAGTGAACGATTAAGGGGGCCTTTCGGTGAAGAATATGCTTTTCTATCTTAGACCTTATCGCTGGTGGATAGTTATATCCGTTTCACTCGTCCTCGTGCGCGCATTAACGGAGTTATATCTTCCGAACTTGATGTCAGAAATCGTTGATCGGGGGATCGTGACCGGTGACATTGACCTGATTGTTCGAACCGGAATGGTGATGCTGGGCGTGACGATGCTGACGTTCATCGTCATTTTTTTCACCAGCTTTTTATCTTCTCAGGTTTCTACCCGGTTTGCCAGAGATCTTCGAAAAGGGATCTTCGAGAAAGTCGAAAGTTTTTCTCTTTACGATATGGAGGCCTTTGGGATCGCTTCACTGATTACCCGGACGACGAATGATGTCAACCAGATACAACAAGCCCTGATGATGACGTTACGGATGGTTGTTATGGCTCCGGCGATGGCAATCGGCAGTACGATCATGGCATTTTCTAAAAATGCCCGGTTGTCATCGATCCTGTTTATTTCGATTCCAATTTTGCTCTTCGGGGTCTACTTCATCACACGGAAAGCGCTCCCTTTTTTTCGTACGATGCAGGAGAAAGTGGACCGCCTCAATCAGGTATTGCGGGAAAATCTGACCGGGATCCGTGTTATCCGTGCCTTTGGGAAAGACGATTTTGAAAAGAAACGGTTTGTTGACGCCAACATCGATCTGACAAACACCTCCTTGAGAGTGCATCGAATCATCGCGCTCGTTTCTCCGGTGATGATGCTGGTAATGAACGCCACCATCATTGCGCTGTTGGCGTTTGGTTCTTTCCAGATCGATGCGGGTACCCTTCAAATCGGTCAATTAATGGCGATCCTGCAATACATTTCGCACATAATGAACGCGTTTTTTATGATGTCGATGATATTTTCATTCCTTCCCCGAGCGGAAGTATCGGCCAGACGAATCGAAGCCGTGTTGTCTCGGGTTGTCTCCGTCGGAGGGGGATCCCCGCAAGTCGATATACCGGATCGAGAAGAGAGTACAGTTACGTTCAAAGACGTGGTTTTCCGATATCCCGGAGCTTCTGAACCCGCTTTAAACGGAATTTCATTTTCTGCTGAAAGCGGAAAGACAACCGCTATCATCGGTAGCACCGCTTCCGGAAAGACGACGCTTCTGAATCTGCTTATGCGTTTTTATGAATTAGAACAGGGAGCGATCCTGATCGACGGGGTGGATATTCGATCCGCCGACCGACACGTGATACGAAGAAAAATAGGATACGCCCCCCAAAAAGCGACGATTTTCACCGGTACGGTGAAGGATAATATCCGGTTTGGGCGCGAAGAAATTTCGGATGATCAGATTGAAAGAGCCATGCGTATCGCGCAAGTAACGCAATTTGTGGAAGCAATACCGCAAAGATCGAACGCGGTCCTCACTCAAGGGGGCACCAATCTTTCAGGAGGTCAAAGGCAACGCCTTTCGATTGCCAGAGCTTTAGCTGGGAGCCCACCGATCCTGCTTTTCGACGATACCTTTTCTGCTTTGGATTTCAAAACGGATTCGACACTTCGTTTGGCTCTTCGGACAGAACTAAAACAAAAAACAGTGCTTATCGTCGCTCAGCGAGTCGCTACCATTATGGATGCCGATCAGATTTTGGTTTTAAAAAACGGGCTGTTAGTCGGAAAAGGGATGCATGCGCGACTCATGCGAGAATGCGCGGAATACCGGGAAATCGTCTTTTCCCAGTTATCGGAAGAGGAGATTGCATGAGTTCCGACAAACGGGAAGAGAAGGAACGATCGATCCCTCAAGACTTCACGCTGGGCGCACGGCCGGGGTTTGCAGGACGCGGAGGGGCCCGATTTGGCCAGCCGGCTCAAAAAGCGAAGGACCCGAAGGGTACTCTGAAGAAATTAGTAAAGTATATCAAACCGCACCGTGCCGGTATCCTCGTAATTATTCTGATGACGGTCGGGGGAAGTGTCTTTTCGATTTTATCTCCGAAAATCTTAGGAAAAGCTATTACTGCACTGTATGACGGAGTTTCCGCGAAGTTGGCGCAGGTTCCCAACGCGTCGGTCGACTTCCCTTATATCGGTCAAATCGTTTTGATTTTAGCCGTTCTTTACCTTTGCAGTATCGTGCTGAACTACTTGCAGCACTATTGGATGGTAGGTATCACGCAAAAGATCGTCCGCCAACTTCGCTCCGAAGTAATGGAAACGTTAACGCAGCTTCCACTCAGGTTTTTTGATACGAAAACCCACGGAGAGATTCTCAGTCGCGTGACCAATGATGTGGACAATCTCAGCAACACCTTGCAGGAAAGCCTTACCCAGCTCATTTCTTCGATGGTGACCCTGGTCGGCGTGACGATCATGATGATTACCATCAATGTTTCGCTGGCTGCGCTCACCGTGATTACTTTTCCGTTGAGCCTTTTCGCGATCTCCTTCATCACGAAACGCTCTCAACGATACTTTAAGCAACAGCAGAAGTCCTTAGGCCAGCTGAACGGGCATGTCGAGGAGATGTTCAGCGGCCATATCACGGTAAAATCCTATAATCGGGAAAAGACTTCGATCGATCGTTTCTCCCGTTTCAATGAGGAACTGTTCCATTCAGGATGGAAAGCGCACTTTATCTCCGGGTTAATTATGCCCTTGATGCATATCATCGGAAATCTCGGGTATGTTTTGGTCGCGATTGTAGGCGGGATCTTCGTTACGAAAAGGATGATCACGATAGGGGATATCCAAGCCTTTTTCCAGTATTCCAGACAATTCAACCAACCGGTAACCCAGGTGGCGAGCATCATGAATCTGATCCAATCGACGATCGCTTCCGCTGAGCGCGTTTTTGAAATCCTCGAAGAAACCCGGGAGAAGGCGGACCCGGACGTGAAAGGGTTTTCGAAATCGGTGGAGGGGAAGGTTTCTTTCGAAAACGTTTCTTTCCGGTATGTAGGAGACAAACCCCTCATCGAAGATTTGAACCTCACGATCGACAAAGGACAGACGGTTGCGATCGTCGGTCCGACCGGGGCAGGGAAGACGACACTGGTGAACTTGCTGATGCGTTTCTACGAGATACAGAAGGGGCAGATACGGGTGGACGGTAAAGATATCGGAACCCTATCTCGAAACGAACTGAGGAAAGTATTCGGTATGGTACTTCAGGAAAGCTGGCTGTTCAGCGGAACGATTCGGGAGAATATCGCTTACGGAAAAGAAGGCGCGACGGAGGAAGAGATAGTTTCCGCCGCGAAAGCAGCGAATGCCCACCACTTTATCCAGGCGCTTCCGGAAGGATACGACACCCCCATCAATGAAGAGGCCTCCAACCTCTCTCAGGGCGAAAAACAGCTTCTAACCATTGCTAGAGCCTTTTTAAGAGATCCCGATATCCTGATATTGGATGAAGCGACGAGCAATGTCGATACGCTCACCGAGGTTTCGATACAGAAGGCGATGAAAGAATTGACGCACGGGCGAACCAGCTTTGTGATCGCCCACCGGCTCTCCACCATTAAGAACGCGGACGTGATTCTGACGATGAACGAAGGCAAGATCATCGAAATGGGCACCCATCGAGAGTTGCTCGAAAAGCAGGGGTTTTACGCCGATCTATACGCGAGTCAGTTCAGCGGGCGCAAGGCTGTCTCCTGATTTTTCGACAATAGTCTGACGGCGAAAATTAAAAGAACCAACAAGCTTGCCCGTTAGGGGCCGCTACAGCTACGGTACGTCGTAGGTGAAACTTCTTAGCATAATAAGCGGTTTTGAGCGTTCTAACCCCGAAGCGGGGACACATTTTTCAGATGAATCACCACAGCAGGGAAACTACACCGACACATCTGTCGGAACTCCCAAAACCCCGCTTATAATGCAGCTAACAAGTGTTTCTTACCATACAATCCGTACGCGACGCAAAGAGGCCGCATTCCATATTTTTACGGCATGAACTAAAACGTGGACACTCCACCGAAGGGGCTCATGCCCGACTAAAGTCGGGCGCTCCAACAAAATGTTGACCCGCCCGACTTACGATTGTTGGTTTCAGACGATCCGGATGAATTGATCTATCTTCTCTTCGATCATCCGCAGCGATTTTTTCCAGAATGTCACGCTGCTAACGTCGATTCCGGCGATCTTCCCGATTTCAGCGACGGTGTTTTTACCGGTTTCGGCGAGCAATTTCCGATAAGAATCCACGAACATGGTTCCTTTCTCCAAGAATTCCGCGTACAACCCTTTTGCAAACAAGAGGCCAAAGGCGTACGGAAAATTGTAAAAGTTGTTCTCGGCATTATAGTAATGGGGTTTGTTGATCCACATATAGGGATGCAAAACTTCCGGATCCAACCCTTCCCCATACGCTCTCATTTGAGCATTTTTCATCGCTTCTTTAAGCTGTTCGACGGAGAGGGAACCTTCTTCACGGCATTGGATTAGCTCTGTCTCAAAGAGAAAACGGCTGTAGATATCGACGATGACTTGAGCGGCCGAACTGATCTGGTGCTCCAATATGGAGAGCTTCGCGTTGTCGTCCGCCTGGTTGTAGGCGGCGTCGGTGACGATCGTTTCACAAAAGATCGAGGCGGTTTCAGCGATCGGCATGGTATAGCGGCTATTCAGAAGCGATTGGCCTCTCAAACACTCGCCGTGGTATCCGTGGCCGAGTTCGTGCGCCAAGGTGGTCATATTGTTGAAGCTGCCCGAAAAATTTGCCATAATGCGGCTTTCGTTGATCACCCGCAAATTCGAACAGAAAGCCCCACCGCGTTTCCCTTCCCGCGGAAGCGCATCGATCCAGCGTTTTTCGAAGGCATTTCTCGCGAAATCGGAAAGCGGTTGGCTGAAGGCAGCGAAGTTTTCGATGATGAAAGCGGAGGCTTCCTCGTAAGTGTAGCGCAAATCGATATCGCCAACGGGGGCAAACAGATCATAGAAGGGCACCCCCCCGGGATGGCCGAGTAACTGAGCCTTCTTCCTGAAATACTTGCGAAAGGCGGGTAGAGCGCCCCGGATCGCCTCCAACATACTATCCAGTGTCGATCTTTCGATTCTCGAATCCCGAAGCGTTTTCTCGAGCACCGACTGGTATCCGCGCGCTTTCGATAGCGTTATCGCTTCTCCTTTAATCCCGTTCAAACACGCGGCGGAGGCGTCTTCGATCGTCTTATAACTTTTAATCTCCGCTTCATAGGCGGTTTTCCGTCGCGAAGGATCCCGATCGTAGGCCATATTTCGGGCGACCGGCAAGGGCACTGTTTTCGCAGTCTCTCCGACCTTTACTTCTACCAGCACAGTGGAAGTGATCACGTTCTGGAGTTTCGCCCAAGCGGCGGACCCCGTTTGCGCCATCTTTGCGGCGAGCGCTTCTTCCGGTTCGCTCAGGAGGTAACGCCCGTTATCCCGCAGCTCGCCAAGGACGAACCGGTGCTCGTCCGTTATTCCGTTTTCTCCGAACAGCTCTTCGAAATCCGGCAACGCGGCAAGCCATCGCTGAAACTTTACCTGCGGAACCTTCAGCTCGGAAAAAAAGGATTCCATCCTTTCTACGGTTTTCAGCGCTTCAGCGTTCTTTACGTCCACGCTCAAAGCGAGTTGGGCGAAACCGGAGATACGGTAAGCCTTATGGTAGAACCGTAGGAGTCTTTGCAGGTAACCTTCCGCCGTTTCTCGGGGATTAGCCGCATCGGCGAAGCTGCTATTTGACCATCGCGCGAGTTCTTCTAACGATTCCTTCACGAACTTCAGATCATTTTCAAATTCCGGATCTGAAAATGACCGGTATAATGCGTCCAAACTCCATTTCATTTCCATACATTGCCTCCTCGTTCTATGTAATCGTTATCGTTTCCAAATTTTGGCAAGCCCAGTGGGATATGGCAAGTAAATAGTTCGGCTTCTCGTTGGAGATGAAAATCCTGGTTGAAATACGGCCGATCGGCTCCCCAAACAGACGGTCCCGTAACGTATACCCGTTTTGGCGCGATAACCAGGAAGAACAGGTCGAATTGCAGACTCCGCCCGCCTGCGAAGATTTCGAGGTCTCGGGGTATCTCGGGAGTATAGAGAACAACGACATCGGCATTCCGTTGTTTGAGCTCGGATAGTCGCAAAGGGTCCTTCAGCGCCGCAAGCTCGCAAAAGAAGATACGGGAGGTGGGGCTTCCCGAAAGGTTCTCAAGCATGGCTGGCCGCGGGGCGTCGATTGCTTTGACGCCTTCCGCGGATCCGGCGGAATGATACCAAGTCCCTATCAGGGGCTCTCTCTTCTGAGGAAGGAAGATTGGCAGGGCGTATTCCACGGCTAAGGATGAAAAAAAACGATGCCAGTAAACTTCCGTCGCTTTCTGCGCGAATACCCCGGTTTCGAATATCGGAAGGAAAAGAAAGGCGGAGCCAATGCGCCAAGCTCCGTGTATCCCCCCGTACAGATTCGCTTCGAACCGTTTTTTTTGTTCGCCGGTGGAGAATCGATCGAGATAGACCGCGAACAAGGCGGGATTAACTTCTACCCGCGGGGCTTTGTTATAAGATTCCCGCGATTGTTTGAGCAATTCTTCGATCATGCCCTTCGTCTTTCGAAGAGCCCAACATTGGCTAACTTTCCGGATCATCGTCTTCTAATCCGGCCTTTGGAAGCTCATCACCCTCCTGAGGGTTCCTTTTGCCTTTCTCCAGATGGCGCTTCAATTCCTCAAGATTGAAGGATTGCAGGAATTCGTGGAACTTTTGGTCGTCGCTGGAAAATTTTTTTTGCGCCTCTACCGGTATCGCGGCCTCCAAGATGACTTCGCTTGAGATATAGATCGGGAGACTGAGTTTCGCGGCGAGGATGATCGCGTCCGAGGCGCGGCAGTCGATCTCTATGTTCGTCGGTTCATGGTCTTCGTCCTGTGGGAGTCCCAGTTTCGTGATAAAGAGTTTGGCGTGGAAAACGCCCTCTTTTAACGAATGAATCGTCACGCGCGTGGGTTTTGCCTGGAAAGCGCGAATGATAGAAATCATCAGATCGTGCGTGAGCGGCCTTTCCAGCTTCACTTTTTCCAAGGTCATACCCAAAGCCCAGGCCTCACATCCCCCGATCCATATATGAACCGCTTGATTCGTGCTTTCTATAAGCAATTGAACGATTGGCGCATTGTGTTCCGCGTCTTTAAACAGTCCGCTAATGAACGCTCTTTTCATCTTCCATCTCCTTTTTTTTCGCCTGCATCGCCGCGAAAAGAAACCGGCTGAGTTGTTCTTCTTCAGGATAGTCTTGCGGATGCACCGGCTCTAAAACCTCTACTGTTACCTGCGCTTTTACGGCAAAAAAAGACCCTTTGGGCATCACGTATTGAGTGCCCTCGATGACGACGGGAACGATCGGCACTTTCGCGATATAGGCCAATTTTAAGCTGTTCTTTTGAAACGGGTTCATCTTCCCATCGGTACTTCGGGTTCCCTCCGGAAACAGGGCGAACGGGATGCCTCCCTTCAAGTGCTCGATTGCCTTCCGAATGGCATTAATGGCTTGTTTCGGATCCTTCCGATCAATGAAATACCCGACCTGATTCACCGCCGCCCTGAAGAAAGGGAGCTTGCTGAACTCCGTCTTCGCCATTAGAAAGGCTCTCGGGCTGAGAAAACCCAGCACGACATTGACATCGTAGAAGCTTTGATGGTTGGCAATCAAGATATAGGCTCCCGCTACCGGTAACCGTTCCGTGTGGCGTATCATCGGCCTCATCCCCAGCCAAAAAAAGCTTCGGCGGCAGAATTGCCGGACTTTGGGGCGAATGTAGTCTTGCCACGCCTCTGTTCCCTCCGTTTTTTTTATGTGCTCGGCTTTCGAAAACACAAAAAAACTGTAGAGGATATAGCCGGAGAACAGGAAGCTCATCCAAGCCTTCAACACGATCCGTATGGCGACGTTTGCGCTATCGTGGTCCGGTTTCCTTTCCATCCTTACCTCTCGAAGTATCGATCCAACTCTTTAAAAGATAAACGGAAGCGCACGGGCCTGCCGTGCGGGCATGTTTTGATCTGCCTTTTGGTCATCTCCGAAATCAAATCGTAGGCATGAGCGACCGTAAAGGCGTCACCGGTTCGGAAAGCTTGCTTACACGCCACAGAGGCGTAGATGCGGCGGAACGCTTCCGGCACCGGTTCAAGCGTTGTCAGACGCAGCTCTTCCAAAACCTCCAACAGCATTGGCTCTGCGTCAAGGAGGCCGATTTTTTGAGGAATACCCTCCAACTGATAGGCTTGATCCTGTTTCCGAAACCGGTACCCGAACTGCTCCAAAGTGTTTCGATGCTCCTCGATCAGATTCGTCTGCACTGCGTTGAGTCGGATTAAAATCGGCTCCAACACTTCCTGTGAAGAAGTTCTACCGTTATTGGCAGAGATTTCGTCAAACAAGAGGCGCTCGTGGGCTGCATGAAAATCGATAAAAAACACGCCGTCCGAATCCTCTCCGATAACATACCGACTGCCGATGATCCCTAAAACCTTCACTTGTTCGAGTTCTGCCGAATCTTGCGCGGTTTTTGCCTTCCTATCTCCCGGAATAGAGAACGGATCCCCCTTCCGATAAAGGCTATCCGGAGTGTTCGCTTCAAATGAGGGTTTTGTAAAGGGCATCTGGCGTTCCCATCGGGGGTGATCCTGCGGTTGCGGAAAAGATGGGCCATTTTCCGCGAGGGTGATTTCGGGTACGCTTTCTTGAACTTGTTTTTGAATCAGTTTTCGGATCAAATGGAAGACCCACTCGGAACGGGCGAACTGTACCTCAAGCTTTTGGGGATGGACGTTGATATCGACGAAGTCTTTCGGAAGGGATAAAAACAAAATGAGAAAGGGATGGGATTTTTTCGCGAAAACCGGTTCCAATGCGCCGTCTATGGCGGCATACAGAATGGGGTTCTTCACGAGCCGTCCGTTGACGAAAGTGTGGATGGCGGACCGATTCTTCCGGCAATACTTGGGATCGGCTATGTAAGCAGACGCCAATAGCCCTTGAAAGTTCTCTTCGATAAACCGCCATTCTTCTTTGGCGATGCCCTGAAAGAGCGTCGGCAGCCGGTCCAATAAAGATTGTTTGGGCACTTCGAACAATACCTCGGCATCCTTTTCTATTCTGAACTGTACGTGTGGAAAGGAGATGAGAAAGTTTTCCAGCAGCTCCACGAGTTTTCGTTCTTCGGAGACGGGGGACTTCAGGAATTTTCGACGCGCGGGAACGTTGAAGAATAGATTCCGCACCTCGATGTCCGTTCCGACCGCCGCGTTGACCCGCTTGTTTTCGAGGATGTTCCCTCCCCGAACGTACAAGCGGATCCCGGTCTCTTCGCCGATGTACCTGGAAAGGATGATTGTTTCGGATACGGCCGTGATGGCGGCGAGCGCTTCGCCGCGGAAACCAAAGGTATCCAAGGCGGACAGGTCTTCCCACCGTGAGAGTTTGCTGGTCGCGTGGGGCAAAATCGCTTGCGTGATGTCCGTTTCGGACATGCCGATGCCATTGTCTCTGACGCTGATCGCGTCGATACCGCCATTCTGAAAACGGACGGTCAGCGCGGTCGCTTCGGCGTCGAGCGCGTTTTCTATGAGTTCTTTCAAGACGCAGGAAGGATTGGCGACGACCTCACCAGCGGCGATTTTCATATAGACTTCGGGAGGCAGGCTTCTAATAGCCATCGTATTTCCTCAGCATCATCAGGGTTCTTGCCTTGGTATCGGTTCGGGGAAAAGGCGCCGCCGGAGGATTTCGAAACATAACACTCCGGCGCTGACCGAAACGTTCAATGAGTCGAACGGGTTCGCCATCGGGATGGCGATCATCTCGTCACAGCTTTCTTTCACCAACCGACGCATCCCGCTCCCTTCATTTCCGAAAACCAATCCGACTTTTGCGGGGAAAGCCGCCTTCGGGTAAGCCTGTCCGTCTTTGTCGGTTCCGTAGATCCAAAACCCGTTTTCCTTCGCCCGTTCAAGAGCCCGGCGCAAATTGTTGACAACACAAATGGGCAGTAGGAATGCGCTACCGGAGGATACTTTGACGACCGCGGGCGTGACCGAAGCGCTATTGTCCTGACAGATGACTAATCCGTCCATTCCCGCAGAATAGGCTGTTCGTATGATGGCGCCAAGATTATGCGGATCCTGAATCTGGTCCAAATACACGAGCGAGGCTGCTGCCGCGTGTTCAATCTCTTCCAAGAGCGCTTCGTAGTCGCGATATTGAAAGTCCTTGATTTCGAGGACGACTCCCTGATGGGAGGCCTCTTTTCCCACGAGTTGCTCAATCGTCTTCAGAGGGATAACGGTGACCTGGATATTCATGCTTTTGAGAAGCGATTCTTCGCGACCGGATAAACTCGCGGAAGGAGACAAGAATATTTTTTTCAGAATGGCGTTCTGCTGGCTTTTTAGCAACTCGGTTAACGCGTTCTTTCCGTATAGATACACGCTGATCCCTTCCCTTCTTTTTAGGATTATACCACGGTCATCCCTCTGTTATATGCGCTTTCCCTTGTTTCCCCAAATTGTTTACCAGAAATGAACCGAAAAATAGTATAATCAACAGATTCTGTTTTTCCAAGGGAGGGTTCTCATTGATACAGTTTAAAGAGGTCTCAAAGGTATTCGGGACCGGTAAAAAAGAAGTTCGGGCTTTAGACAACGTTTCCTTTACCGTCAGTTCCGGGGAAATTTTCGGGTTGTTGGGCCCCAACGGCGCCGGCAAGACGACGTCGCTAAGGCTCTTATCCACCTTGTTGAAACCGACCAAGGGCCAGATAACGGTGGCCGGGTTGGATACGGTGAAAGAGTCCCAAAAAGTCAGAACCCGTATCGGCTTCCTTTCTTCCGATATGAACTTGACAGGGAGTTTATCCGCGCAAGAGCTCTTTCGGTTCTTCGGAGATCTGAACCACATTCCGGGAGAGGAGATCGCCAATCGTTCGAATCGGCTGATCGAGCAGTTGAAGATGCGCGATTTTTATCTGAGAAAAGTGGAGACCTATTCGACAGGGATGAAGCAGAAGGCGCTGATCGGCATCGCCTTGCTCCACGATCCCGATATCATCATCTTCGATGAACCGACGAACGGATTGGATATCATTACCGGACGCGTCGTGCTTGATATCTTGCGGGATTTGAAACAACGGGGAAAAACGCTGATCGTTTCCACCCACATCATGAACATCGCCCAAAAGCTTTGCGATCGCGTCGGGATCATCCATAAGGGGACGATTCGCATCATCGGAACGCTTGATGAGATTTATCGGAAAACAAGCGAATCCGACCTTGAAGAAGCGTTTTTTTCTGTAATAGGAGGTGTGACCGAAGATGAAGGATATCCTCACCGTTCTAAAAAAAGAGCTTAGGAATGTCCTAAAGGATAGGCGAACGCTGTTCATGCTCTTCGGCGTTCCTGTGATTATGTTTCTTTTGATTTTCAACGTGATGGGCGAAGCCATGAAATCCCAGGAGAAGAAGCTGGAGGAAACGGTTTACAAAGTCTATACCAACAATGCCTCTTTCGTAGAAAACGCGTTTCATTCCGGGACAACGAAAATCGAGTTGGTCGACCGCACAGACGCCATCGAAAACGATTTACGGGAAAAGCGCTACGACTTGGCCGTTATGGTGGAGGGCCAGATCGACAACACGGCCGATATGTTCAAAGAGGATACGGAAATTTTGATCTATTCCTTCTCGGGATCTATGGCTTCGGAAAGGATTGCGAGGGTTTTTTATTCCGGTGTCAATCTACTTCGAGATCAACAACTGCGGCTATTCTTGACCGAAGCGGAATTGGATGCGAACCTCCTGGACAGACCCGCGCTGAAAACCATTAATGTGGCGACGGAAAAAGAGCAAGCTGGCGCGACCTTCGGAGGGTTGCTTCCCTATCTATTGGTAATCTATCTATTCACCGCTTCCTTTTCTGTCGGTTTTGATACAACAGCCGGGGAAAAAGAGCGTCAAACTCTTACGATTCTTCTGTCCAACCGCGTCTCGCGCTCTTCCATTGCTTGGGGGAAGATTCTTTACTTGATGCTGATGAATATCCTTAGCGCAACGATCTCGGTGATCGCTTTCTTGTTCGGTTTTTCTTCGATGATTCCGCAAACGGGAAGCATGTTCACAATCTTCACGGCGAGCTCTGCCGCTTTACTATTTCTCATCGTGATCTCATTGGCGATCCTCATTGCGGCGTTGATCACCGTTATCGGCATCTTCGCACGATCTGTCAAAGAAGCGTCCGCATACGCTTTGCCGATCTATGTGGTGACCATACTTTTCGGGATTCTGGGACTGCAATCCGAAATCTTCCAAAGCCAAGGTATTATCCGATTTATCCCGCTGATTAACGGGATTTTCACGATGAAAGACTTAATCACGCAACCCCGACTTGATTATGTGACGGTAACGATCACGGTGGTGATCAATCTCGGCGCGGCGGCTCTTCTCGCGTTTTTCGCCGCCAAGATGTTCAGCGATGAGAAATTTGTCTTTCGTACGGGGAATTGAGGGAAACGCCCTGTGCGAAAGATAATCATCGCTGCCGTCTCCGCAAACGGGTTCTTGTCCCATTCCGAAGCGGAAAGCTCGGGGTGGACTTCAAAAGCGGATAAACGGTTCTTTAAGGAAGCGACCTCAGCCGGAAAGGGTGTCATTATCGTTGGCAGAAAAACGTTCGAAACGATTCCCAACGGATTGCCGGGCAGGCAGATGATCGTCATCACAAGAAACCCGGAACGCTTTCGGGATACGGCGGGGATCGCTTTTCGTTCGGACCCTGTGGAAACGCTTCTGCCTGAGTTGGAGGCGCAAGGATTCACGGAGTGTTGGATCGCGGGAGGCGGGCAGGTTTACACTTATTTTTTGAGCAAACGATCTGTCGACGAAATCTACCTTACCGTCGAACCGGTTTTATTCGGGCGCGGCGTTCCGTTTTTGTCGGAATTATCCGGTGATGCGCCCCTTTCTTTAGTCTCGCATCGATTGCTCGACGACCATACCGTGTTGCTTCACTATCGAACCCTATTTTCGGGAGGATAGAAGATGGCTATGACAGACCCGCTTTGCCTATCGGCAGCGTTGGAGAAAGCTCTTACGGAGAACCGCGCGTTAAAAGAGGAACTCGATCGGATTCGCGAAGAGAAAAAGGAACTCGAATCCGATTACCTTTCGCTGTTTTCAACCCTGCAAAAATACGAACGATTGGTTCAGTCTACGACGATGTTGATAGAAATGGCCGTCGATCCCGATCAAGATTTCAATAAAGTCATTATGGAAACGGCTTTTGAGTTGATCCCGGAAGCGGATTACGGCAGCATTTCGATCATACGTGACGATGACTGGCAGTTCGTTTTTACTGCCGGCCACAACTTGGAAGCGTTGAAGAGCATTCCGTTCAAACGGTCCTACTTTGCGGACCCGAGGGACGTCCGATCAACGTTGTTCTTCGATTCCAACGTTTTCATCGTCCAAGGGGCGAGCGGTCCCCAGAACATGCCTCCGGAGATCTATCGGCGCTACCACGAAGCCGTCCTCCCTGTCAGCGAATCCGCGATCGTTCAGATCGATCTGGCGAACCATATCGCCGGCCATTTGGCCTTGGATATCGGCACGCAAGAGAAACACTTTTCGAAAGAGTCGTTGAAAGTGATGGAGGCGCTTGGAAGCATCACTTCCGCGTTTTTCGCCTTTCAACGGCTTTCGAAACTGCAGGAGGAGTTCCAGCGGGAGATCATCCTCTCGATTATACGGATCGTGGAAATACACGATACCTACACAAAAGGGCATTCGGAAAACGTTGCGACGATCTCCTTGGATTTGGCGAAGGAGATGGAGTTCTCAGCCGAGGTTTGTAAGCAGGTGTACTGGTCCGGATTGGTGCATGATATCGGAAAGATTCTCATTTCCCAATCTGTGCTGAATAAACCCGATCGGCTTTCCGACAGCGAATTCGAAGTTATAAAGAACCATCCCGTATGGGGGTACGAAGTGTTAACCCATTCGAAGGAGCTCCGCGAAATCGCGATCTTCGTGCGTCATCACCATGAACGGTACGACGGCAAAGGTTACCCGGATCGCTTGTCGGGTGAAAGCATCCCGATCATCTCTCGGATTCTGACCGTCGCCGACTCTTGGGATGCGATGATCCGGGACAGGGCTTACCGGAAGGGGCTCACCCGAGAGGTTGCGATGGATGAGATCAACCGGAATGAAGGGCTCCAATTCGACCCGAAGGTTGTGGAAGCCTTTCAGCGGCTCTGCGCCAAGCGGATCTTGTAGAGGGCGGGAAAATATCAGGTGTGTCGAGCTTTGGGTGCAAGCCGGTAAACCTGCATCCGCGATGGCGTTTCTCTGCGGCCTTTGATGGCGATCCCCTTACGTCTCTTCTGCCTGAGCCTTGAGCAAAAGGGTAAAAGCGAACTCGCTTCCTTCACCGACCTGGCTTTGGATATGAAGCGCCGAACCCATTTTTTTCAAGATTTCCCCCGTGATCGCTAGGCCAAGCCCTGTACCTTCTTTTTTACTCTTGGGATCAACTACGCGGTAAAATTCCTGGCCCAAGCGCTCCAAGTGGTTTTCGGGGATGCCACGGCCTGTGTCTCGGACATGGAAATGAATCGAGAATCGATCCTTCTTCTGTTGCGGGTGAGACAATGAGACAGACAAAGCCACTTGGCCCTTTTCGGTGAACTTGATGGCATTGCTTAACAGATTCAACAGCACCTGACCCAGGCGTTTATGATCGACAACCACTTTGGCGGGAAGATCCGGCGAAAGGAGCAATTTCAGATCCAGTCCTTTCTGTTTGGTAAGGGGTAGAACTACGCTCAGGGAATGTTGGCATATCGATTCGATCGATCCTTCTTCTTCCGTAAGTTCCATGACCCCCGCTTCGATCTGCGTCATGTCCAAAATGTTGTTGATGAGGGCGTTCAAGTTGTCGGCTGATGACTGGATGTAGCCCAAGAACTCCATTTGGGTGGAATCTGTGACCAGCTCCTGCAGAAAGCGAACGCTGCCGATCAAGCCATTCAAGGGTGTGCGGATCTCGTGGGACAAGTTGGAGACAAACTGGCTTTTGGCCTTGCTGGCGGCTTGCGCCTGCTCTTTGGCTTGCACGAGTCTTTCGGTCAATTGTCGCTTCTGCAGGGCATTGCTGATGATCTCCGCAATAAAGTGGATCAGCGCCAAGTCCTCTTCGCTCCAGTCACGTGGCCGGCAGCCCGCATCAAAATAGAGGGACCCGGCATTTTGCCCATCGCTGACCATATTAACCGCCAAGAGGGAGCGATGGATACAAGGGTCGCCGCTTTGGTTCCTTGCGGATGCTTTGAGAATGACCGCTTCCACTTCGCTGGGTACGATGAGGGTACTGGTTTCTTTTCGGATGGTAATGTGTTGAAGCTCGTCTTGGATGGATGCAACCCCATCGACGCAATACTCGTAAGTATTGCTGAGGCAAAGCCCGTCGCCGGAGGGCTGGAAGATCCCGATCCGATCGATTTTTAAGTGCTGGGCACAGGATTCGAGGGCATGGCGGACAGCCTGATCCATCTGTTCTACCGAGGTATTGACAAAGACGGAGGAAATATCGGTGGTTAGTTCCTGGTTGGAAAGGAGATGGATTAACTTCTCTTCTGCTTGTTTTCGCTCAGTAATGTCCGCGGCAAAGGCCATTCGCGCCATGCGTCCGTCTACCCATTCGATAGCCCGATCCCAGCACTCGTACCAACACCCGTCAATGGAGTTTCGGTACTCCCATCGGTGAATATTTGTGGGTGTTCCGTGCGGATCGAGGAGCGCGGGAGAAGGACAGAATGCGCAGGGGGCCGTTTGGTCCTTCTGTATGATTCCCAGGCACTTGGTCCCTTCGATCAAACCCCACCGTTGCCGTCCATGTTCATTGACTAGCAAAATCTCATGACTGTCCATATCCGCGATGTAGATGGTGGCATCCAGGCTATCCAACACAGTGAGCAGCCGTCTGTGGGCAGACTGCAAGGCTTCTTGCGCCTGGTGTTCTTCGGTGATATCTGTTCCGAGGGACTGATAGTATGCCACATTCCCATCCTTGTCGAAAAGAGCGCGGTCAGTCCATCGATGCAAGCGGATTCCCTGCTTGTCAGGGGAGTGTACTTGGTGCTCATATGTGATGCTCGGAGATTCCGGTGACAGACTGGCAAGGTTGGATCGCACACGATCGTGTTGCTCAGAAGGGATCAGATCAAGAAAGGTATTTCCTATGAGCGAATCCGATGTTTTTCCAAAGTAAGCGCAGTACGCCTGATTCACATATTCGATCCGAGTATCAGGGAGAAACCGGCAGATCATGGCCGGTGTATCTTCCGCAATGGTCCGATAGCGTTCTTCGCTTTGTTTTTGTTGGAAGTACGATTCTCTGCGGATTCCAAGATTCACGAGCATTTGGGCAAACAGTTGCAGC
>CAZMHO010000003.1:15152-23386 GCA_964566085.1 uncultured Thermotogaceae bacterium | reverse complement strand
TTTCCGTACTCACATGCGTAACGCGCACCCAATCAAAACCCACGAATCCGAAACAATCCTCTTCTCTCCTCATCGGGATGGCGAGAAGGCTTTGAATCTGTTGACTTTGCATCAGGTCTTTCAAAGGGGAAGGAGGCATCGATGACACATCCGGAAAGGATAAGGGTTCTCCCTGACGGTGGCCCCGAACCCATTCGGAGATGCTCCCCAGAAGAACTTGCTGAAGCGGCTTGATCTGTGGGGTAATCCCTATCTTACACCATTCATGGGTGTTGGCGCCGGAGCCTTTCTCGAAAGGGCACTCGACAATATAGGCGCGATCCGATCCCATAAACTCACCAAGATCACGAAGCGCTTCATCTATCAAGAGTTCGGTCTGATCCAAAGGCGCGTTGATAAAGGAAGAGGAAATTCTGAGAAGGATATGCTGGAGGCGGGTTTGTTCTTCTTTTTCCCGTTCAGATTTCTTTCGCGCGGTGATGTCTCGGCAGAAACAGAATATCTTGTCGCGCGGAGAGGGACATGAAGCAGAGATTTCCACATCCATGACGAGGCCGCCCTTTTTCAGATGGCGGATCTCAAAACGCTCCCCGCCCCTGTTTATAATTCGCCCGATCCTTGCCTTTGTTTCCGCGGGATCTTCAAAAGGATCCAGATCGGGGATCGCCATCTGTAGAAGCGCTTCTCTCGAATACCCCGAGATGTCGCAGTAGGCATCGTTAACGTCGATGATTCTGCCTGTAAGGTCGACGGTCCAAAACCCGTCCATTGAGGTGTCCAGGATGGTACGCAGCTCTCGTTCCCCATTTTCTCTTATCTCTTGCGCCTGGTGTTCTTCGGTGATATCTGTAGCCGATCCCACGATATAGGCGGGCATGCCTTCTTCGATCACCGGCGTCAGGGTGGTCAACCATGCGCGCTTGCCTGTCGGCAAATCCAAAGTCTCTTCATAAGTCAGAGGCTGCCGGCTTTGCAGGCATTTCCGGTAGTTGGCTGCGATCTGATTTCCTTGCCCCTCGCCTACCACTTCCTGGGGAGTTTTTCCCTGGATCTCTTCCAGAGAAATCCCGGTAGCCTTCTGGTGCGCTTTGTTGGTACGAAGGAAACGAAACGCGTTTGGGCCTGTGACTTCAACCAAGAACAAAGCATCCTGCGTGCTGTTGAAGATTATGTCGTAGTCCCGTCTCGACACTTCTTCGCCTCTTGTCATGATCGGATCCATCGGCGTATTTTCGCTTCCGCTTCATCGAAACGCAAGGGTTTGAGCAGATAATCATCCATACCCGCGCAGTGGCATCTTTCCTGATTGATCTCTTCCACGGCTGCTGTAACGGCAATGATCGGGACTTTTCTATTCATCCCTTCCTCGATCTTTCGAATCTGACGAGTGGCCTCGAATCCGTCGATGCCAGGCATCTGGATGTCCATCAGCACTATGTCGGGTTGTATCTCAGGGTAAGCGGCTACCGCTTCTTCTCCGCTCTGCGCTTCCTGAATCCGGGCATTAGGAAAACATTTTTCCAGAAAGGCGGTAAGAAGGCGGGCATTGACGAAGTCGTCTTCAACAACCAGCACCACCATCTGTTGAGAGTCCGCGGCTTTGGGTGGTAGACCTTCTTCTTGTGTGGCAGATGGGCGAGAAGAGACCCGCCCTTTTCTTTGCAGGCTAAGATCGAAGAAGAACGTGGTTCCTTTACCCGGTTGGCTATCCACATGCAAGAGGCTTTGCATACGTTTGAGAATCTCCTGCGCTACAGGAATCCCCATACCGGTTCCCCCGTATTTTCGGGTAAGCGACATGTCGGCTTGTTCGAATGGCTGGAAGATACGCTCTTCAAGGTCTTTAGGGATTCCAATCCCAGTATCGCGGACTGCGATGCGGATCCTTTTGCGATTCGAATCTGCAGCGGGTTCCAAGGCGGACAAGCTGACGTGCACACTCCCTTCATGGGTGAACTTGACAGCGTTGCCAAGCAGGTTCAACAAGATCTCCTGCAGGCGCATCGGATCGGCCATCCATCTTCCCTGAAGGACGGGATCGGTGTGGCAGGATAGGACCAACCCTTTTTGGCGGGCTTGAAACCGAACCATCTCCATGCTCTTCTGGCACAGCGCTTGGAGGTCGGTCTCTTCTTCATGAAGCTGGAAGGCGTCGGATTGTATATGAATATACTCCAGTATACGCGCCACCACCTCTAATAGGTTTTTGGCCGATTGCAGGACGTATCCGAGGTATTCTTGCTGCTCGCTGTTCAGAAGTGTGGATTGCAGCAGTTCGGTAAAGCCGATCACTCCGTTGAGAGGGGTGCGGAGTTCGTGCGACATGTTGGCAAGAAACTGGCTTTTTGCTTTGTTGGCAACTTCTGCCTCTTCTTTCGCGCGGATCACTTGTTCTTCCGTTCTCTTGCGCTCGGAAACATCGTCAAAAGTGGCATACGCTTGAAAGGGTTTATCAGAGCCCGGTTCAAATAGCGGGATGGCAGTAATCGAGAGCCAGATATGGGTGTCCTTATCCGCATGATACACCCCCCGTGTCACTGGACCCACCTTCTTCCCAGTACGAAGAGCGATCATGGCGGGGTGGTCGTTGCCATCTACCTTTGTTCCGTCTGGAAGGATCATCTTCCAGCGTGGGTCCATGGAGGTCTTTCCGAGCATCTGTTCCAAGCGCAAGCCAAGCAAACGCTCTGCGGAAGGGTTGGCTGATATGATTCTGCCATCCGCGGCATGATAGACAACCCCAGGGGACATCGTCTCAAAGAGCCGCCGATGCTTTTCTTCGCTTTCTCGAAGCATGTCTTCGATCCTTTTCTGCTCGGTAATATCGATAGTAATGGTCGCAAAACGGTTCTTTCCCGTGGAGACAGCAGAAATGGAAAAATGTTTGTCCATGGGAGGAAAATAGGTTTCGAACTGATGGGGTACGCCTTGCATGGCCACAGGGGCGTATACATCGAGATAGGGGGGTTCCGTGGTTCCATACACCTCGGTCGCCAGCTTGCCCATGGCTTGCTCTTCGGTAATACCGGTGACCTCTGTAAAACGACGATTGCACCCCAAGATCCGGTAGTTGACGGGTACGCCGTGATCATCAAAGACCAACTCGTGCAGCGCGACATGTTCGGTCATGGATTGAAAGAGCGTGCGCAATCTTTCCTCGGAAGCTTGCAACTGCTTATTGGAAGATTCCAGTTCATGGTTCAGGTTGACCAACTCTTCATTCATGGCTTCCAACTCTTCATAGTAGGCGTTCAGCTCTTCTTTGGCCTTGACCAGCGATTCGTTGGTATACAAGAGCTCTTCATTTATGGCTTCCATCTCTTCATTGGAGGCGTTCAACTCTCGGTTTTTTTCCCGGATATCGATTTCCATCTTCTTGCGGTCGGTGATGACACGCACCCATTCCGTGAAATAGATGCCGTCACCCTCTTCATTCAAAATCGGGATGAACCGAAGGTCGACCCAAGTGCCATCGGGCAGTTTCACTTCGGTCTGAAAGGGTTTTTTGGTCTGCAGTACCTTTCTGAGCTGGCAGTCCGGGCAGATCTCCTCATACCCTCGATAGGCGCGAAAGCATTTGGCTCCCAGGATCCTTTTTTCTTCGGGAATACCACCAAATCCGCTCCAATTGCTATATAGGATGTTCAATTCGGCATCCTGGACAGAGATCAAGTCTGGGACAGTGTTCAACACATTTTTCAACACCTCCATCGGACGCCTTTCCTCCGTGATATCCAGAAACACAGTGCAAAAGTGCTCGCGATCTATCGGAAAGGCTTGCACTTTGTACCACCGCCCCAAAGGCTGGGAATACTGCTCGAATACCTCCTGTCTACCTTCGGAAACGATCTTTCCGTAGAACTCGACCCAGTCAAAATCCCCCGTCCGGATACCCGGAAGGACTTGGGTTACCGGACGATTCGACACTTTCTTGGATGAAAGCCCGGTCAGCTCTTCAAAGGCGGGATTGACATAGAGAAAAGTATAGTCTTCGGGAGTGTCGTCCGGGCCGTACGAGATCTTATGGTAGGCAAAGCCAAACGGAGAAGCATGGTACAGTTCCTTCAACGTCGAAAGATCCATCACAGAATCGCCTCGATTGAGATGCACAGAGTACACGGTCTAATTTTTTTTATAGGGATGCCACGATTCGTTCTTGTGGTTCAAACTCAAAATATGTCGAAAAAATCTTTAAACCCCCCGGAGCGTACAACCGATAGCCTCTTGTTGAAGCGAAGTCCGACGTTACCGCACCGTTTGTCAAAAGCGATTATTAAAACCGGGTCGCAGAACTCTTTGTACGAACGCTATTATGCTCTCTGCGGCGGTTTCTTCCTTTATGTTTGTGGTGTACTGATTATACCCTGGAGAATCTATTGTACCATGGAGCCTGCCATTTTTCCGTTCTCTTTTTTTACTCAAGAGAAAAAGGTTTGAATGGCCTTTTGTAGCGTTTTTAATCGAATTTAGGGTTAATATTATGTGTAAATGCCCATTCGATTTTCGATCCTTCGTAGGCAGAAGGTCATCCAATCGGAAGCTTCTTTCTTCTGCCCAAAATCCCAAGATTTCCAAGGGGTATAGATCGATTCCGGAATCCATCCTTCGGGCGTTTCTTTTTCCTTGACTACAGTGTACATTTCCAAATAGCGGGGATCCGAATGATATCCGTTTACCTGACTGAGGACATCCAGAACATGGAGGATATCGTACCATATAAATGGGAGCTTGAGTTTCCGGAAATCCGTGCCCATATAGAAGATGAAGGGATGTTTATCACGGCTGTTGGCCCATAAATCCAACAAGCACTCCGCTCCCGTATGGATCTGGACTTGATACCGCTCGGGATCCACAGCCAACAGCAGTTTCGTCATGATCAGGGTTGCATAGGGGCATGGGTCGGACCGTTTCCCCGGGCCATGCCACTTTCCGAGGCTTTTGGAACTGATGCACCCAAATCCATTTTCTTGGATCAACCCCGAGAGATGTTCCACTCCCTTTACAACCTCAGGACTGGTCACTTCGCATCGGACAAGTCCATATAGGGTGCTGGGCGCATCACACAGGGTCCATGCCTGAAGCGTTTCTCCTGTTCCACCGAAAGATTGGGGAATCGTTATCGAGAGGGTGGGCACCCCATCCGGATCAAGGGTAGGAAGAATCCGATCGATTACGAGAGCCATTCCCGGATCTTCATGCTTCATTCCCACATCGGCCAAAAATACGAACTTGTGAAAAAACTGCCGAGCGCTCTTGTGACTGCTGATCGAAGGGCCGGGCCATTCTTGCAGCTCTTCCACGATCTTGGAAACGCTTGGATTGCGGATCATACGTTGCCTGGACTCCTCTTTCGCGCCCATATCGAGTTCTTTCGCGGCATTGCAAGCGACATAACACAGAGGGCACTGAACCAAATCATGCATGGTTTTCATCGATTTCGACCTGCTCTTTCATTCCCGTGTTATCGGTTTCGGGTTGCTATTGCCATAATCCCTTGGGCTTCCTTTTCAGAAGCGGCTTCTATTGTTTTTAGAAAACGATCCGCAACAGAATCTATTTGCATGGTGACGGTCTATCCAAGCCAATCAATGAAGACTCTTTCGCTTTTCGTCACCCGATCGGAAAACTCCTTATTCGGAGAAAGATTCGAAACCCTGTCATTATCCTTTCTTCAATCGGCAGGATGGGATGGAACAGAATGATTCCGATAGTATGCTACGATCGTGGCGCTATCCACACCCCGGTAATGCCAGACGGATTTCCGGCGTGTCCCCGCGTAGATCGCATTTTTCGGGCAATAGGCGATGCACCGCATACAGGCTTCGCATCGGTATCTGAAGGTTGGGTACGTATGCTTCTGATCGGAGGGTGTGATGTTGTCAGTGGGACACAGTTTGGCGCACAGATTACATCGGATGCACCGGTCTTTCCGTATATTCGGCATCAATACCCGTTTCAGGAGAACCTGCCAGGGAGGCAGCAGGAAGAAAATCGCGGTCAAAAACGCACCATACATTCCGTATCCCCATATTCCGCACTTTCCCCATTTCGCCCGATTCTCGATCAATTCGTCGGCAAAGGACCGGGCTTTCTGAAGGCCTCTTTCAATGATCCTTGTGTTCGCTTCCGGCCGATCCTTTCTGGCGAAGAGGTTATCGGGCATGATGATCTCGATAGCGCCAAGAGTCTGGTACCCTTTCCGGCGCATGGTATCCTTCAGTGGGCCCACGATCCCGCCCGAAAATCCGGCTAAGGTATCGAGCATGAACACGCCCTTTCCAGGATTTTTGGGAAGAGCCCGAATAAACTTCCATACAAAGGGATAGGTGGACTGTATGGCTACAGGGAAGGCCAATCCAAGGGTATCTTTCACATCCAGGGTGTTTGGGTCGGTGGTCTCGATAGGATGGAGTTGTACCGAGATGCCTTTTTTCTCCATGGTTTCTGCGAGCGCCTGTACAACCAAGAGTGTGTTTCCGGTTCCTGAAAAATGACACAGATCGACCTGTTTCATAGGATCCCTCCCATTATGAGCGCTTTCTCATCAGCTCCACGCGGACTACTGGGTCAAGCTTCTCAGTCGAGTTCCAACGCTTTTCCTTTCCTTCCGTATCGGGTAACAGAATAACAGATCATACCACACTCCGGAATCGGCAAAGGCCGTTTATGTTAGGATTCTTGAGAAGCGCAATCCGTATTCACGAGATCGGGCGTTTTCTTATACGCGCGCCGATCAGGTTGCAAAGGAGGCAATCCGATGATGGATCACGGTCATCTTTACCGTCCGTTTCGACGCTTATCCCATGTTTTTACATCCAGCGGATCGTATCGGGTTTCCGAAGCGGCGCTTTCGCGATGATGCCCGATTCGGGGTATCCCAAAGCGATGGCGTAAAAACCCTGATAACTATCCGGAATCCCCAACGCTTCTTTCGATTCCGGGAGGTCTAAGTAGGCGTTGATCAACCCTATCCAACAGCCGCCTAACCCCTGTGAATGCGCCATAAGAAGCATGTTCTGCGTGGCTGCGCTGCAATCGATGATGGCCGAATAGGCCGAGGTTTTTCCCGAAACCACGATAACGACTGGCGCGTGGTAGAAGAGGTGGAATTGCTCGTCGGCTCCTTTTTGCGCGATCCAAGAGACCGGACTCTCCTTCATCAGCGCCTTTGTTCTAACGTTGAGGGTTTCCTGGAGCTGTCTATCGCGGACCACCGAAAAAAACCACGATTGCTCATTATGTCCCGAAGGCGCCCAAACTCCCGCTTCTAAGATTTTCTCAACAACCTCTGCCGGAACGTCCGCATCCCCGAATCGTCGGATACTTCTACGGTTTTTGCATAGTTCTAAGAAATCCATGTTTCCTCCTCTTATTGCAAGAATAATTTTCCTTTGTCCGGTTGGAACCGGAGCACCTCGACAGATAACGGACCGTATTCACGGTACCGATCATTGGAGATAACGGTATAACGCTTTTCGTAAGCAATTTTGAGAATCATCTCATCCGCCGGGGAATGAAAAATCACCGACGGGTTTCCCAGAAAGTGCTTTTCCCAGAAAGGGCGTTCCGTTTGTACCAGATAGTCGGCATTGGCGTCGAACACGGTCAGAAACGGATACAACAAGGGCCGATAGGCGCCCATGACATTCAACAGTTGCTGAAAACGGCGTGGGTCCGGTTTGAGCAACCCGTTCAGCATCACATTGCTTCCGTCTATGACCGCCCCTCTACGGGTATCGTCGGTTACCAAGCGGCGGATATAGGGGTGTATGTGATACTTCGACGCGGCTTCCCGAAAGGTTTCCTTTTGCGCTTCCGTAAAGGAATCGTAGAGGTCTTTTAACCAGGCGATCTGAGTTTGGCTTAACCGGTAGAGGTCGGCCGTTTTCAGCGAATCCGCCATCTCTTCCGCGATTCGTTTGTCTTCTTTATCCACTAAGGCCAATTGCCGTTCTTCTTCGCGGTAATCGGTCATGACCGCCGCAACAAACTCCATCGGTTTACGGAATGCCTTCTTTTCTTCCGATCGATCAAATTCCTTCTTCAGGCGCTGATTGTACTGGAAAAAAGAGCCCTCTTTCGCCGATAAGCGGAAGTGTTGTTCCGCGTACCACAGCACGTCTTCCTTAGGCAAAAAGAAGAAAGAAGGCGCCGTATAGAATAAAAGGGGCGCCAGATCCCAATCGGAAACACCGAACAAATCGGCTACTTCTTCCAGCCGTTTCTCAAAGGAC
>CAZMHO010000003.1:11942-15142 GCA_964566085.1 uncultured Thermotogaceae bacterium | reverse complement strand
GTTCGCGAACAAGAGCTCATCAAGACCGAATTTTACCACCAATGGCTCCTGAGAAGCCAACCGTTGGGCCATCTTCGGCTCGCATCGGTTGAAGATATAGAGAAGGCCTTCGGAGGACATCTTTTTGATGTTCCTTTGAGACAACTCGGCGCAGACGAAGGAAGAGGTGAGCTGCAACTCTTTTAAGTATCTCAGGTATTCGGGATGGTAGAGGATATCGGCGAGAGAGCGGCGCATCAGGTCGCATGTCCGTTCCGGATATAAAAGATCAGGTTCGCGATATCCGTGGGATTGATGCCGGGGATACGCATCGCGCGCCCGATAGAGGCGGGTTTGATACGCTCCAATTTTTGCCTGGCTTCTGTCGCCATATTCGGTACCTCTTGGTACTTTAAAGAAAGCGGAATGGGGATATCTTCCAGTTCTTCAATCCGGCGTATCTCTTTGAAAGCCCGCTCGATATAGCCGTGATACTGGAATTCGATACGAATTTGCTCGATAACGGCCGGGTCGGCAATCGGCTCCGGATCGAAGGTTTTAAGGTCAAGATAGTCGACCTGATGTCTCCGAAGCAGTTCGATCATTTTGACCGCGTTCGCGATCGGCGGGGTTCCCCTGCTTTGTAGAAGCGTATTCAAAGCCTCCGACGGTTTTACGGTCAATAGGGATAATCGGGTCAATTGGGCTTCTATGGATTCGCGAAGTCTTTCCACTTTTTCATGGAAGGTTTCATCAACCAACCCGAATGCGCGCCCATATTTGGCGAGCCGCAGGTGCGCGTTGTCGTTTCTAAGTATCAGCCGATATTCCGCGCGAGAAGTGAGCAAGCGATAGGGCTCATCGACGCCTTTGGTGACCAGATCGTCTATCATCACCCCGATGTACGATTCCGTTCTTTTGGGGATCCAAGGGCTTTTCCCGTCCATCTTGAGCACGGCATTGACACTGGCGACGAGCCCTTGCGCGCCCGCTTCCTCATACCCGCTCGTTCCGTTGATCTGTCCGGCGAAGTAAAGGTTTTCGCAAGCTTTTGTTTCAAGGGTGGGTTGGAGCTGGTCCGGATAGAAGTAGTCATACTCGATGGCATAAGCGGGTCGAACGATTTTCGCTTCTTCCAATCCGCGCAGGCTTTGGACCATCCGCACCTGAACCTCGAAAGGCAGGCTCGTGGAAAAGCCTCCCAGATAGTATTCCTCGCTGCGATCCCCTTCCGGTTCGACGAACACTTGGTGGGACTCACGGTCGGTGAACTTGATCACTTTGTCCTCGACGGACGGGCAGTAACGAGGTCCCGTACCCGAAATCAATTTGCGATCTCCATAGAGAGGCGAAAAGCGGAGATTTTCTCGGATGACCCGGTGGGTATTTTCATTCGTTCTGGTAATGAAAACTGGGTTTTCTCTGTTTAAGACGGTCGGTTTCGAAAAGTAGGAGAAGCAAAGCGGGTCGTCGCCGGTATCTTGACGTTCCATCGCTTCAAAGTTGATGGATTGCCGCGCGACCCGGGCCGGTGTGCCCGTCTTAAATCGCCCTTTCCGGATTCCTAAGGCTTCGATCGAATCGGAGAGCGCATCCGAAGGGAGTTCTCCCAGCCGGCCGGAAGGCAATTCGCGCGGCCCGACGAAGATTTTTCCTTTCAGGAAAGTCCCGGCGGTAATGATCACCGCTTTCGCGCGGTAGATTTCTCCGAAGTGCGTTTCCACGCCGGCCGCGCGTCCGTTTTCTACGATCACGCGTTCGACCAGACCGTACCGCAAGGTGAGATGACGGGTCCGGTGCAACACTGACGCCATTCTTGCGCTGTATCGGTACTTGTCGATTTGCGCTCGCAGCGCTTGGACGGCGTACCCTTTAGAGGTATTGAGCAGCCGGATATGAATCATCGTTTCATCGGTATTCTTCGCGATTTCTCCGCCCAACGCGTCAATCTCCCGAGCGACGACGCCTTTTGCCGGCCCCCCTACGGAAGGGTTGCACGGGGTCCATGCGACGGAATCAAGGTTTAGGCTGAGCAGCAACGTCTTCTTTCCGCTTCGGGCTCCAACCAACGCCGCTTCGCATCCTGCGTGGCCGGCGCCGACAACGATCAGGTCAAAATCAAACATCTCTCCCTCTCTCTCTCGATTCAGTCTCATTAACGGGTTGATCGCTTGAAGGAAATCAAAGAAGCGGAAAGAAACACGATCAGGAACCCCAGTGAAATGGCCAGTTCATTCCATTGCTGGTGGAGTTGCCTTCCCGTGATCATGATCTTTCTGAGTGATTCGGTCAACACAGTGATTGGTAAAAACGGCGCGATGCTTTGCATCATCGAAGGCATTTGCGAAATCGGGAAAAAGACCCCTCCCCCCAGGAACATCAAGAAAACGATGCCTGCGGCGATCCCCAATGAAACGTCACCGTTCGGAGACAAGATCGAGATCAGCAACCCCAAGGAAAGATAGCTCAGCATTCCCAGGATCAGGAAAACGGATACGAGCAAGAGTGACCCTTCGACGTGGATATCGAAGAACCAGACGCTCCCGAAAAGCAGTATTAAGGTTTGAATAAACCCTAAAAAGGAGTAAGCGCCGAACTTTCCGAAAACAAAACCCCAGCGGTTGGCGTTCGTGACGCGGAAGGCATCGATCAAACCCCTGTCTTTTTCTCGGCTGACCGAACTGGTGATCCCGATCAGCATTGTCGATAAGATGACGAAGGCCAACACTCCCGGAGCCATCACGTCCGGGTAGTCCAGCCGGTTGTTGTAGATTCCTTCGATCTTTAATCGGGGGACAGGGACATCGGAAGAAGGATACATGCGTTCCCCGAGATCCATCTCGATGATCGCCCCGTACTGGATCTCTCCCAAGACCATTTTCAATAGTTTGTAGATCGTAACGCTTTCCAATAAAGAAGCCGCGCTTGGAACATAGACCAATTCGGTCGGTTTATTCAGGAGCATCGCCGCTGTAAATCCCTGAGGAATCAGCAAAAGGGCGTCTATCTTACCCTCTTCCAGCAACCGGGCGGCTTCGTCACGGCTATGTACCTGGAATAGGTTGTCTTCTTTCAGGAAACCGATGAAGAATTTTACGAGGTATCGGCCCACGATGGACTGGTCTTCGTTATAGATGCCGGCCTTGATCGTTTCCAACATTCTTTCGGAAGGAATAAAAAGAAGGGAAACGGTGAGCAACAGGATTGGCGTTAAGATCAAG
>CAZMHO010000003.1:0-11932 GCA_964566085.1 uncultured Thermotogaceae bacterium | reverse complement strand
GACCCACTACAGAAATGCTTCCAAAAATGTGAGCCAAACAGTCCAAAGGTTCTCACGAACGCTCCTTCTTAGGCGGTAGATTTACGCGGATAACCGAAGACACCGGGATTCGGCCCGTCGGGACCTTCCGGCGTCTGGCGAACGGTTCGCGGTCTGCTCTTACATCTTCGATAAGGATACTTACCGCTTAATGGAATAAAAGCTGTCGATGCCGTTGAAGACGGCTGCATCTCCGAGCTCTTCTTCGATACGGAGCAATCGATTGTATTTGGCGATTCGCTCGCTACGCGATAGAGAACCGGTCTTAATCTGTCCCGCATTGGTGGCGACCGCCAAATCTGCGATGAAGGTATCTTCCGTTTCTCCGGAGCGATGAGAGATCACGTTGGTCATCCCGTGTTCTTTTGCGTATTGGATGGTATCCATCGTTTCGGTAACAGAACCGATTTGGTTTAACTTGATCAATATCGAATTCGTTGCCGACAATTCGATCCCTTTCTTCAAGCGATCGATATTTGTGACATAGATATCGTCACCGATGTTTTGAACTTCCTTTCCGAACTCTTTTTGGAAGTTTGCGAAGCCTTCCCAGTCTTCTTCATCGAAGCCATCTTCGATCGAAAGTATCGGATACTTCCGGATCAAACTGCCATAATATTGAAGCAACTCTTCGGAAGAAAGCGACTTGCCGTCAACGGAATAGGACCGCGCTTCTTTATTGTAGAAGCTGCTGGCGGCACAATCCAGGCCGATGAAGACTTGTTCCCCCGGCTTATAGCCCGCTGCTTCGATCGCTTTGACGATGACCGCGATCCCTTCTTCATTTGATTTGAGGTTGGGGGCGAATCCGCCTTCATCGCCGACAGAGGTGATGAAGTGGTCTTTTTTCAAGAGTTTTTTCAGGTTGTGGAAAATTTCAGCGCCCGCTCTCAGAGCGCAGCTGAAGCAGCAAAATCCGGCCGGAATGATTTTATACTCCTGGATATCCAGGTTGTTGTCCGCATGTTGCCCTCCGTTGATCACGTTCATCAGAGGAACCGGAAGCACTTTCGCGTTCGAACCGCCCAGATACTTGTACAGTGGCATATCTAAAGCATTCGCGGCGGCTCGAGCGACGGCCATGGATACGCCAAGAATCGCGTTGGCGCCGAACTTCGATTTGTTCCCGGTGGCGTCCAATTCGATCATTAACTGGTCGATGAAGGTTTGATTGAAGACATCCAGTCCGATGAGTTTGGGAGCTAACAATTCGTTGACGTTTTTAACTGCTTTTTGTACGCCTTTACCCAGAAAACGCTCTTCATTATCCCTCAGTTCGAGCGCTTCGAACGTTCCGGTCGAGGCTCCGGAAGGAACGATCGCCGTTCCGACGGCCCCGTCCTCTAGATGGACATCGACTTCGACCGTCGGGTTTCCTCTCGAATCAAGGACTTCTCTGGCGATAACATCGAAAATTTCTAAATACATGCGTTGACCTCCTATTTTAATCCGAAATGTGTTGACGCGTAACCGCCCATAGTATAACATACCGGAGAAAAGGCGTTGTAAGGTCATAAAAAAAGAAGAGAGAATCTCTTCTCTCTTCGATTTTCGTTTCTTCATCCTCTAAGGGGGAGGAGTTTACTTCAGGGGTACAACTAAGACGGACAATTTTTAGAGTTTATTCCGGTAACAGTTTTTTTAAGAATATGGGTTTCAGTCACGGGATTCTGGTATTCGAAAAAGCCTCGTAGAGGGCTTTCGAAAAGTCTTTGAGCGGTATCTCCAGTTTATAGTCGGCGATATCGTCGTGTGCGGTATCTTGCTGGTCTACGATCACAAGGATGGCTCCCCGGCGTTTAGCCACTTCGGGGAGATGGGCGGCGGGGTACACCACTAACGAGCTTCCCATTACCAAGAACAGATCGGCTGTTTCGCTTGAGACCATCGCTCTTTGTATGATTTCGGGATCGAGGGCCTCTCCGAAGAAGACGATATCCGGTTTTACGAGGCCTTCACACTGATCGCAGCGCGCGACGGGGAAGCAGTCGATTTTATCTTTGATTTCCTTCGCCGAATACCCTTTAAGGCATTTGAGGCAATGGCCTCGCGCGATGCCCCCGTGGAGTTCTAAGACCGACGTGTTGCCCGCTCTCTGATGAAGGCCGTCGATGTTTTGCGTGATCAGCGTTTTCAAACACCCCTTCTCTTCCAAATAGGCCAATAATCGGTGGGTAACGTTCGGTTCAATCGAATCGAATCGATATAGCTCTTCTCTGGCAAAACGATAAAAGTAAGCGGGGTCTTTGTGGAAATAGTCGAGATCGAAAACGCGGTTCCGATCCCATCGCGCGTAAACGCCACCTTTGCCGCGAAAGTCGGAGATACCGCTATCCGTACTGACTCCGGCGCCGGTTAGCGCGACGAGTGTTTGGGACCCGAGGATATGCCGGATGACCTCCCGAATCTGATCAGCCATGAATGAGCGCCTGGGCCGCGTATCTCTTGCCCATCTTCCGCCCGAGGTAGATAAAGGGGGTATCGCATAAGGCGATGACGAACTTGTATAGATAGGTCGTGAGAACGATTTGCCACCACATCTCAATCGGGTAGAGCCCGAGGAAGGCGATCGTACAGAAGATCACCGTATCCGCTATCTGGCTGACGGAAGTCGCGAAGTTGTTGCGCCACCACAACAGACGGTCTTTTGTGATGTCCTTCCATTTATGAAACAACCAGACATCCAGGAACTGCGAAACGCAATAAGCCGTTAAGCTGGCGAAGGCAACCCGTGGCATCAGCGAGAACAACGCGTTGAGATGAGGGGAAGCGAAGTCCTCAGGATGGGGCGAGAACCATAAGGCCATTTGCATGTAGAATGTCATAAAGAGCAAGGCGGAAAAACCCAGCCAAACCCCTTTGTTCGCCGCTTTACGCCCGTAGGTTTCGGACAAGAGGTCAGTCGTCAGATAGAGACTGCCATATAGAACATTGCCAAGAGTGGTGGTCAACCCAAAGAGTGTCACCGTTTTCAGTACCTGAATGTTGCAGATGATGATGTTTCCGACGATGACGAGATAGAGACCTTCCTTTTTAAAGACTCTGAACAGGATCAGGACGAGCGAAAGATCGACCAGAACTGTTATCACGGATAACCATTCGTTACTCAAAAGAGGATGTCTCCTTTATAAAAAATACTGTAAATGCGTCTATGTAGTGCCAATAGACTTTTCGAACCCGAAACGGGTTAGTGTTGATAACCGTTCCTAATACTCATTCATCGAGCGACACGGCTGTGTCGACAGGATGGTCTATCGCGCCGGAGGAATTCAGGTGCCGATGAAAGACGGAAGTTAGAACCAACGTTTTCTCTTGAACAAAAGGATCATCAAAATCGCGATTCCTCCCATCACCCCTAAGATGACCGGGTATCCGTACTCCCATCTCAATTCGGGCATGACTAGGAAGTTCATCCCATATATCCCGGCGATAAAACTCAAGGGCATGAAAATCGTCGAGATAATCGTCAGGAATTTCATCGTTTCGTTGGTCCGGTTGCTGGAACGGGTCAGAAAGAGTTCGGTCATCTCCGATAAGAGGTCTTTCATTATTTCCAAAGTGTCTAATATTTGTATGCAGTGATCGTAGACATCTTTGAAGTATGTTTTCGTGAGCGTCCCGATCAGCTGGGTATCTCGATTTCTACACTCGTAAAGCACCTCTCTCAACGGCCAGGCGTTTTTACGTAAAAAGATTAGGGTCCGTTTGGTGTCGTGAATGTCTTCCAATATCGTGTCCTTTGGCTGTTCGGACATCGCGTTGTCGATGGCGTCGACAGTTTCATCGATCTTTTCGAGGATTAGGAAATATCGGTCGACCAAGACGTCGAGCAAGGCATAAAGAAGGTAATCCGCGTTTTCGTTTCGTAGAATACCCTGATTATTACGGATCCGCTGACGCACGGGGTCAAAAACATCACCCGGTTTTTCTTGAAAAGTGATCAGGATGCCATCGAGTAAAATAAAACTGATTTGTTCGGACTCGATCGATTTGTCTCCGTTTATATCACCGAACATCTTGACGACGAGATACAAATAATGTCCATAGTTTTCGATCTTTGGCCTTTGGTCAGGATGCAGGATATCCTCCAATGCCAGCGGATGGATTTGGAAGCGCTCTCCGATGGCGGCGATCACTTCCGTTTGATGCAAACCGTCGATATTGATCCATAAGACCGTATTCGGCCGTTTCTCTGTGCGGATGCCGTCGAGAGAAAGCGCGTGCCGTTCTTCCCAATCCGCCGCGTCATATTCGTAGCGGGTAATCAAGACGGACTCCACCTGTTTTTCCCCGGCGAACCGAAGCGTACCGGGGGGGATGCCCGACTTTTCGGTTCTTTGACGGAGTTTTCGCTTCAGTTGGCTCAAAAGCGTCCTCCTTTTCTTCGTTTCGCGTTCTTGAATCACCGCGCGAAGGGTCAAAAAAAAAGGGAGGATAGGCCCCCCCTTTTTCTCTATAACGGCTTCTCTAAGGCAACCAAATGATAATGTTGCAACAAGAAGAAACAGTCGTCGAAACGATTGGTACCGGGACGACCGGTTGAGGCACCACTTGGACCGGTACAGTTCCGGTGCAGTTCGAGAACGGGAATAAAGGCAATACTGTCACGGTTTGGTAGGTGACGACCGGAATCGCCACTACGGGAACGACCGCGACGGGTTGAACGAATATCTGCTCTTGGTATAACGGCGTGTTCATAAAGGTATAGCGGCCCTCCGCTCCTAACGAAACGGGCACGTAAAGCCATCGTCTCTCTTGTGTCCGGTAAATTCGCAGCAGCGCGGTATCTCCCGGAAGCGCCCGATTCAGCAGATAAGCCATATCTTGCCACCGGTTGATATCGTTGAAGTAGTATCTCGCCCGCGCCTCTCTAAGCATAAACAGTTGATCGTGCAAAGAGTAACTCGGGTTAAAAACAAATGTTCTTCCGGATGGCGGCAGCTCGCAACAATGATTCCATACTCTTCCCTCACCAACCAACACGGCTTCAGTAATGATGTCACCGATGCAAATATGTCCGTAAGCCGGATAATTCGGTTCTACTTTGTTGACATAGATGCCCCTGACTTGGCATCCGTCGATCGCCCCTTTGAAATTGTCAACATAGATCCCCATCGTAATCGAAAAGGCCGAAATGGCTAAGAGCGCCAATAGAAGAAATACTAACCCTTTTTTCATGCTCTTCCCTCCTTATACGGATGAAACAGCTATTCCCAGGTGCCGATAGCTGTGGAACCGAGAACCAGATCTCCGGTGAAGGTTCGTGGCGTCCCGTTGTCAATAACCGCGAATTGAACCTTTTTTCCTTCGACGATCTTCGCGCTGACGATCTCAAAGCTGACCGACTGCGACTCCGAGTTCGTGAAACCGTAGGTTCCTTCAAAGTCGCCGGAAGGCAACACTTTCTCCACATTCAGCTCGGCAACAGCGTCAAACTGAACCGAACGGCCGTCTGCCAGGAAAACACCCCATCCGACGATCTTCCATACCCCATAGAGCCAACTATAGGTGGCGCTTGCGCAACCCACAAACAAGAAACTAAACACCAACACAACCACAAGTACTGTCAACAGCACTCTTTTCTTCATACTCCCACCTCCCAGATAAATGAATCTTCTTTGATTATGGACTGATTTTCAAACACTGACCGTAGGGGCTCAAATTTAGAACTAATACATCAAAAGGAAAAACGGAATCGGGTAAAACGGATAATAGGCGCTTTCAGACTCCGGAACCGTCGCGGAATAAACTGTAAACATGTACGGTTTGTCATCCAGAATCATCAACGGCCATGCAATAATCATCTCCGAATCCCAACCCGGGCGATCCACTTCCATCCTCATCTTTACCAAAACCCCTTTGGAAACATAAGCGGGATGGTTCCCGCACCAAACCGGGCTCACAATGCGCTCACTCACCGTCACGTTCGGGATATCGATCTTTTCCGCGCTGATGAAGGTCGCCCCTTTGAAAAAGACACTCATATAGGCGATAACCCCTTCTAACATCAGGTAGGATTCCGCACTTTTAGAAACGCCCGTTGCCAGATGAACGTAGGCATTCATAAAGGCGGTTAAGTCCGAATCGATTACCCGCTCTCCAAAAGCTGATCCAAATCCGATGCTTTTCTCCCCCGTTACCGGTACGGGATCCATATTCTTTAAAAAGAAATCCAATGCGGCAACATAGTCTTTTCCGATCTTGTTCGCATTCAGAAACAGGTCTTTAAACATCGTACAGGAAGTTAACACGCCTACCAAGAGAAACACCAAAACAAAAAACCGAACCATCCTCATCATGGTCCCCCCCTTTTTTGTTTTAGAAGAAAAGAGAAGAATAGAATCAGCCCCATTATAACATAATTCCGATGAATTCAAAAAATTGTGGCTTCTTCCATCCTCAATCGGTAATCTTCCCGGGGTTGAGGATTCCGTTCGGGTCAAAGGCGTTTTTAACACGCCGGGTTAACTCCAGAACGGCAGGGGAAAGGACGGTCGAGATGTATTTTTTTCGTTTCAGGCCGATGCCGTGTTCTCCGGACAACGTTCCCCCGAGAAGGACCGTCTCCCGATAGAGGTCTTCCAGCGCTTTTTCAATGACCTGCTCCCATTGTGTCGCCGTATAGCGGGTATTCAAAAACGTGACATGGATATTCCCGTCGCCGGCATGCCCAAAGTTGATCGTTTCCAGTTCATTTCTTTTCGAGATCGCCCGGACCTTTTCCATAATCTGAGGGATTTTGCTGATGGGGACGACGATATCTTCCATACAGAACTCCGGGTAAAAGCTGGAAACGGCTTCCGCGATGGCTTTCCTCGCCTTCCATATCTTTTCTCGGGTATTGCGGTTATCCGCGACGTAGACTTCCAAAGCGCCGTTCTTCACACACATCTCTCCGATGCGTACATACTCTTCGAAGAGCGCCTCTTTGTCGTTTTCTTCCAGCTCGATGATCAAGTGAGCGCCGGCGTCGGCATAGGGCAACTTGCTGTTCAGAAACCGACCGGTCAACTCCAGTGACGCGCGATCCATGAACTCGATCGAAACGGGAAGCAGCTTCGCTTGCGTGATCATCTTTGGAACAAAGGCGATCGCCGTTTCGACGTCTTTGAAAGGAACCAATAGATCGACCAGATACTTCGATAGCGGGACCAACCGAAGCGTGATCCTGGTAATGATCCCTAAAGTGCCTTCCGATCCGACCATCAGGTTGACGAAATCGTATCCCGTGACATCTTTCACGCGCTTCCCACCAAACTGAACGATGTTTCCGTCGGGAAGAACGACCTCCAGACCCATCACGTGGCGTCCGGTCGCGCCATATTTGATCACTTTGTTGCCGCCGGCGTTTTCCGCCACGTTGCCTCCGATAAAGGAAGCGTCGCTGCTGCACGGATCGCCGGCGTACAGCAATCCGGCGCTTTTGGCCGCTTTTTGTATCTCGTCGGTGACGACTCCCGGCTCCACGGTGATGGTCATCGTTTCTTTATCGAATTCGAGAATCCGGTTCATCCGTTCCAGGGAGAGGACGATTCCGGAAAACGCCGGCACGGCCCCTCCGGACAACCCGGTTCCGGCGCCTCTGGGGGTGACCGGTACTCGGTTTTCGTTAGCCCACTTCATAATCCCGGCGATCTGTTCCGTTGTTTCCGGGTACAATACAATCTCCGGAAGACATCGGTACTTTTCTCCGCTCACCTCGTCATGGGAGTACACCTTCAATCGCTCGGGATCGATCGTAAAGTTGCGATGGGCCATCAATGCCTGCAGTTCTCGCATCCGTTCTTCGGTAAGTCGATTATATACGGCCTTCATCGTCCACCTTCTTTTTCCTTCTCCAAAGCCGTTATGAGTTCCGGCAGGATTTCGAAAAGGTCCCCGCAGAGCCCGATGTCGGCGATTTTGAAGATACCCGCTTCCGGATCTTTATTGATTGCGACGATAAACTCGGCGGTCTGCATTCCGGCTAAATGCTGGACCGCTCCCGACACACCCGCGGCCAGGTAGAACTTCGGGGATACGACTTTGCCGCTGAGACCTACTTGGTGAGGGTATGCGACCCATTTGGCTTCCACCGTCGGCCGCGTCGCGCCGATGCCGCCTCCCAACAGTTTGGCCGTTTTCTCCAACAGCGCGAAGTTTTCTGGTTTTTTTAACCCTTTCCCACCCGTCACCACGACGTCCAACTCCTGGATATTCGTGTAGTCGTCGGAAACCTTTTCGTGGGATAACGGCACGATCTTGCTCGAAAAACAGTCTTCCGGCAGTTCCAGCTGTTCGGTAAGACCGGTTCGCTGAGCGGGCGTCGGTTTCGGAAAGGTTTTCGGCCTTACCGTCTCCATCTGCGGAAGGTGAGAAGGGGTTTTTATCGTCGCCATCACGTTCCCCCCGATCGCCGGCCGCGTCTGCAGCAACAACCCGGTTTGCGGTTCGATATCGAGGCCGGTGCAATCCGCCGTTAACCCGGTGTGAAGGATCGCTGCCATCGCTGGTAAAACAGTTCTTCCGGAAGTGGTCGCGCCGGCTAAAACGATCTGGGCGGGATAGCGACGAAGGATTTCGAGACCGATCTTTACCGCGATGTCTTGGTTAAAAAGCCCTAAACGACTGTCTTCCACCAATAAAGCCCGGTCGGCTCCGGCTTGGAATAGGGAATCCGCAGGTTCCTCCAACCGGTCGTAGAACAACAGGACATCCACGGCGCCTTTGATCTTTTCAGCGAGTTCCGAAGCCTTACCGGTGAGTTCAAAGGTAACCGGCAGTATCCTGTTCTTCCTGACCTCTCCGATCACTAAAATCGTTGGAATCGTTCGACTCTCTTTCTCTTTGTCCATCGTGCTCTCCTCTATAGAATCGCTCGGCTCTTCAGTTCCCGAACGATGCGATCGATGCCTGTCCGAATATCCGACAGCGCATACATTTCGCACTTACGCTGAATCTTGGGGTAGAAGACTTTGCTCACACGAGTTGGGGAGCCGGTGAGCCCTAATTCATCCTCTGGAATCGGCAGATCCGCCGCCGAGATAATTTTCAGTGTTGCCGCATGGCCCCGGATCTTGCCCGAAAGGGTCGGCATTTCCGGTTGGTTGAGGTTATTCAGAACCGTCAATAGGCATGGGAAGGGGAGAAACTGGGTTTCATACCCGTCTTCTACGGTTCTTTTAACGATCACACCTTCGTTCTTTTTCTCTATCTCGCTCACGTAAGTGGAAAACGGAATTCCCAGCATCGCGGCGACCTCGGGCCCTACCTGTCCCGTCTCCCCATCGGTCGCTTTTTCGCCCGCGAGGATCAGATCGAATGGCCCGCTTTGCCTTAATACTTCCGAGAGCACGCGGGCGGTCGCCCAGGTGTCGGCGCCCCCGAACTTCCGATCTGTGATCAGCGTTGCCGTATGAGCGCCCATCGCGATGGCTTCCCGCAACGATTCTTCCGTTTGTATCGGCCCCATCGAAAAAACGGACAAGTCTCCTCCTTCTTGCTCGATAAAACGCTTGCCGGCTTCGATTGCCTGTAGGTCCAACGGGTTGATGACCGTGCCGATACCTTCTCGGATCATCGTTCCCTTTTCTTCGTCCAACTTCACTTCATCCGTATCCGGAACTTGTTTGAGCAACACAGCGATTCTCATCTCTATCCTCCGTTTACTTTTCCGACTCTTCGGCAACCATCTTCCAGGCGATCGCGTCTGCAATGTTCTTGACTCCTAAGATAATCTGGACGCTTTCTCGTTTTGATTCCGACAGTTTATCCATCAGATAGCGCCGAAAAAATCCTTCTACTTGGTCATTGGAAAACAATCCGCCCATAATACAAATTTTACCGTTTTTCCAATCCATACGTGACAAGACTACCGAAACCTGTTCCGCCAGCACTTTCAGTCCGCTTTGATGCAACTCGATGACGAAAGGATCGCCTAAGCCCAGGAACCGGTAGGCAAAAGAAGCCGTCCGTTTTCGCATCTCCGGTTGGTAAAAGAAGGCGAACGCATCTCTCGGATTACCGGGGAACAACTCTTCGAAAACGGAAAAATATGCTTTTCGCTCTTCGAGGAACTCGCAATAGGCCAAGTATTTTCGGAAAAGCTGTTTAACCAACCAAAAACCGCTGCCTTCATCTCCTAACAAATACCCCCAGCCACCCGAGCGCATCTTTTTCCCCTCGTCGTCTTTTCCCAATACAATCGAACCGGTGCCGCAGATGACCAGGATACCGGACTCCTTCCCGAAATTGGCATAGTAAGCCCCATCCACGTCCGGCATGATCCGGCAGACGCTTTTCGGGAAGATGGTGTCGCACAGCGCTTTCACCTTTTCATATTCGGGTTTACCGCCGATACCAGCCATAGAGAGCACGACGGTATCCACGACCGGAACCTTGCTTTTTAGGAAGTAGAGAGTCTTCTCAACCTCTTTTTCTCCGGCGGAAAGAAAGTTCGTGTTTTTCTCCAGCACTTCTTTTCCAATCAGATTCCCGTCGCCGGTCATCCATGTCGCGCGAAGGGTACTGCCTCCGGCGTCGACCGCGAGAAACGTCTTCATTTAACTTTCTCCTTCATTGCCCTTCTCAAGAATCCCCCATGTCTCTCCAACGCTTCTTGGGCTTGTTCGGGGCTCAAATCGTTGATAATCTGCAAAATCGCTTGCTTTGCCTTCCATTTCGACTTTTCCAGTTCGGTTTTCGCGCGTTCCGCAGACTCGCCAGTGCTTTCCATGACGATTTTTATTGCCCGTTCGCGTAACTTTTCATTGAGAACGACCACATCGATCATGAGGTTCTGAAAGACTTTGCCCGTTTTAACCATCGTTGCGGTGCTGATCATATTCAATACCATTTTTTGCGCGGTTCCCGCCTTCAAGCGCGTTGAGCCGGTCAAGACCTCCGGCCCTGTTACGACCGAAATAACCGTATCGGCCAGCGACGCGATTTCGGGTGCGCGAACGTTGCAAATCAACGCGGTAGGGCAGCCGATCTCTTTGCCTTTTCTCAAGGCTCCCCCCACGAACGGTGTCCTTCCGCTCGCGGTGATACCGATGATGAAATCACCCTCTTTGACGCCTCGATCGATGATCTCTTTCTCTCCGGAAGACGCGTTATCCTCAGACCCTTCTACGGCCTTGAAGGTCGCGGCGGTTCCGCCGGCCATTATCGGGATGAAAAGATCCGTTGGAGCGTTAAACGTGGGAATGAGTTCGACCGCGTCGATGATCGCCAAACGACCGCTTGTCCCGGCGCCGACATAAAATATCCTTCCCCCGTTTTCGATTGTCGACAGGCACGTGGAAACGACTTGCGATATGCTTCCCAAAGCGTCTCTGATCGCGAGAGGGATCGTTGCGTCCTCCTCGTTCATGGTTTTCAGCAGTTCGTCGATTGAAAAACCGTCTAATTCCATGGTTTTGGGATTTCGTTTCTCGGTATCCAGGTTTTCTAACATCTGTTTATCTCCTTTTGTCATGCATTCGGGTTTTCCGTTTTTTTTAACGTCGAAACCAATAGGATCGAAGCGATGCTTCCGAGAACGCCGATCACTTTGAAAGAAGTCGCCGTGAAGCGTTTACAATTACCTTCCGAAATGAAGAGCAATAGATAGCCGAGCGTACTCCCTTCTCCCGTAATTTCCGTAAAAAGTGCCTCTTTAAGGGAAGGGCAATCACCGCTAAACAATCCCCACTCCTGGTTACTGTCTGAAAGCGCATGGGAAGAGATGGCGCTTGTCAAAAACACATTCGCGTCGTAGAACCGTGTAGCGGCATGGTTTTTCAACCGATGGAAAAATGACGGGTCGATCGGAGCCGATTTCAAACACGTGGGGTCCAGCCCGATTGCATAATGATAACGCCAATGCCCGTTTTCAGAAAGGACCAGCACTCCGGAATCGGCCTCCGGTATC
>CAZMHO010000002.1:49028-62528 GCA_964566085.1 uncultured Thermotogaceae bacterium | reverse complement strand
TGAATTGGAAAAACGGGTAACCGTTTCGTTTTGCGCCGGAGGTTGATGTGGATCATCCGTTAGAGAACGTAAAAGCCGAGATTGACCGGTTGAGAGAAGAGATAGAGAGTGGCAATTACGCCTACCACGTACTGGCGAACCCGGTTATCTCGGACAAAGACTATGACGTGTTGTTTCAGAAATTGCTTAACCTTGAGCGGCAATACCCCCAATTCGAAGACCCGAACTCCCCAACCCGGAAGGTCGGGGCGCTGGTGATCGAAGGGTTTCAAACAGTCCCCCACTCTATTCCGATGCTCAGTCTCGATAACACTTACAACGAAACGGATATTCGGGAATTCCATGGGAGAGTTGCCAGGATTTTGGGAACAGTCCCGTTCTCATATCTCTGCGAGCTGAAAATCGACGGCGTTTCTTTTGCCGCGCGTTTTGAAGCCGGCGATTTTACACGCGGTATCTCCAGAGGGAACGGGGTTGAAGGAGAAGATATCACCGAACACATCCGGCGGATACCTTCCTTCCCGAACCGTCTTCGTCGCCGGGAAACCTTGGAGGTGCGCGGGGAGATCTATATGCCGAAGTCTTCTTTTGCCGCGATCAACGCGCTCCGAGAAGAGGAGGGGCTCGCGCCGTTCGCCAATCCCCGAAATGCAGCCGCGGGTACGTTGAGGCAGCTGGATACGACGGTCGTAGCCAAAAGGCAGTTGGACGTTTACGTTTATCATTTGCTGGAACCGTTGCGATATGGGCTGAAAACGCAAGCGGAGACACTTGACTTTTTCAAGGAACTTGGTTTTAAAACGGAACCGCACCGCGCCCATTGCGCCTCCATCGAAGAAGTGATCGCGTATTGGCGGCTTTGGACAGCCCAAAGGCATGGATTGTCCTTCGATATCGACGGCGCTGTGATCAAAGTTAACGAGTTCGGCTGGCACGAGTCGCTGGGAGCGACAACCCATTCGCCCAGATGGGCGATCGCCTTTAAATTCCCCGCGGAGCAGAAGGAAACACAAGTCCTATCGGTAGAATACAGCGTCGGCCGGACGGGCGTCATCACTCCGGTCGCAAACCTGGCACCCGTGACCTTAGCGGGGACAACGGTCAGGCGCGCTTCCCTTCATAACTTCGTTTACGTGAGAGAAAAAGACATCCGATTAGGCGATATCGTCGTCGTGGAAAAAGCGGGCGATATCATCCCGCAGATCGTTCGACCGGTTTTAGAAAAGCGTAGAGGGCTGGAAACCATCCTTCTTCTTCCAGAAAAATGCCCCGTTTGCCAAGGCGCGGTGGGGAAAGAACGGGAGGAAGAGGTTGCCATTCGATGCCTAAATCCGATCTGTTCAGCGAAATTAAAGCGTTCAATGGAAATCTTCGTTTCCCGTCAAGGGATGAATATCGAAGGTCTGGGAGAGCGTTGGATTCACGAATTGGTGGAGAAGGGGCTTTTGAAAGAGCTTCCTGACCTCTACCGTTTAGAAAGGCATGCGCTTCTTTCCTTACCGCGAATGGGCGAGAAATCGGTGAATCGTCTGCTATCGGAGATAGAGGAAAGCAAAAAGAACGCGCTGCATCGCTTACTGACGGGACTGGGTATTCCGACGGTCGGAGTGAAGACGGCAAAGGAGCTGGCTACCGCCTTCAAAGATATGGACCGCTTAAGAGAGGCAAAAGAGGAAGAGCTGTGCCGGTTGGACGGCATCGGTGAAGAGATGGCGCGCGCCATCCGAGGATATTTTCGGAACCCTTCCGTACGGCGGATATTGGACGAAATCTCCGCGTTGGGCGTGAACGGGAAAGAGCCGATGGAACCGGTTTCGGCATCACTACCTCGCTCGGAACGGTTTAAAGGGCTAACCTTCGTGATCACGGGGACATTTCAAGACTATACGCGCGAAGAGCTTCGAGGGTTGATCGAACAGAATGGCGGAAAAGTGTCCGACAGTGTGTCTAAAAAAACAAACTATCTGCTTACGGGCGAAAACCCCGGGTCGAAAGTCCAAAAGGCGGCGCAGCTCAACACACCGATTGTGAACGAAGCGCAGTGGCGAAAATGGTTCGATCAAGCATAAAAAGGAGAGTGTGATGAAAGCGCTTTTGGTCGTGGACGTACAGAACGACTTCTTCTCACCCGATGGAGTTTTGTTCAACAGCCGTTATTCGGAAAGGACATCCGGGATCATTCGGGCGGTTGAAAAGGCTCAGGATGAAGAGCAGTATGTGATAACCACTCAAGATTGGCATAAACCGAATGACCCCGAATTCCGTCTTTTCCCGGCGCATTGCCTGCAAAACTCCTGGGGTTCCGACCTCTTGAACGAACTAAAGCGATCCCTGAACGGATATCATCGCCATATCCGGCTGTATAAGCGGTATTTCAGCGCTTTTAAGGAAACAAAACTTGACGAGATCATCAAGACAAATCGGATCCAAGAGATCGCCCTATGCGGCGTGATGCTCAATATCTGTATCCTCTATACCTGTGAAGACCTTTTCTATCGCGAAATCCCGACTGCTGTCCTGATGAACGCTTCGGAAGGCCCTTCGGACGATATTTCCAAATGGACATACGACCAATTGAAATCCGTCTTTGGCGTTACGTTGTTATGAACGGCCAAAGACGCCGACTCCTCCTCATCTTTGATCTCGATGGCACACTGCTCGATTTCGCTCGAAGTGAACAGATCGTTTTGAGGGAGACGCTTACGATGTACGGTCATTCTTTGAGTGAGTCGCAAATCAGCGAATATGTCCGGATCAATCGGGAAGAGTGGCGGAAATTCGAGTTGGGGCAGCAAACCAAAGAAAAAACGACGATACGCCGATTTCAACGATTCTTGGGCGGCGAGTTGCTCGGGACTCTCTTCCCGTACGCCGCCGAAGTCAATGCCCGGTATCTGGCAAACCTTTCCGAAGTTGCGATATTGGAAGATCACGCCTATGAAACTCTGGAAAAGCTTCAAGAAATCGGTTATCGGATGGGGTTGCTTTCGAACGGCGTTCGCGGCGTACAAGAGCGCAGAGTCGCGATTTCGGGGTTAAAGCGCTTCTTCGCGCATATCCTAACCTCCGAGGAGGTCGGAGTCGGGAAACCGCATCCGGATATGTTCTTGTCCATTCTGGAACGGTTTGGGTCTTCGCCCGACGAAAGCCTATATGTCGGAGACTCCTACGAAAGCGATATACTTGGGGCGCAAGCCGTCGGAATGGAGACCCTGTGGTATCGTAAAACGCCTTTGGAGCCATTCGAAGAAGGCGGCGAAACGAACGGGCTGGAAGGAGCCTTTTCGGACTGGCGAAGCTTTTTCCCCTTATTGGAGGCATTAGAGAGGAAAAGGTTCGGCGTATAATCTCTATCGGAACCCCCCCGCGCTTCCAAACCGGCGCGGTACAAATCTATGCGCAAAAAAGGGAGGATCGATGAACCCCATTACAGTAACCATCGCGGTCGGAACCGGAAGCAATCCCTGGGAGAACCTCGCGCTCGAAGAGTATTGGATGCGCTCCCAACCAAAGCAAAACGTCATCTTTTACCTCTGGCAAAACCAGCATACCATCGTGATCGGAAGGAATCAAAATCCCTGGAAGGAAATCTCGATGGCGGTCTTCGAATCGGAAGGCGGAAGGTTGGCGCGACGACTGTCCGGAGGAGGGGCAGTCTATCATGATCTCGGGAATCTCAACTTTTCGTTTATCGCCGATAAAGTCCACTACGACCTTGAAAAACAGTTTTCAGTGATCCAGCAAACGCTGCAGGGCTTTGGATTGGACGTTCAAAAAAGCGGTCGAAACGATTTGCTTCTCGATGAACGCAAGTTTTCGGGAAATGCCTACTATTATCTCGGCAAGAAAGCGCTGCATCACGGCACAATTCTCGTTCACGCAGACCTTGAACGCGCTGCGCGATATTTGAGCCCGTCCAAAGAAAAGTTGAAGGCAAAGGGAGTTGCTTCCGTCCGGTCTCGGATCATTAACTTACAGGAAAAGAGGCCGGACTTAACTGTAGAAGCCTTGGTGCCAAGGCTCAGGGAAACATTTTTAAGAATCTACGCGCCCGCGACCGTCTCTGAAGGGGATCTCACAACCAACGCGGAAACCTTGCGCGATCTGACGGTGAAACACACTTCGGAGCTATGGCGATACGGGAGCATGCCCGATTTCGAATATACCCGCTCGAAACGGTTTGATTGGGGCGAAGTGGAGCTTTGTTTCCACGTGAGCGAAGGAAAGCTGCTGCGGACGACCGTCTTTTCGGATAGTTTATACCCCGACTTCATCGATCACGTGGAAGCGGCGCTGACCGATATTCCCTTTAAGGTCCCGCAGATAGCGGATGTGATCGATAAGGTAAAAGAGCCTGATACGGCCGGTATGAGGGCGGATTTGTCGACGTGGGTGAAGACGCTGGATTTGTAAAGGAAAGGGGGGCGCCGCAGCCAACCTCACAATAACCCCCCAACAGAATAATGAACCCCTCGCGGCAATTAAGATCCTCTTTGTTGCACCCCGGCTATCTGTTTGTAGACTGTTTCGCCTAATGAACGTAACGCTTGCTTTGAAGCCGTTTTGGCGTATTCGTCCATAATCATCTCTCGAAACCAGCTTTGACCGTATGACTCTTTCGTTAGCTCTGTTCTCGGAATTGATTTGTCCATATCTTTGAAAATTTTAGACAACAGCACGGACACGAACTCGCTCACGGCCTCTTTTAGTTCATCATCCTTGGGTCTTGCCGATTTCTCGTATAGTATACGCTCATTGTTTTGTACCGCTGTTACCGAATTATTAATTTTCATAACGCTTCTCCTCGATTTTTCCGGGCAGGCCCGTTACATAACGATAATTTGGGCGTGCAACACACCCGCCTGGTTCATGGCTTGCAAGATTCCGATAATATCCTGAGGTTTGGCGCCGATGGATTTCAGCGCGCTGACAAGGTTTTCCACCGAGCTGTCCGCGCCCGGGTTATCTCCGGCCGTATACTTACCGTTCCGGATCGTCACAAAAAAACCCCCGTAGGCCACCGTAAAATCTTCAACCCGAACCCCGCCCCCCATAACGACGGTGCCCGTACGCTCGTTGATCACGATCTTGGAGGCAACGTCGGGAATGACCTCGACCTCTTCGATAATGGACAAAAAGGTGATCACATCATCGAAAAAGACGTCAGGAACGGTTACTTTGACAGTCGAAGCGTCCATCGCTTTCGAGATGCGCTCGCCAAATTTGGTGTCGATCGCTTGTGAAACGCGCGCCGCCGTTGTGAAATCCGGATTGGAAAGAAGCAGGCTTACCGACTTCGCATCCACGATCTGTATCGGAATTTCTTTTTCGACGATAGCCCCTCCCGGAATGGTGCCTACGACCGTATACCGCGGTTGAAGGTTTATCGAAGCCTTGATATCCGCGCCGCCCAAGCTGATTTGCCCTTGAGACACGGCGTAGACCACGCCGTCGGCTCCGTATAAGGGAGTTTGCAGTAATATGCCATTGGCCAAAGACTTCGCGTCTCCGATGGAAGAAATCTGTATGTCCAAACGCATACCGGGCTTGAAGTAAGGAGGAATATCTGCGGTCACGATAACGATCGCGGCGTTTTTAGATTTCAAATCTTGGTTCGAGATCGATATTCCGAAGTTCTTCAGCATGTTGCTGATGAGCGTGGAAGGCACGGTGCCCGAGTCGCCGCTTCCGTTGAGCCCGATCACGACCCCAACTCCGAAAAGTTGATTATCCCGGGCGCCCCGAAACCGCGCGATGTCTTTCAGACGCACTAAAGCGCCGAAGGATAGAAGGGAGACAAGCATCAGGACAACAACAAGCACGCAAGCTTTTTTCATTGTCTTTCACCCGCTTTAAAAGATTATTTTTGACAAGCCTGACAAAATGTAGCTGACCCAGCTTTGCTCAGACGGGTCTTGAACGAACACGACGTCTCCGTTGTACCAGATCTTGGCGTTTGCGATCTTGAAGGAGTCGATCGTGTTGTTGGCGGAGACATCCCCTGGCCTTACGATGCCTTGGATGATCATCTCTCGCCGGTCTTGGCCCACCTTCACTTCTTTTTTGCCTTCCAAGGTCATATTCCCGAATCCGTCGATTTGGGTGATGATTGCGGCGATCTTCGCCTGTATCTGTTGTTCGGCGGAGTTATTCGTTTTGGAAGTGCTGGAAGAGCTGGTACCGGATGCCGAAATCGGAAGAAACTTGGAAAGATCAATGTTGCTGATGCTCTTAATGATGGATAAGGTCGAGGAGATCAACCCTTTGGACTTATTATCGGTCGTATCGCTTTGAGACAAATCCACCGTTTCCGTGATCAGTATGGTTACGATATCTCCCGCTTTGAAGGCTTTGTTATCGCTGTATAGGTTGCGGAACTTCTCGTTCTCAGAGGAGGACCAGAGAGAAACTCCGAAACAGTGGAGGATGATCAAACTCATTATCGCGATGATGACGATCTTTTTCATTTAGACCTCCGTTCTCAGTAAAGCCGCAATAAGGGCCCTTCCTCAAGAATTCCCTTCAATAAGGCGCCGGTTTCGGCGTTTATCGCCTGGATGACTTCTCCGATTTGCGCGTCCTTCAGAACCTCCACCATTCCTTTGACTTCCACCCCGCCGATGTTTACGACCGCGAAGATTACCTGCCCGGCCTTCACAAACGGGGGATTCACGATCATCGCGCTCTCTATCACCGAGCCCGACTTGATAAAGGCTTTGGAAACTTTGGGAAAAACGACGCCTTCCACTACCGGGTCCCGATAGTCGAAGTAGTTCAACGGTTTGTAGATCACCGCATCCGGCAAAAAGGTTTCCTTGTACTTGATATTTCTACTGGCCGTGGCCAAATTCCTAATCCAAACGGGTTTCACTTTTCCTGTCCAGCGTGTGGTTTCTGACACGGCGGGGGAGTTCGCGACGATTTTTACGAAGTACTCGCTCTTTCCGAATTTCGTGTAGGTGACGTCCCAAAGCGTATCCAAAAAGACGGCGGGCGGTTCTGTTGACAGCTCCAAATGAAAGGCTTCCGCGGGAATGGCGACTGTTAGGGCCTCGGAAAGAAATTCCAACGTGAGTTTCCCCAAACGCCGCTTCCATTCTTCCGCGTCCAAAATCGAAATCGGCACTTCTTCCGAGGTCTTAGTCGCGGTAAGAGAAGGCGCAAGCGATGAAAGCCCGGTTAAGGTCAGCGCGTTTCCTCTCGAGACGGTAATCGTTTTCGATTCGATGAGCGGGTCGATCTCCGGAAAGTAAAGGGCGATTTTCGAACGGACGTAGTCGGATTGAAAAAGAAGCGTCTTGCCCGGTAACGGGGCGAAGCCAAAAACGATCGTCCGGAGCTTTTCTGCGAGCTCCGGCGGCGTGATCTTTTCCATATCGAAGAAATCGGAAAAGTAGATGCGGTTTTGATCGTAAGGCAGGAATAAAAGGGGATTTACGGCATTCGCGCCAAAACCCGCCAAAAACAAAAGCGGGACAGTCAAACCGCAGAGGAAGCAAAGTTTTCTTCGCGCAGAAAGGATCACAACTGCATGCGCATGATTTCGCGGTATGCTTCGACGATCTTGTTGCGCACTTCAAGGGTCAATCTCAAAGACATCGCCGCTTTTTCTGCGGAAATGAGGACATCATGAATATTGCTGAGCCTTCCCGCCGCAAATTCATCCGCCGCGAACTCCGCTTCTTTCTGATCGGTATTCGTTTCTTCAAGGGCTTGCTGCAAGATTTTCATAAAATCGGGCTCGATCTCGGATTTTTCCGCCTGTTTTGGCGTTTGACCGACTCGGGATACCCTTTGTATCGGATTCGTGCTTCCTATCTTTCCAATCGGGTCTATCGGTTGTGCCATGGTTAACCACCCTTCCCTATCTGCAAGGCAGCATTTATAAAAGATTTAGTTGCGTTCATCGCCGTCACGTTCGCCTCGTAAGACCGTTGCGCATTGATGAGATCCACCATCTCGCGCAGGACGTTCACGTTTGGCATCTGAACGTATCCTTCTTCATTCGCGTCGGGATGTGAAGGATCGTAAACCAAGCGGAACGGCCGATTGTCCGCTTCGATCTCCGCGATTTCCACTCCCCTCATCGAATCGGTCTGCAACCGGTTATCGCGGTAATGGGCCTCGCCTACCGCCGATTCAAAGACTTCTCTAAACACGACTGTTTTTCTTCGATACGGGCCGCCCTCATCCGAACGTGTGGATTCCGCGTTGGCGATATTACTGGCGATGACGTCCAAACGCGCTCTTTGCGCGGTCAATCCGGAAGCGCTGATGTTTAAGGTGCGAAATACGTCCAACATTACCGTGTTCCTTTCAGTATGATATTATACCTGACGATGTTTAAATCCATGAGCCGCGTCAATGTCTGGTACCGCAGCGTATTCGCGGATAAAGCCGCCATCTCTTTATCCACATCCACATTGTTTCCGTCGTTCGTGATTGTGGTGTTCGCGATTCGCGTGACATCCGGGTCAATGTCCTCGAAGGAAGTCGGATAATTCGGGATATGCTGCGCCCGGGACGTTTTCAGACGGAGGTCCTCCGAAACAAAGACATTCTTGAAACTATCCTCGAAAGAGACCTCCCTGCGTTTATAACCGGGCGTTTCGGCATTTGCGATATTGTGGGCGTAGACTTCGTTCCTCAGACTGGCCACATCCATCGCCATCGTCAAAGTCGTAAAGTTCGTGTTGAACAACCCTGCCATCTCTTCCTCTCCCTTCGGTTGACTACCAGATATTTCTATATTCCGTTGCCTTTCTCCTAACTCTCTTCTCTTCCGAAAGACTTCCTTCCGAAATTCGGGTGAAGCACAACCGGAGATTTCCACTTTGCGCTTGTCTCTTTATTTGACAAACCGCGTCGCATATGCTATAATGTCGCGTAAAATGACAATGTTCGTCATTTAAAAGCACAAGAAGGGAGATCTGATGACCTACGGCGAAAAACTCAGAAAACTCCGGATGGCGCTTGACTTAACGCAAGAAGAGGTGGCCGTCCGAGCTGATTTGGCTAGAAGCTTCATCTCTCAGATGGAGACGGATAAGGCTTCGCCGACGCTGGATAACCTGGAGCGAGTTTTAAAAGCGGTTGGCACCACGCTCCAAGCGTTTTTTTCCGAAGGAAAAGAAGAGAAAGTCCTCTACCGAAAAGCGGAAGCGGTTCCGTTGTACGATCAACCGTCCGGCGTTCAAGCCACCTTATTGATGGATGAAGTGGAAAACAAGAAGATCGACGCGATGTTCGTGACCTTGAAACCGGGAAGCCGAACGATGGAAGAGGACTATCACGCCGGAGACGAATTCGGGTATGTTTTAGCCGGAACGATCCACCTTATCCTGGATGGCGCCGACTACCGCTGCGAAAAGGGAGACTCTTTTTATTATCGCGCAGACAAAAAGCATTATTTGATGAATCAGGATCCGGTTATAAAAGCCAGATTTCTATGGATAAAGATCGATTAGCCCGTCAGAAAGGAGTTGATACCCATGAAAGCTTTGGGGAAACACTTAATTGCCGAGTTTTATGATTGCGACACCGACACCTTGAATGATGTCCACACCGTCGAGGAAAGAATGAAAAACGCGGCGCTGGTCGCAGGTGCCTGTATTGTCGATTCGAGTTTTCACCAATTTTCGCCTTATGGAATCAGTGGCGTCGTGGTCATTTCGGAGTCGCATCTGTCGATTCATACCTGGCCAGAGTACGGGTATGCGGCCGTTGACGTATTCACGTGCGGTGATCACGTGGACCCTTGGGTCGCCTTTGATTTCCTGAAGAAAGCTTTCGGGGCGCAACGCTTTCTGATTGATGAGTACCGAAGAGGAAACTACAAGGCGTTGGGTATCTCCGATGACGCCTCCTATAAGGCGGTTGAAGCCTCGGCTTGAGAGCGTCCCCTTTGCCCGTCTCTGCCGCGCGCGGAAACGCCCGACCATTTTCGAGAGCGGAGGGTTCCCCATGAACCATAATGAAAAGAGTCCATTCCTCTTTCGAGAGGGTTATCAGGATCGAAGATCCTTTCTGGAGCTGGAAGTTTCGCGTTGGGTTTACTCACGGGAGACTCCTTTCCAAAAAATTGATATCTTCGATACGATCTCTCACGGTCGCGTCTTAGCATTGGACGGGATCGTGCAAACCATGGAACGCTGGGAGTTTATGTATCATGAGATGATTGCGCATGTCCCCTTGATGATCGTCGATCACCCAAAGCATATCCTCGTGATCGGAGGGGGGGACGGAGGAACCATCCGAGAGGTCCTCAAGCACCCTTTTGTCCAATCGGCCGTCCTGTGTGAAATCGATCCGGACGTGGTCGAGGCGGCGAAGAGGTATCTGCCGACCCTAAGCCATGCCCTGGCGGATGAGCGGGTTTCCTGTGTCTTTGAGGATGGGGCCGCCTTTCTGAAGCGTTCCTCTCAGCCTTGGGACGCAATCATCATCGACTCCACCGATCCGACGGCCGGGGAGGGCGGAAAGTTGTTCACGAACGCTTTCTACGAACTCTGTCGAGACCGGCTCGTCCCGGGAGGGGTTTGCGTAGCTCAAACGGAGAACCCGATCTATGACCGGGAGTGGATGCGAACGGCTTATCGTCGCATCGCGGCGTCTTTTCCGCTCTCGGGACTCTATCTGGGATACTCTCCCCAGTATCCGTCCGGTTTCTGGACTTATAGCATCGGATGCCGGGCGCAAGACCGGAGCAATCCAAGTGGTTTCTATCGGTTATCCCCGGAAGCGGTGCGGAGAGTTCCACCGAACTTGCATTACTACACCGCCGACATCCATCACGCCGCCTTCCAAATACCGCCCTTTCTGTCCGATTATTTGGCCTGATCCGGTTTGGCGTTTCGCCTTCCATCGTCCGATCGGCGCGTATACCTACCCGGCGGGATAGACGCCGTTTTCTACTGTGTCCGCGATCGCTTCGTCGATTCCGATACGTCCGTAGTACTTCTCTTTCAAAAAATTCAGCGCCAGATCCCCGAATAAGGCGATGCTGAGGAGGTCTTCGTCCTTTTCGATGAAAGACCCCAACATTTTTCGCATCTCCGGCAATTGAGCTGGTATCAGATCTGCCGGTCGACAGTCGATGACATCGGAAGGGTTTTTGATGATCGCTTTTTTAAGTTCGGGATTGATATCCGCCGGCGGTTTCCCGTAGTGCCCTTTCACATACTGCTCCGTCTCTTTCGTAATGCGTTCGTACCGTTTCCCCGTCAACACATTCAATACCGCCTGGACGCCAACGATTTGACTTGTCGGCGTGACGAGCGGGGGGTAACCGAGATCCTTGCGCACGGAAGGAATCTCCGTCATCACATCGTTCAAGCGGTGCATTGCGTTCTGTTGTTTAAGCTGACTGTAAAGGTTGGAGAGCATGCCGCCCGGAACTTGAGAAGAAAGCACCCTCAGATCCATGTGTTTGATGTTTACGTCGTCGTGGACGTGTTTTTGCCGAATTCCTTCGAAGTAGTCCGAAATCTCTAAAAAGTTTTCAGCATTCAAGTGGCAACGGGTCTCCGGATACTCCTTGAAACTGTAAAAAAAACTCTCTACGGCCGGTTGAGACGACGCCCCGGACAGAGAGGAACAAGCGGTGTCGAACAGATCCGCGCCCGCTTCAAAGGCTGAAAGGTAGCTGAGTTCGCCGGTTCCCACCGTGCAGTGGGTATGCATCTCGACCGGAACCGCTTTTTTCGATTTAATCATCTTTACGAGATCGTAAGAGATCTTGGGGGTCAATAATCCGGCCATATCCTTGATGCAGATCGAATCCGGCTCATACTTTAAGATGCCATCGACCAGCGAAGAATAGTATTCCAATGTGTGGAACGGGCTGGTCGTAAAGCAAATGGCGACTTGGATGTGCCCCTTATACTTTTTTGTGTACGCGATGGATTTATCCAGATTTCTTAGATCATTGAGCGCGTCGAAGGTTCGGATGCGATCCAATCCGTTCTTGATCGCCGTCTTTACGAAAAGCTCCAAGACATCGTCCGCATAGTTCTTGTATCCGACGACGTTCTGCCCTCGGAGCAGCATCTGCAGCTGAGTGTGTTTGATGTTCTTGCGTATGGTTTGGAGCCGTTCCCAAGGGTCTTCGTCCAAAAAACGGATGCAACTGTCGAAGGTAGCCCCGCCCCATACTTCTAAAGACTGGTAACCCGTTTTGTCTATCGTCTTCAAAATCGGAAGCATCTCTTCCGTGCTCATCCGCGTGGCTAACAACGACTGGTGGGCGTCTCGCAGCGTCGTATCGACAAAAAATACGTCTCTCATCTTCTTCACTCCTCTAATCGATATCGTGATGCGTTCTCTATAGATTTCCTGTTCGGGGATTTTTTATCCTTCCTGCGTCGGAGGTATTCTGATACGATTCGGGCCCTCAACGCAGGCAAACAGGTCTCGGACGGGGACTACGGCAATTTTTCGAAAATATAGAACTTCAAATAATCCGTTTCGAAGATATTCATAATGACCGGATGGTCTGCCGGTTGCCCGCCTCTATAGGTCAGACGGAGCCGGACCCCTACGTCCGTGGCGGCGGAATACATCATCATCTCGAACTCTTGCCTGGAAATGGCCTGAGAACAGGATGAGGAAACTAAATATCCGCCATTGTTCAGGGACTTCAACGCCCGGAGGTTGATCTCTTTGTATCCTCTCAAAGCGTTTCCTTTTGAAGATCGGGACTTCGTGAAAGAGGGCGGGTCTAAGACGATGATGTCGGCCTTCTCGTTCCGCTCTTCCCAGGAACGCAGGATGTCAAAGGCATTCCCTTCGTGGAAAGAGGCGTCGGTCAGCGTGTTCAGGCGTAGGTTTTCCCGGCAGTCGGATATCGCCGTTGCCGATTGGTCTACGAAGGCGACGCTTTTCGCGCCGCTTTGAAGCAGCCGCATGCCGAAGTTTCCAGAGTTGGAAAAGACGTCCCATACGGTCTTTCCGACTGGTGAGCAGAGCGAGGCTGCGGTTCGGGCATTTTCGAGCTGGTCGAGATAGATACCGGTTTTTTGGCCTTCGCTCGGGGATACGGAGAACCGTAGTCCGAGATAAGAGACGGGAAAGGGTTCCGCAATCGCCTTCCCGATCCAGCCGTTCATCGGCGTCACTTGCTCCTTTGTCAACGCGAGTAAATCGCTTTTATCGTACAGGGGTTTATCTGGGAACCGTTCTCGGATGCAGTCGATAATCTCCGAACGAAACCGATGCATTCCGGCCGTATTGAACTGGAACACAAAGACGTCTTCAAAACGGTCAATAACGAGTCCGCTCAAGTCATCCGCTTCACCAAAGACCAAACGGCATACGTTCGGTTGCGGAGTCAGGGAACGGCGGTGTTCGATCGCCTCGCCGATGCGCTTGCGAAAGAACTCCGCATCGATTTTTTCGTATTTCCTTGTGAGAAGCCGGGCGACGATTTTCGAATGTGGATTAGCGTATCCGCGGCCGATCCACTGCCGTGAAAAGGAAAATATGTCGACGATCTCTCCCGGC
>CAZMHO010000002.1:45697-49018 GCA_964566085.1 uncultured Thermotogaceae bacterium | reverse complement strand
CTCCCGGCGTTGGTTCGCCTTCGATCTTTTCTATTTCGTTGTCGTAGATCCAAGGGTGTCCGTTTGCGATCCTGGGAGACAGCAGTCTTTTTAGGATGATTCGAGTGTCCATATCCAGTCCTTTCTATCACGCGTATTTTCGAGGATTAAAAGCACATAATCAACCGATGATACCATAAACAATCGGCGCAGGAGGGTACGTTGCCGTAACAATCCGTGGAACCGCGAGTGATGAGCTCACAGGTATCGAGCCATTTGCACTCAAAACAGTATGGAAATAGCCCGAGGCGAGCTTTTACCCGAAAGCCGGATACCTCCGGCTTCTGCCAAATGGACAGTAGGCTTTCGTTCGGATAATGTCCGAAGGCATAGGCGGCGACAGGGTGTTTTTTTCCGAACGGGTACGTTTCATGCGATCGAAGAAAGGGGTAGCAGTGCGTTACCCGGCCATCTGCTCCAACGACAAGACTGTTTTTGTCGATGAAAGAACACCCCCGTTCACCGATCAACCGAAAGGAAGGAAGCCGCGCGAAAGGAAAACGAGAGGAGAAAGACTCCCCGAGGGGTATGGAACCTTCCACAGGACGGGTTGGATAAAGCGCCATCCCCGCTTGCGCGGCGTTCATCGGCAAAAGGTTCGAAAGAATCCATTCGGAGACATCCATACCGGCGATTCGCTTTCCGAAGGCTTCGACTCCGGCGATATTCTTAGAACAAAGCACCGATTGGATGGAGATAGAGGGGCGCACACTCCCCTTCAGTTTCTTTATCGCGTCGAGTCTTTCAACCTTCTCTAACGTAGCTTCGCCGCTCTCGTGGCCGAATCCTTCCGGATCGAGGGACAGACAGAGATGATCCATCTGCGCGTCAACCAAGAAAGCCATCGCCTCCTCGCTCAAGAGCGCTCCGTTCGTGTGAAGGCTCACTTTTAACGGTATCTCCTTAAACCGGAGAAGAAAGGTTCTCCAATCGTCGTGGAGAAGAGGTTCTCCTATCCCGGCGAAAACGATTTCGGGTCTTTCCGGATAGCGGGACATCTCTTCCGCCATCCGCTCCATCGTCTGCGGCGCGATCATTTCTCCGCGCCTTCTGTCCTCTTCGGAGATAAAACACATCTCGCAAGAAAAATTACATGCGTTGGAAAGCTCCACATAAAGCCTATCAAAGCACGGTTTGCTCCGAAACCGTATGTCGTATCCTTTATAACGGATAGATTCTAAAGAAGGGTCCTTCACGGCCGTCGCGACGTTACCCCTTCTCTTGATGGCCGACGGAAGTCTCGTGGTTCCGATTACGCAATAACAAACGGATATACCGCTCCTCTCGAAAACGTAAAGCGGACCAATCCTGGTCGATGGCAACCTGTCGAATCGGTTCGTAACCCAGTTGCCGGATCGCATCCCATCCGACCTCTCGGCTCAGGTGGCTGTCGTACTTCTTCGAAGATTTTTTGGGGTATGCGAACCAAAGGATACCGTCCGGTTCAAGGTTCTCCGAAAGGAACCGAAGGCTCCGTCGGATGTCGTCTTGTCCTTTCACAAAAAGAAGAAAGAAAGCGTATTGCGTATTCTCGAGCGCAGACTCGTGGACGGATACAATCTCCTGCAATCGGTTTAAACGTATACGAAACTCTTCGGGCGTGTTCCATACTAAGGAACGACCCGAACTTCGGAATTTTAATCTTCGGAATATGTCTTCGATCTTTCTCACTCCTTCTTTCTCTTGGCAACCTTAACGAACCTTATAACGCGTCCCTTCGTCTGTTTCGCCGATTATAACACACCCTTCATTGACAACCCGGAAATAGACCTGTATAATTGCAATAATGATTCTCTCATACGGTTCGAGAAGGTGAAAGTGTGGAAGCTTCCCTCCGTGAACACATGCGATCGGTATCCAAGATGATCATCCGAGCCTTAACCGCGGGAACGATAAGCTTTCAAGAGGATCCCCGCCTCTATGCTCTGTACTTCGAGAACAGCACTATTCGCGATTTGATTCGCACCTTTGCCGAAGAAGCCAGGCTGCTGATTCGAGAGGATGCGGAAGCGGTCTACTTTTTCTGCGCAGAAGAGAGTCCATTCGCGATGAAAAAGGCGGATTTCTTCAAACAGATCCCCTTCAACTCGAAGAGATGGCAGCTATTTGAGATCATCACCGCATGCCTCTTTCTTACGTTTTTCGAGGAAAACGCGGAATACGTCGTCTTGTCCGAGATTCTTGAGCGTGTCCGGAAGCAGATGGCGGACGCCCAGTCCCGGCAGTCGCGTCAAACGGAAAACGGTGACGGAGAGGAACGATGGATTTCAGACTGGGAAGGGCTTCCGGAAGGTTTCATCCGGCCGGGCGATTGGAGCAGCTATAAGAGTGACTCGCAGGTGGGGTTGATCGCCAAAACTGTCCAGGTTTTAAAAGAGCAAGGGTTGGTAACCTACTTCGAGAAACAAGGGACGGTACTTCCAACGGCCAAAGCCCGTGCGGTGTATGGAGTATGGAGGGAAGAGAGCGCGTGGAGCGGCATGGGTTTCGGAGAAACCACACATGCCTGAACTAAATGGATTTCGCGTTCTGAATCTCGCTTACGGGGAATCTTTCGTTATCCCCGATCTCACCCTCGACTTCGGCGGACGCAACACGCTCATCCTGATGCCGAACGGGGCGGGTAAAACCTACCTATTGTCTTGTTTTTTTCAGACGATTCTTCCCGGGACCTTCTTGCAGCCGAGAACGGTGGATGACCTGTTCTCGAAGTGCAGCGGGACCTCCCATATCCTCGCCGCGTTTTCGACTGAGAAAGAGACGGTTTATCTCGGGTTCTGCACCCGAAAGAGAGCGGATAGGACCTACTTCAACTGGGTTTTGCGGTTCAATGAGCCGATCGCGCTCGAACGCTTACCGCTTCGGAGGGGAGAAGCGGTGCTGGACTATGAAGAGCTTCCGTTGCTCATGAAATCCCTGTACGGGGACCGATTCGATCTTTATCGCAGGGAGACGTTGGATGCGTACGAACAGCGGTTGACGGAGTTCGGGTTGTATTCGGAAGAATGGCGCTTGATCCTCTCCTTCAACCAGTTTTTGGAGGGGGTGGTGCCGCTTCAGGAAGTATTGCCCAATACTTCAGACAAAATCCTTGATCCGATGGTCTTCCCATTGCTCGAAAAACGGTTGCAAAGAGACGGGATTGGTTTACGAGAGAAGATCGCCGGCTTTTTTTCTCATCTGAAAACTCTGAAACCGGTCGGTAACCCTGTTTCCCGCGCGGGGTTGATCGATCGGCTTGATCGGCGGTTATCGATGCTGCGGGAGTACCAAGAGGCGAAC
>CAZMHO010000002.1:26432-45687 GCA_964566085.1 uncultured Thermotogaceae bacterium | reverse complement strand
AGATGTGCGTAACGCGGTTTGTTCCCTTCGGGCGATTTGTCAATACACGCAAAAGGAGAGGCTCAAGAACCGTGTGGATGCTCAGCAGATGGGTTGCCAGATCGCGGCTTTGGAGGAAGAGGAAGCGGAATGCCTCAGACAGAATGATCTTCGGATTCAGCAAGATCGTTTCTTTCAAGACGCGAAACTGGAGAAAGCCGAAACCGAACTTACCGGTCTGATAGAAGAGAAACAGCGAAAAGTGTCGCTCCTCTTTGATGCCTTGCGCCGCCGTGTGAACGTCGAAACCGTGGAACTACCGGTCGACAAACATCCGGCGCTCTTTTCGGAGATGCAAACGAACGCCTCGATCTCTTGGGCGCTGATGACGAAACATCATCTGGAAACTTTGCTCGAAACGGTGAAAAACGATCAGGTTCGCAGGGAGACGGAATTGCAGTCTTATTGGGAAACCCGATTGACCCAGCGGCGCTGCGCCGGCCTCCATGAACGCTACCAAAAGTACGGCGGGATGTTGCGCTATCAAAAGATCGGTTACGAGAAGGAACGGACGATCCACGCGCTGGAGAGGATTTGGCGAAGGCAAGTGATACAAAAAGCCTTGAGAAAGAAGCTTCGTCAAAAACTGGGGGGCTTCGCAAACGATCGGGAAAGGGCGGAAGCGAAAATCGCCGAGGCAGACCGACTTGGGGAACAAATTCAAGCCTATCGCGACTTTGTCGAAGTGCTGAAATCCTTGGATGGAAACCGTCCGCTGCAGATCATCGCGGAACGTTTGCAAGAGAAACGGCATCGGTTGCATATTCGCCTCTACCTAGACAACAAGGAAATCGAACGGATCGACCAACTGGAAATGAAAGAGGCCGGTCCAATCGGCATAAAAGCCCCCGAAGAAGTGGAAAAGTTAGCTTTTGCGTTGGTACAGAACGGATTTTCCGGTTTCGAGAAAGGTTCGGATTGGGTCAGAACCGGGAAGAGCAACAATCCCTTTTTAACGTTCGCGCTGATCACCGAGTATCCTTTGGAAATGGACCAAGTGCTTTCCCGTCTGCCTCCTGAAGCCTTTCCGCCCCTTCCCATTCCGATTTTGTCAGTCCGTGAAGCAGAAACCCTTGTCGAAGCCGGTGAGTATCGGACGATCATGCGTATGAAGCTGCGATGGGTGCCTTCGTTAACGGAGCGGGCGCTGCGACTTCGGCTCGACCCTGGGTCACGCGCCTCCGAAGAAAACGGCCTTTCGCGAGAGAGGGATCTCTCACGATGGCTTCAAACCAACCGAGCGGTCCATCACGCTCAAATCGAAAACCTCGGCGCGGCAATAAAAAAAACGGAAGGCCAGATAGAGCGTCTGGCTCTCTTCGCGCATACATTGGGGCCGGATCCCGAGGCCGCTTATGAAAGACAAGCCGAGCATCGCCTAAGCCTGGAAAGGGATCTCCGCTTGCTTTCGAAAAGCATCGACGGCTATCTCGAAAAAATCGAAGAGTCGGAGGTCCTTTCCCGTTCATTGGGAGAAGAAGAAAGGGTGCTGCGGCTAAAGGCCGGGTCGCTCGATCGCGAGGAACAAGAATGGTCTCTGCTTTCATCCGAGATCGAGCAGGTCTGCAACATTCCTTTGAAAGACTTTTCGATATTTTTCCTGTCGATCCAGAAACGGCTCTCCGAATTGGAGGCAAAGGCTCAGGAAACCGAGGGGTCAATGGATGAGAGCCTATCGGAATTGAGAAATCCCTTGCTCTCCTTGATCGCACGGGAACCGCAAACCGACCCTTCTGTTTTCGATGCGCATCCGGCCCTTCTATGGGAAATCCTAACGGAGATTCGGAGCTTAGAGTTGGAATTGCAAAGCCTTTTCCACGAACGGGCGACCCTTTCTGCGAGAAGGCAGCGGGGAGGGAATGCCGAAGCGCTGCCCAAGCCTGACTCGCCGCCGGCGCGCGGCGGCGAAGGAGACCCTAAGGAGGAAGGGGTTTCGGAAGTCGTGGAATCTGCCGAAACCTTGGAGAGACGAATTCGGGAGATCGAAGAAAAGCGGGAAGAGATAAAGCAGTCGATCGCAGAGGGAGACCGCGCGCAACGGGTGCTGGAATCTCTCGTGGGACGCCAAGAGAGGTTATTGGCGGAGATAGGCATCCGAGAAAAAAAGTATATCCCGGGGTTAGCCCGCCTCTTCCTGAAAAAGGATCTTTACGGGCTTTGGGAAGAGAACGAAACGGAATACCGAAAGCGCCTGTACGCGGCCGAACGTCTGAGACAGCAATTGGACAAAGAATGGGCGGAGTTGAAACGAATGCTTGACCCTTCGGAGAACTGGGAAGAGCCGATTTTGGAGGCGTCTGAGGACGAAGGGCTCGAAGGCGGGTTTTCGGTCATCGCGCGCTTGTTAAGCGTACTCAAGAGAAGGATCAACGAAGAGAAGTCCGAAGAGAGAAGAACGCATGCTGCGCTATCCCACTTCTCCAAAGAGATCGGTTCCGTGATGGAAACCCTGAACGCTCATCTGCGGGATATCGCGCATTTCTCCAGGCCAGGACCCGAAGCCGCTCCGCTTCTAGAGTTCTCGTTTCCGAGACACTCGCCCGAGGAATACGCCGAGAACTTCTCGAAGCGGCTTTCGGAATACATCGCCCGCCAACGGGCACAACAGCAGGACGTTCGTCTTCAGTGGCCTTTGAGAACCCTTTGGGAGTTTTACTACGATCAACGGCTGGAGATTCGCATCGACAAACCTCCCTTCACAAGGTCCGGCGACGGGAAGTACGCCTGGAAAGACGTGGAGAAGTGGTCTACAGGAGAAAAAATGGCGGTTTACCTCGTGCTGTACGCTTGCTTGTTCGCTTGGTGGAAAGGTCACGCGGCAAGCCCCCAGCCTTCCTCAATCCTCGTTCTCGATCATTTGTTCGGGCATATCAATACGGAAACGCTTCTTGAGATACCGATGCGCATGCTCTATACCCACAACTTTCAAATCATCGGGTTTACCTCTTCCGCGGAGCCCTTCCTATTCAAATACTTTCCCAAATGGATCGGCCTCAGCCCGCAAGAAACCGATCATTACAATTTTTTCTTGCCCTTTCACGTCGAAAGATAAAGATTTTACACCATTGAATAGGAGAAAGGAGAGCGGATATGCAGCAACGATCCGTTAAAACGCCGCGCAAGCGGAGTTTTTACGTGAAAGGAATGACGTGCGTCACATGCGTAAAGCACGTTGAGCGCGCGATAAAAAGAGTGGAAGGCGTTTCTTTCGTTTCCGTCAACCTCGCGACAGAATCGGGCTTTGCGCTTTCCGACCAAGAAATCTCCTTTGAGAAGCTGAAAAAAGCCGTATCCGATGCCGGATACGAAATCGTCGAATCGGTAGCCCCGGATGCCGCGAGAGAACGGTATCAAGAAGCGGGCAGAAATCTCTTCCTGTCGTGGATGGCGACCCTCCCACTGATGGTTTTAATGTTTCTTCATCTATCCGGGCATCATCAGCCCGCATTCAAATACCTCGAACCGCTGATGGCCTCCTTCGTCATCTTCTACACCGGGCGCCATACGATCAAAGGAGCTTGGATTGCCCTGATCCACCGGCATTTCAATATGGATACGCTGATCTTTCTGGGATCAGTAACCGCCTTTGCGACGACCCTTCTGGCGCTGATCGGGTTGAAGGTAGCCTCGTTCGGCAGCATCGGCGCAATGATCGTATCCATTCACCTAACAGGGAGATTTATCGAGTCCTGGCTCCGCGACCGCGCGGCGAAAGATATCAAAGCGCTTTTGCAGTTGCAAGCCGCGGAAGCCCGCGTGAAGGTGGAAGACGACTGGGTGATGGTTCCGATCGCGGCGGTAAAACGCGATAGCCTGGTGCGGGTGTTCCCTTCCGAGCGAGTCCCATTAGACGGAGAAGTGGTCGAGGGCGCCTCTTCGGTGGATGAATCAATGATCACCGGGGAGTACATGCCTCTGCAAAAACAAGCGGGATCGCGTGTCACGGGAGGCTCTCTCAACCTGAATGCCCCAGTGACGATCCGCGTGACCGAAGTTGGGGAAGACCTTTTCTTATCCCGACTGATCGCGATGGTACAAGATGCCCAAGGCGCGAAAGTTCCGATCCAGGCGCTTGCCGACCGCATCACCTTATGGTTCGTCCCGGTCGTGCTCCTCTTAGCGCTTTCTGCCGGGCTGATTTGGTTTTTAGGTTATGAATCGTTGCAACCGTTGCTGGCTACGATGGGACAGGGGATTCCATGGGTCGACGCGAACTCGGACGCCTTGTCTCAAGGTCTGTTTGTCTTCGTCGCCACACTCGTTATCGCGTGCCCATGCGCGTTGGGGTTAGCGATCCCAATGGCGCTGATAGGGGCTTCTTCCCTTTCCGCGAAGAAAGGCTTGATTATCCGAAACGGAGAGGCGATCCAAACGGCGGGGGAGATTCGAACCATTGTTATCGATAAAACCGGAACCCTGACCATCGGAAAGCCTGCGGTCGTCGAATCGACGGTTTCGGATCAGCTTTTACCGGCGGTCGCGCAACTCGAAATGCACTCCACGCACCCTTTAGCGAAGTCGCTGGTCGAATACGCGAAAGAGAAGGGACGGCAAATCCCGGTCGTGATCGAAGAAGTGATGGAAACTGCCGGCGAAGGCATAGCAGGAAAGTGGGACGGCAAAGACCTGTTTGGTGGAAAGCCGGTGGGTTTAGAGCCCTATCGCGCTTGGGCGGAGAGAGGGTATTCGATCGTGGAAGTGCGGGTCGACAACGAGATCCGAGGGGCTTTCGCCATCACCGATCCGATGCGGGACGACACGGCCGGAGGGATCGCCGCCCTCAAAGCGATGGGGTTCAAGGTTATACTCGCGACGGGGGACCACGAAGAAGCCGCAAAGCGCGTTTGCGCCGAGGTTGGGATCGGCGCGTACCGAAGTCAGATGAAACCGTCCGAGAAGTTGGCGCTGATACACGGGAGCCAACGCGAAAAAGAAAAAGTCTTGATGGTCGGAGACGGGCTCAACGACGGACCGGCCTTGAAGGCCGCGGATATCGGTATCGCCATGGGTTCGGGAACGGACCTTGCGATCGATAGCGCCGATATCGTCATCGTCCGGGGCGGTATCCCTCAAGTTGTCGAAAGCATCAAAATTGCGCGGATGACCTTTCGAATCATCAAACAAAACCTGTTCTGGGCGTTTTTATACAACGTGATCGCGATTCCCGCCGCGATGATGGGGATTCTGCACCCGGCGATCGGAGAGATCGCGATGGCTTTCAGCTCGATCACGGTCATCCTGAACTCGCTGCGCTTGAAATACCATCGGGATTAGCCGTTGATACGAGAATAACGTCGATATAGCAACCGCGCGAAGCGTCGATCTATCGGCATCTCCCGCGGACTATTATAGCGCCGATCGGGGCGCGGAAGACAAAGCCTTTATCTTCGGGTTATCCCTGGCCCCTGGCGACCGGAGACGCGCCCATTATTAGCAAAAAGTCTTTCGTTCGACTGAAGGAGGAAAATTGAGAGACGATATCGGTACCGAAGAAGACAAAACGACTCATGAGAAAATGGGATTAATCGACTCCGTTTTAGGAGGGAAAACCCATACGATTGCTGTACATGCAGATAGCGATGATTTTTTCGTTATCGAAGTTGACGGGGAATGGATTTTTCGTTTTGCGCGGAATCATTACGCGGGCAATCTTTTAAAAAGAGAAAAAGTTCTACTTCCGAAATTAAGAACTGTTCTCCCGCTCCCGATCCCTTTTATCCAATACTCAGGACCCGACTGGATCGGTTACCGGAAAATTATGGGTGAAATGATTACGGCTGAGGTTTACCAAGCCTTTCAAGAAGAAGAAAAAAAGCGGTGCGCGTCACAATTAGGAACGTTTTTAACTGCGTTGCACGCTTTTCCTGTGGAAGAGGCGCGAATCGGCGGTTTGACCCGTCAATGGAGCGGGTGGTTTCCCGAAGGTGTCCAGGTATTTAAAACAGAAGTGTTACCGCGTTTTTCGGAGACTGTCCAAAAGAATATACTCGCGTTTTTCGATACTTTTATGTCCTATCCGTTCGCTGAAACGGTCACACACGGGGATCTCTTTTTAAGACATTCGTTTTTTGATAGGCGAAACAAAGAAATTTCAGGCATTATCGATTTCGGAGATGCCACGATCGGTGACCCCGCGCGAGATTTCCAATGTATCCTTGACAGTAGCGATCCAGGGTTCCTTGGTTTGGTGTTATCGTCCTATCAAGGTCGGGAAGACCCGCATCTGGTCGACCGTGTCTTAATGTGGAACCGATTAGCGCTGTTATTGGATACCCCGGATATTTTCGACGACGGATTGATGGATAAATACGAGCGACAATTGGAAGAAATAGAAACTACTTTTCTACTTCACACCCATAATGATCGGAATGCCAAATGAGCAACCGGTATCATTCCAACTGAAGGATAGGACCGAGGAGTCGCTCTCTCGAAACCGCTTGTGTTCCTCTCGAGGAATTGCTGATGTGTCCATGATCGCGAACGAATAGGGAAGAAAAGGGAGCCCAACTAAAGTTGGGCGCTCCATCGAGTGCTGCAAAGGCGTCAGATTCGCTCATCTTTGCCCGTAGGAATGGATCACGAAGTCTCTCATCGCGACGCAGTCTTCGTGCGAGAGGACGTGGGGCGTGCCGATTAAGGTTGCGTAGAGGATGGCTTGAGCGGCTTTTTCCAAAACTTCAGCCACTAAAAACGCTTTCTCGATCGATTCCCCAACGCACACGGCGCCGTGATTGGCGATGAGCGCCGCGTTTCGATCTCCGAGCGCCTCGACCGCGTACGTGGCTAATTCTTCTGTACCGGGCAGTGCGTAAGTCGCGCACCGGACCCCCTCCCCGATGACCTGAACCAATTCTTCGGACACCGGCGGGATGTCCTTCCGAGCGATCGCGAAGGCGGTCGAAAACTTCGGATGCGTGTGAACGACCGCTTGAACCTCCGGCCGGGCGAGGTAAATCCTACGGTGAAGCCCGTTCTCGATACTGGGTTTCCGATTTCCTTCGACGATCTTGCCATCCATATCCATTAGAACCATATCTTGATTCGCCAGAAGACCGTATTTCATCCCGCTCGGCGTAATGAAGAAATGGTTTCCGTCCACGCGAATGCTTATGTTTCCCCAGGTGCCCACGGTCATCCCGCTGGCTTCCATACGATGGCAAGCATCCAGTAGTTGCGTGCAACAAAAGTTTCCGCTCATCCGTTTTCCTCCAATTGATCCCTCCGGTCCGAGGCGAACCGATAAGGCGCCGGCTGTTTTCGATGTTCTTCAACCCGTTTTCAATTAAGACCTGAAAGGGCGCGGTTTCTTCTGAAGAATGCGCTATCGTGCGCTTTCATCGGCTCGGCTTTGAATCTTCCTGATTATAGAAGGGATTGCCGGAAAAATCAAGCGACTCGAAAATGAATTTCAATGCAAATGATCTAATAATAATTAATATTTAGAGATTATTATGTAAAAAAAAGAATAAAAAATTATAATGAATAAGAGTCTTTCTTTTCTCGTCTATTGAGATAGTTGCAAGTATCACCCAAAAGGAGGAGTTCATTGTGGAAGAAAGAAAAGAGTGCTGCTGTCATGAAGAAAGGAGATCGATGCCTTTATTAGGGGACAGATTTCCGAATATGACCGTTCAAACGACTCGAGGAGAGATGGTGTTGCCAGAAGCCTTCAAAGGGAAATGGTTTGTTTTGTTCAGCCACCCTGCCGATTTCACGCCCGTTTGCACCACTGAATTCATCGCTTTCCAAACGAGATACGATAAATTTAAGGCGCTAAACACCGAACTCATCGGGATGAGCGTTGATCAGGTTTTTGCCCATATCAAATGGGAAGAGTGGATTCACGAGAAGATGGGAGTCGAAATCCAGTTCCCGATTATTGCCGACACCGGCGCTGTCGCGAACAAACTGGGGCTTATTCATCCCGGGAAAGGGACCAATACCGTTAGAGCCGTCTTTGTCGTGGATGCGGACGGTATCATCCGGATCATCTTGTACTACCCTCAGGAATTGGGAAGAAATATGGATGAGATACTCAGAGTGGTGGAGGCCATGCAGTTCGCCGATAAGAATAAAGTGGCGATGCCCGCGAATTGGCCGAACAATGAAATATTCGGGGACAAAGTCATCATTCCTCCTGCCAAAGACGTGAAAACGGCGAAAGAACGATTGGAACAGGCTAAAGCCGGAGCATTCGAGTGCAAAGACTGGTGGTTGTGTTATAAAAAGATATAGTCAAGAAACGGTAAGCTGAAAAAAGGCGCGTAGTCGGCGCCTTTTTTTCTTCCGAGAAGGAAAGCGAAGGACTCCCGGGTTAGTAGGAGCTCGGCCCGGGCATTTTTTCCAAAGCGTCGAAATGGTATAATGAAGCGAAGCGGATTATTGAAAGGGTGGACAGCGACGGACAGTAAAACTATCCCTCAAATCGGCATAAAAAGCGGACTAATCAAAAAAGTCTTGAATATCCGCGAGAATACGAAGTCGAACCCGGAGAACTATGTGATCGCCGAGGGCTTGTGGGCATTGGAGAAAGCTTTTGAGAATGGTTTAAATCCCGCCTTTTTCTTTTATTGTCCGGAACTGACGCGATCGCCGGAGGCTCAATCTTGCGCTCAAAAAGCGATCTCTCTGGCTTCGAACGCTTTTCGGGTTTCAGAGAAAGCCTTTCGTTCCTTGAGCGAAAGAGACCAACCGGATGGTTTATTGGGGTTGGTCTCCCTTCCGAGATTTGGGTTTAAAGCTCTTGATCCCCATAAAAGAGCTCTTTATGCGGTAACCGATGGGGTGGAAATCCCCGGGAATATCGGAACGATCTTAAGGTCGATAGACGGCGCCGGGGGAAACGGGTTAATCGTAACGAACCGCCGGGCGCGCTTGACGCATCCGAAGGTTCTAAAGGCCAGTTTGGGATCTTTGTTCTCCGTACCGGTAGTTGAATCGGATATACCGATCGCCGGGGAGTGGTTTCGGGAACAAGGGATTACCCCGTTCCTGCTCGATTCGGAGGCGACTTGCGCCGTCTTTGAAGCGCATTTCCCCGATCGCGTCGCTTTTATCCTCGGCAGCGAACGATATGGGATTAGCCAGGAATGGTACGCCTTCGCGCATCAAACGGTTTCGATCCCGATGTACGGGCGTTGCGATTCGTTGAACGTTGCGATTGCCGCCTCCTTAGCCCTCTATCAAGCGGCTTTTCAGCAAAGAAACCGGGAAGGGTAATCTTGCCTTTTCAGGTAAAGAGAACGGATAAACAACCTGTGAAGCCGCTAAATTCGAGGCCGAACGCGACCGCCGGTCAACAAGAGGAGTGAATGTATGCGTCAAATAGCGAGTATTCTTCTTTCTGTTTTATTGTTGTTTTTGCTGATATTTGTTTTCCATCATCCCTTCGGAACGGTTTGGCTTGTCTTCGTGGCCGTTCTCTTGGCGATTCCCGCTTTCTTTTTGGGCCGGGATGATGCGAAAAAGCTGCTCATGACCCTCGATATCCTGTTCATGCTCTTGATCCTAATCCTGTTTTCCCTCAATAAGAAGTGGGATCAAGCGAGTATTGCCTTATTCCTAAATTGTCTTTCGGTCTCGCTCCTCTTCGCCGGTACCGAAATACTGTTATTATTCAAGGTCAAACGCCATCCGTTCCTCGAGCTGTGTTTCCTTCTCGGATTCTGGATGCCCGTCTCGATTCCTATGTTCTATATCGGGCAGCAGGCCTTTGGGTTACCCGGGGGTATTTTGGTTGTCGCGGCTTTGTTCATGATCGTCGTCAGAGATATGGTGAGAAGAAAAAAAGCGTTGGATCAGCATCAGGAACGTCAAGGAGGAGGTAGTGATGAAAACATTTGATCTGATTTCTCAAACGGGTGGTGTTAAAGGATTCGCCTATCCGATCCCCTCTCCCAAAAGGGTCATCGTGGTCGTTCACGGCCTGGGGGAGCATGCGGGAAGATACGCGGGGTTTATCGGGGAAATGAATCGCGCGGGTTTAAGCGCCTATACCGTTGACTTGCCCGGGCATGGTGTCAACAAAGGGAAACGGGGATTCGGGACGGTTTCGGAAATGGTCGCCGTCATCGAACAGGTCGTTTCTCGGGCACAGAAAGAATGTCCGGGGGTTTCATTAGGCCTGTTCGGGCACAGTCTGGGTGGATTGGTGGCGATTCGGACTATCCAAAAACAGCCGGCGCTCTTTAGCCGCGCGGCCATTTCGGCGCCCCTTCTCGGCTTGCCTGCGGATCAGGAGAAACGGATCAAGACGATGGCGTGGCTGGCAAAATTGCTTCCCGCTCTGACGGTTAAAAATGGACTCGCCCCTGAGCTGCTCTCCCGGGATCGATCGATTGTGGATGCCTATACCCATGACCCCCTGGTACATGACAAGGTCTCCCTCGCGCTGGGTTATAGCATCTACCTGGAGATTCAACAGGCCTTTTCCGAATCGGACAAGGTGAAGCTGCCAGCGCTGTTCCTGACGGGATCAGCCGACCGCATCGTGGTTCCGCAAGCCGCGAACAGCTTTTTCGAACGGGTCCCGAGTCCCGATAAAGCCTTTCGAACCTACGAGGGGGCTTACCACGAAACCTTCTACGATCCCGAGCATGGGGAAAGGTTTAGAACAGATATTATCGATTGGTTGTCGAAAACGTAAGGGTTACACCATTTTCCGACCGGGAGGACGCTATGAAAAAAACCTTGAGAGTTGCGGTTAGTCAGCTGAATACGATAACGGGCGCCTTAAAGGAGAACGCGAAGAATCTCGAACAGGGAATCGCGCTGGGTCATGAGATCGGGGCGGACGCCTTGATCTTCCCCGAATTATGCCTAAACGGGTTGAATTGCCAGGAGCTATCGAAAAACCGGGCCTTTCTCAAAGAAACGCGCCGGACCATAGATGAAATCATCCAGTTTTCGAAAGGGAAGCAACCCTTAATCGTTTTCGGGTTTTTGGATGCCGAAGAGAACCGCTACTACAACAGCGCTGGATTCATCCAAAACGGAAAGTGGTTGGGTTCTTACCGCAAAATCGCAATTCGCCCCGAAAACGACGGTGTCGATACGGGGTTTTTCTCATCCGGCGCAGAAGGGATTATGCTCGATATAGAAGGAATCAAAGCAGGCGTTGTGATCGGCAACGATCTTTGGGATCGGTACGATCTGCTTTCTACCTATGATCGGTACGGCGTCTGCATCCTTTTCCACCTTTCCGCCTTTACCTTCATCGTGGACGAATACGCCGAGACGGAAAAACGGTTATTCAGTCGTTCGAAAGACTTCGAAATGGGCATCGTCCACGCGAATGCGATAGGCGGTCAAGATCAATGGATCTTCTCCGGAAACAGTATGATCTTCGACGGTCATAGTCGGATCAAAGCGCGCGGGAAAATGCTGGAGGAAGACTTTGTCGTGGCCGACATCGAATTGCCCCTGCGGGGAAGAAAAACCGAGACGGGAGCCGCCCATTGTGGGCTTCGGTTTCAGGAATGGCCCGTCAATCGGATCGATTGCGACTTCTCCGCTTCCTTTAAACCGGAGATCAATTCCAAAATCTTCGATTATCCCGAAAACGAATCCGCGGCGGTTTGTTCAGCCCTGCAGCTTGCTTTGCGAGACTACGTCGGAAAAAACCACTTCGAGAAAGCGGTCTTGGGTCTGAGCGGCGGCATCGATTCCGCGGTCGTCGCGGCGTTATCCGTTTCGGCCTTGGGACGCGAACGGGTCATCGGAGTATTCATGCCTTCCGGGTATACTTCCGACGCCAGCGTAAAGGACGCGGAAGATCTGGCGAATGCCCTCCAGATAAAGACCCTGACGCTTCCGATCGGTGATGTTCTGGAGAACTATCGAAGACTGTTAGGCGTGGAATTCGAAATAAAAGCGGGAGACCTATGCGAACAAAACCTGCAGCCTCGGATTCGGGCGAACTACTTGTTGGCCTTATCGAACCATTACGGCTGGCTCGTCTTGACGACCGGCAACAAGAGCGAGTCGGCGTGCGGCTACAGTACCCTGTTCGGCGATTCCGCCGGTGGATTCGCGCCGATAAAAGACCTGTACAAATACCAGGTCTATGCCTTGGGAAGGACACTAAACAAAGCGCTGGGGAATTCGGCGATCACTGAAAGCGTTTTCGATAAAGCCCCGACGGCCGAGCTGTATCCCGGTCAAACCGATCAGGACCGGCTGCCGCCCTATGAAGAGGTGGACCCGATCGTCCGTCTGTTGGTCGAGGAACGGTATTCTGCCGATGAGATTATAAAGGAAGGCTTCCGTGAGGAAAGCGTCCATACAGTCTGTCAATTGTATATCCGCAGTGAGTTTAAGCGGCGCGTGAACCCCGTCGGGCCGAAGCTCACGAAGGTAAGCTTCAATGGGGAGCAGGGTCTTCCGATCACGCAGCGGTGGGTGTAGCGGACGGTTTTACCCGCCCAATACCGCACCGGGCGCGGTCATAATCAGGCAATGCCGTAGACAACGGGGTTCACGGCTCTCTTTCCAATCGTTTAAGGCTTAGGTGACGGAGTTTCTTCACTTCGCGGGTAACGAAAACCGTCGCGACAACGAAGGACGAAAAGTCGCAAATGGGGATGCTGTACCAAATGCCTTCTAAACCAAAAAAGCGGGGCAAGACCAGCAACAATGGAATGAGGAAGAGAATCTGCCGGCTTAAGCTTAAGAACATGGCGCATTTTGGTTTTCCAAGCGCTTGAAAGAAACCGACGGACACTACTTGTACCCCGATGAAGGGTATCATCAGAGAGTAGTAAAAGAGAGCGTGCGCCGTCAATTCGATCAACGCGGCTTCGTTCCGGTTAAAGATGCGGATGATGGGGACGGGGAAGAGTCGAAGGGCCAGATAACTCACGCCAACGATTACTGTTGCGAAAAGATATCCGAACCGCAAGGTCAGATAGACTCGCCCGATGTTTTTTGCCCCGAAGTTGAACCCGAAAATTGGCTGCAATCCTTGGTTCAAACCAAAAACTGGCATTAATACGAAGGCAAAGATGCTTTGGATAATCCCCATCGCGCTGATGGCCAAATCTTTCCCGTATGTTTTCAAGCTTTGATTCAAGATGATGTTCATGATACTCGCCACCATCTGGAGCGCGAAAGAGGCGGATCCGTTGGAAAGGATTCTTCTCGCTAAAGGCCAATCCAGGCGCATGTTCCGCCACTTCAACCTAATGATGCTTTTCCCTTTGGTAAAGTAACGAAGGACCCACAAAGCGGAGACGGATTGCGAGATAACGGTCGCGATAGCCGCTCCTCGAATACCGAGTCCGAAGGCATAGATGAAGATCGGGTCAAGGATAATGTTCAGGATCGCGCCGATCAACATGGTGGCCATTGCGATACGCGGATTCCCTTCCGCGCGTATGCAATGGTTAATGCCTGAACCGACTGCGAACACGGATGAACCCAGAAGAATCACCGACATATACTCTTTCGCGTAAGGCAGGATGGTTTCCGTAGCGCCGAACAGGTACAGCAGCTTGTCGATCAGAAGAGAACCGACGGCGGTGAAGATGCTGAAGAAGACGATGATAAAAAAGAACGCCTGCCCCAATATCCGTTCAGCTTCATCGCGCTTTCCCTCTCCCAACCGTATCGAAATCAACGTTGCCGATCCGATTCCGATAAGCATCGAGAGCGCCATCATCATCGTCATCACCGGGAAACAGATGGTGATGCCGGCGAGGGCCAACGATCCGACCCCTTGGCCTAAGAAAATGCGGTCGACGACATTATATAACGCATTCGTCAGCATTCCGACAATCGCCGGGATACTGAATTTCCAAATCAGGGTAAGAATCTTGCCTTCTCCGAGCAGTTTTGCTCGCGCGATCGGGTCCATAGAGAGCGCTCCATTCACGGTAGGATTCTCAAATCAAGCCATAAAAAACATAGGAAATCTGGTAGAGCGCCAAGTCAGTAAGAGCCCGAACCCCTTGCCATAGGGCGGCAGTACGCGATAAAACCCGACAAGTACCGCGCCTGAAGGTATTATACCCTAAAAGTTGCTTTCGAGGAACGCAACGCAAAAATGAGCTCCCCATACTTCTCAAGGTGGAGGCGGTTGACGGAAAGAACCTGATCCACGATCGGGCCGGGAATATTGTGCCCTTTATTGTATAACGCGGTCAAGGCGCCGGAAAGCGCCGCGATGGTATCCGTATCGCCGCCTAAGGAAGCGGCCATTCGAATGTTGTCCCAGCAGTCTTCCGGGGAGGTTAAGAAGAGAATGAAAGCGGAAGGCGTGACTTCGTTGGCATAAAGGCCGGTCCCCTGCACATCCGATAGAAAATCCGCGACCTGATTCCGATCACAGAACCGGTCTTGGTGATCCAGAAAAAAACGGATTCGTGAAACTGAGGAAGGGATCGGGAATTCAGGCGCTCCGAATTCTTTGCTCTTCGCGGCGCCTGCGAAAAAAGCGGCGATGATCTCTTCCAAAGAGACCGCTCCCGCTGCGACGTTTAAGGCGAACCCGAAACCCAATGCCGCTTCTAATGCGGATTCCGAAAAATGCGTCGGCAGGGTCGTCAGATAGATCTGAGTCGCCAGTTGATCCCAACACTCAGAGCGGGCGCACAAAGAAGCGGAAAAAACGCGCATTACGGCGCCACAGGTGGTGTTTCCGTAACCGGCCTTTTGCGGGCTCTCCCCATTTTGGATCGCTTGCAAGGACTTTAACGAGCTCGGGCCGATGAACTTCTTTTCCACCGCCCGCGACTCCTCTATCCATTTCAGTAGACCGTGGACGGCCGCTTCGGAGGAAATCCCTCTCTCTCGGTAGGCCTCTAATAGATAGAGATTCTGTTCGGTGTCATCCGAAATGCTTCCCTCGGGTAGATCGGGATGGTGGCGCGAGAATTCCGGGTTCGGCAACCCATCGATAGCGGGATAATCACGACGAATCTCGGCGCGCGTCATAAACTCTGTGGCAAGGCCGACGGCGTCCCCGACGGCGAAAGCCTCGAGCGCGCGGACAAACACTTCTTTTGTCATAGACTGACCCCTTTCTAGTCTTGTTAGAACGCCTGTGAGCGGAGGAGGTTCATTACGACGGGAACACGCCTTTTAGACCGCGCGATTCGTATGGATCCATTCGCCTCGCACAACGGATTGCCGTCCGCTATAATGAAGTGACCGGACGAAATGCCTTCCAGTGTCGCCTCCTCCCCTTCTCGGAAAAGATACTGCTCGATCGCACACCCGTACTCTGGAAAGGACTCCGTCATCTCAACCAAGATGCGATCGACAAGCGCCAGGCAAAAGCTGTTCGGATAATAGGGACTAAAGCAAAGCAACCCGGTGATCGCTTTTCCGGCGAACCCTTTCCCGCGATGGAGTGGAGAAATGATTATTTGAGCGATAGGAGACAGCTTTAACGGGAGCGGGTCCGTCCGCCGCCGAATGCGAAAGCATTCGGTAAGAGAAAGCGGTTTCGGTTTTTCGGTCAATAGGGTGTGGTCCGCCATCCACTTCGCCGCGCTTAAGTTCCGCGTCGATCCGTCAAAGGTCCCTAAAAACGTATCTCCGATAAGGATATCGTGAAAAGCGTATCCGATCGCTTGACCGTCTCTATAGACCACTAAGGGAGAGACATGATCGATCTGATTGATTGGAAGAGCGGTCGAGAGATCTTCCGGTGTAAACTGAGTGAGAATACCGACGTTGGCTGTTCCAGTCCCGATACCCATGAACGGGATCACTTCCGGTTCGGCGATAAGCCTCGCGCAGATATTGGTAAAGAACCCGTCTCCTCCGAAGGCGACGAGACGGTCGCATCTGTTCTGTACAAGCGTCGTAACAACGCGAGACAGCTCTTCCAGATAGTTTTCCGAACCGGTTTCGCCGGACTCGATAGAGGAGACCCCGAGGAGTTCGCCGGGAGAAAAACGCCCCTCCGGAGCAACCAGCGTGTGCTCCGGAAAGGCCTCTCGGTATCTTTGAACGGCCTCCGGTACGAGACGATATCTGCCGGCGCCGTGATTGGCTAAAAGACCGATCTTCAAAGGGCCTCTCAAAACAAATGCCGATCGAAAAACTTCCTGATTTTCGTCAGGTTATCGGCCGGCGCTTTGTTCATAAAGCGATAAGAAGGTTCCGCGACGTAAATCCCTTTGTAACCGATCTTCAGGTTCGTTCCAAAGAATAAAGGCCAATCCTGATCTCCTTCTCCGGGTAGAAGATGTTTGACGTTTCCCGAGTGATCGCTCAAGTGATAGTGGATACACGGAGTTTCGTTTACGAACGCGATAGGCGGAATGCCGGCTTCGGACGCCTCGGTCGTGTCGAGCATCGGTTTTAAGTTGGGTCGATCGATGAGAGAGGCGGCTTCACGCCAATGCGGCGGGGTATCGGCGATCGTTTTTGGGTTGTTTTCAAGCGCGACGATAATTCCCATCTCCTCGCATATGTCGCAAAGGGTACGGATGTTTTGGATAACGGTTTCTCCGTACTCCGACGAGTCTCCCGGTTTAAGTTTATCCGGAGCATGGACGACGATTATTTCCGCTCCGAGAATCGAAGCGCTGGAAGCGACTTTTTCCGAAAGCCTTTCCGCCTCTTTCCGCATCCCGGGGTACAGATTATAGAAGGTGGCGAAAAATACGAGGGGAAAGTGTACCGACGAAACACGGAAAGGGATACCGACTTCCTTAAGAGTCTTCCGCGTTTTTAACGCGAAAGACTCGCTGATCTCATAGTAACATTGCGGCATCAGTTCCGCTTCCGAAAACCCGCTTTGCGCCACCAGTTTCAAGGCATCCAGCGACTCAATGGGATAAAGCCCGGCCGTAGAGACGGAGACCCGCATCGGCTACAAACTCTCTTCGATCTCTTCAACGGTTGTCTCTTGGAGCCATTTCATACCTTCTCTTGGGGTGGAGACATTTCTTTCGATCTTCTCCAACACTTCCACGATTAACGAATCCATCGTTCCCATCGCGTCAAAATGCCAATACGAGAAAGCATAATCGGACTGCTCAAAGGCCGTTTTATAGAACGGATTCTTTTCGAAGAAGGCTTTCATTTCGGGTAGCTCTAATGAAGATTTGCGGATCGGAATGTACCCTGTTTTCATCGCGAATTCCGCGATCTTGTCCGGTTGGGTCAGCCACTTGATTAGTAGGTACGTCGCGTCCATCTGGTCTTTCGGAGCGGGGAAAAGAACAAGAACGGCGCCGCCGATCGGAATCCCCAACCGTTTGCCTTTCGGGAGATAACCGACGCCAAAACTAAACGAGGTATTCCCTGTCCAGGCACCGATGCGAGAAGAGGTGCCAAGATAAAACCCAAGCGTATTTCCGAGGAACTGTTTTTCCGCCAACGAATGCAAACCAACTGGCATAGCTCTTTCATCGATCAGCCTTTTCCAATAGGTTGCGGTTTCCAAGGCAGAGGGTTGATCAAAGAGTGGAACGATGTCGTAGTCCTCTTTCTTGGGGATGGCTTTGACGATATCGTTTTCGTTTTGCAGAAGGAAAGACTTAAATATCCAAGCCGTATCGGTCATATTTAGCCCCCAAATATCCGGGATCCCGTCTCCATTCGTGTCTTGGGTGATTTTTTTGGAATAATCGAGAAGCTCTTCCCACGTGGTAGGCGGTTTCGTGGGATCGAGTCCCGCTTTTTCCATCAGGTTTTTGTTGTAGTAGAGCACGGGAGTGCTGATATTGTAGGGAACCGCGCATATTTTGCCTTTATACTTGGAATAATCCCACATCCCATCAAAAAAATCGGACATATCAAAAGTCGGGTCCTTCAACATGTAGTCCAGAATGGCGTAGTTGCCCCTCGGTCCCGTAAAAATCGGACCAGCCGGAATGACCCCGCCATTCGGTAGCGCGTTGGCTGCCAGAGCGGCTGTTATCTTTTGGGCCGTATCGGCGTACTTACCCGAGTAGACGGCTTCCACTTCGATGGTCGGATTTTCGGTTTGGAACCGGTCGATCAGGTTCTGAAGCGCTTCGCCGCTTGTACCACTGATGGCGTACCAAAAGGTGATTTTCGTTTTAGAGAGGCCAAAGGTGCAGAATAGGAGAAGGACCATTAAAATAAGCATCAGTTTTCTCATACGTAACCCTCCTTATGATTTCAAACCCGTAAAGGTCACGGATTTGATGAATTGTTTTTCGGAGAAGATATAGACGATCAATACCGGGAGAATGGCCATCAAGGAAGCCGCCATCATCAGATGGTACTCGCCGCCTCCTTCCGTCATCAGATAGCGCAATCCCACCGGTAAGGTCCGCATCTTCGTGGTATTCGTAACGATAAGCGGCCATAGATAGTTACGCCACTCTCCTAAAAAGTTGAATAACGTGATGGTGGCGATCGCGGGTTTTGCGTTCGGGAGAATGACCTGAAACAGGATACGGAAAAAGCCGCATCCGTCGATCATTGCCGCGTCCTGTAAATCCTGCGGGATCGATATAAAGAATTGCCTGAGGAAGATGATCGAAAAACCGCTGAACAAAGACGGGATCACCAACCCCTGATAGGTGTCGATCCACTTGAAGCTGCTGACGATCAAGAATACCGGGATCATCGTGACGACGAACGGCATCAGCATCGTCGAAACGACCAGGATGAAGACCGTGTTTTTGAAAGGGAAGTTCAGCCTCGAAAGCGCGAAAGCGGCCAGAACGGAGACAATAAGCTGCCCATAGGTTACGAGAACGGTCACCACAAGGCTGTTGAAGTAGTAAAGAGCAAAAGGGACCATTTCGAAGACGCGTTTGAAATTACTGAAGTTCCATTGCGATGGAAACCATTTCGGCGGATAGAGATAGACGTCTGCGTTCGACTTAAATGCGGACAAGACCATCCAGAAAAACGGGAACAGCATCGCGATGAGACCGATCGAAAGGATTACGTAAACCCACCATTGTTTTCTCATGGCCCACCTACTCGTAATCGACGAACTTACTGCCGAGTTTTCGCTGTACGGTTGTGATCCCGAGTATCAGAAGGAACAACACCACGGAGGCTGCTGCCGCTCTGCCGATTCGGTAGTTTTCGAATGCTTGCTGATAGATATAGAAAACGATCACGCCGGTGGAATACAGCGGCCCCCCTTTCGGAGTCATCACCGAGATTTCGGTGAATATCTTGAAGGAGTTGATGATCCCCATTAAAATGACGAAAAATATCACCGGGGACAATAAGGGTAAGGTGATCCGGAAAAATATCTTCCATTGGCCGGCTCCGT
>CAZMHO010000002.1:19244-26422 GCA_964566085.1 uncultured Thermotogaceae bacterium | reverse complement strand
TCGGCATACGTGGGGGGGATTCCCTGCAGTCCGGCGAGGAATATCACAATATCGTATCCGAGCCCTTTCCAAAGGGAGAAGAGAATGATCGAAAACATCGAGGAGGCGGGGTCGTGTAGCCAGCGGATCGGATTGATACCAAAAAATCCTAAGATTTGATTGAACGGACCCAGACCCGGATCGAACAACCATACCCAAATCAGCGAAGCGGCAACAACGGGAATAACGACCGGAGCGAAGTAGGAGGCGCGGTAAAATCGCAACCCTTTTATTTTTCGATCCAACATGACGGCGATAAACAGCGAGAGCACCAGATCCAAAGGAATCTTTACGCCGGCGAAATAAAGCGTGTTCCAGATGGATTGAAGGAATTTCGGATCTTTAAAGATGTATTCGTAATTTTTTAAACCGATCCAGCTTTTCGTTGCGCGCAACAGGTCCCAATTCGTAAAACTCAGATAGCACACTTGAACCAACGGGATGAAGACGAAAACGACGGCTAAACCCAAAGCGGGAGCCAAGCAAAGCCACGCAACGCTGATCTCGCGCAGATAGTACCGTTGCCCTCGAAACTGTACCTTCATGAATGGCACACCCGAAAGACCACTTTCATCGCTTCTCCCGCGATTGCCTTCTGAAAAGCTTCCGCGTAGTCTTCTAAAGGGAAAAGATGAGAAACCAGCTCTCCGTATAAGGACGGGTTCCGAAGAATCTCGCGATAAGCCTTTCGAAAGTGAGAGAGCCCATAACCGAAACTGCCCTTCACAGAAACTTCCCGGTAGTGGATCGAAAAGGGGTTCAACGTTAACCGGGCGGCGGAGGGGAATCCGGCGAAAAGCAGAAGGTCTCCCCCGTCTTTCACCTGATCTAATGCGTCTTGGGCGATTTCAGGGGCATTTGCGGCGACGACGATGATATCGTAGTGTTTGGGAGTCATTTCGGAAGTTAACACGTACCCTCTGGAAGAAAGGTAGTCCCATCGCCAAGGATTGTTTTCCAGGATCGCATACGGGAGGTTCTGGGCTCGAAACCACGTGGCGAACAATGTTCCCATCGGCCCGCCGCCGACAATGAGCGTGTTGATCTCCGTTTTCAACGATTCGAGGTTTCGCAGGAGACGGGTTTTCTCCAGCCCGTTGAAAACACAGGCCAGAGGCTCCATCAGCGTATAGACCGGGGACGCCTCAGGTATCGGAAAAAGCGCTTTCTTCGCATATTCGGTGTCCATCCCCAAAATTTCGCAAAAGCTTCCTGAGGAAGCGAAAGATTTATTCTGGCAGAGCTCGGGAACCCCTTTTAGGCAGTTTTCGCAAGCGCCGCATTCGGCGTAGGGAGCCATCGCGACGAGCAACCCTTCGGCGATTTCCGAGCCCGCCGCATCGGTGCGCGCGATACGGCCGATACACTCGTGGCCCAGCACCGTCGGGGGCTGAAACATCGGATGGCCTTTCAGATAGGTTTTAACGTCGGTTCCACAGATTCCGGCATAGTGCACGGCTACCATTGTGTTCCCTTGTGGAACTGAAACCTCTTGGAGGTCAAGTTTTCCCGGACCCGAATAAATTAAGGCTTTCATAGAAACCACCCCGCTTCTAAAGTATTCCTGCCGTCTGCTGATCGGTGATCAGGCGATTGAAAAATCTATTCTCAAGCGCAACTTGAATGGCCTGCGCTTTGTTTTTACCCCCGCAAACGCAGACAACATCCTTTATTTTTCGCAATGTCTCCAGATCCATACCAAGAAGGCGAGACTCCAAACCGGATTGGCACGCTTCGCCTCTCTTATCGAAAAAGCGTCCTAAGATATCTCCGACAGCCTGCTGTTTCAAGAGCTGAAAGAGGATTTCCCGATCTATCTCAGCCTTAATGATCTCAGAACTTTGAATCGGCCCCCCGAGGCCAATAATCGCCAGATCGATGGTTTCCCAAATCTTCCTGACGGACTCATAGTTTTCGAGCATCAGCTCGGGAATGACCGACTCTTTCGGCGATAGCGCCGGAACATTCAGAAAGCGGCTTTTCGCGCGAAAGTACTCGGCGAGACGGTCTATCATCGTATTTACCTGGTAGTAGGGAAGGGATTGTCCCAGACTTCCGATGAGCGGTAAAACGGTGAGCTCCCTTTTCACGGGAAATTTTTGTTTGTCTCCGGAGCGTTCGGAACAAATCGTAAGGACAGTCTGATAAACCGTCTTTCCCCAACCGATTCCGATCCGGTGATGGCAGGGAACCAGTTCTTTGATTGCCTTTCCTGCGCTGATCGCGAGCGCCCTTATCAACTCTTCCTGCGGGTATTTCTGTTTACAAAACGGGACGACGACTGCTTTTTTCAAACCGTATTTTTCTTCCAAATGCTTCTCTAAGGCCGCATGGCTGGTCTCTGTCGGGGGGTGAATGGTGATCTCGACGATCCTCTCTTCTCGGGCTTTTTGCAAGTAGCGCGAAATTTGCGGCCTGGAGATTCCGTATTTTTGGCTTATCTCTTCTTGCGTGGCGCGACTTTGATAATAATCGACGGCTACCGCATAGAGCAGATGACTCGGTATGCGCTTTGGGATGCTTATCCCTCCAATAGCCTCGAAAGCTGTCCGATCATCTCAACAGGGTCCTCATTTTGAAAGACATTTCTGCCGAAGGCGAAGCCTTTCGCTCCTGAACGGATGGCCTCTTTGGCGCCTTCCAAAACATCAAGATTTTTCGGACCTCCCGCTAACAAGACCGGCACGGGGCACGTTTCCACTACGCGGTGAAATTGCTCGCAGTAGAACACTTTCACGATATCGCAGCCCAGCTCCGCCGCTATCCGCGCGCCGGCGTATACATGCTGGAAGTCGTTGTTCAGGGCGTAGTCCTCCGACATTACTTCGACGACGACCGGAATAGAAAATCGGTGATAGCCCTCGATATTCCGGCGGACCGACTCCATGGCCAAGGCGTCCTGACGCCCCAAGATCAGCATCATAATCACTGCATCGGCGCCTTCATTCAGCGCTTGAATCGGATCAACCACTACCGGATGTATCTTCGAGTATTCGGAAAAGCAGGTCCCTCCTACGGAGACCCGCATAATAAGCCGCTTCAGATAGGCTTCAGAAGGTAATAGGCGGAAGATGCCCGGGTTCAGGATCATGCCGTCGTTTGAAGCGGGGAGAATTCTGGCAATGGTTTGAAGGGGGTTCTCAAGCCCCGGCATCGGGCCACTGAACTGCGGATGATCCAGAGCGACCCATAAAGCCATTCCGTTCTTTCGAAACATCCGCTTGGTATTCTTCTCTAATCCGGTCATAGAATCCCTCCAGTATGAACATATGTGTATATACAATAGTTCATATCCATTATACGCCTTTTCTCTTCGGGTGTCAATTATCGAAAAGTCTTGCAATACGTGCACTTTGGTATCTTGACGTGATCGCAAACAGCGGCTCTTGACGGGGGTTCTTAAGGCTTCGGGACCAAAGATTCGTCCCGTAAAAAACCAACCGGCCTAACGAGGGTCACTGTCTTGCGGGCTATCTTAGGCGCCGTGACATCAGAAAAGCGTCTCCTGTCAAAGGTTGCAACGCTTAAAGATCGCTTAATAAGCCGCACAAAAGTTCGGCACTCCACAACCGGCTTATATCGTGAATTCATAATTTTTTTACGGAACAGACAAAAAAGCAAGCCTACCCCTTAAAGCGCTTTATAAAAAACGCCGATCATTCAGTGTATAATCCCGATAAAACGAAAGGAGGCGTTCATTGTGCCGAAATCAATAAAGTGGGGAGTGCTTGGAGCGGCTCGTATCGCAGAAAAAGCCCTTATCCCTGCCATTTTGCAAACTGATGGGAGTTCTTTGGAGGCCATCGCGAGCCGGAACCCGGATAAGTCGCGCCATTTTCAGACGCTTTTTCATCCGGTAAAGGTATATCACGAGTATAGCCAGCTCCTGAACGATCCGGAAATCCAAGCGGTTTACACGCCTTTACCGAACGCGTTGCACAAAGAGTGGGTGATAAAGGCCTTGCTGGCGGGAAAACATGTTTTATGCGAAAAACCCTTAGCCCTGAACGCAGGGGAGGTTCGAGAGATGTTTCAAACCGCCCGGAAAGAAAACAGGATTTTGATGGAAGCCTTCGCCTATATCCATAACCCTCTTATCGGGCAAATGCGGAAAACCATCTCCTCCGGCGCGATCGGCGAGATCCGTCATATCCTTTCGTCTTTCTCTTTTGACCTGTCGCGCCGCCAAGGGGATATTCGTTGGTCGAGAGCTTTGGGAGGAGGGGCGGTCTATGATTTGGGCTGCTATCTTATCCATCTGGCGCGGTATTTCATCGGGAAAGAACCGACGGTGGTCGACGCAATCGCTTCTCTGCATCCTCTGGAACGGACGGATTTGTCCATGACCGCGCTACTCCGTATCGATCGGCGTATCACGTTCTCCTTGCACGTTTCTTTCGAGCAGTCTCGGCGGATGTTCTTCGAAGTGCAGGGGACGAAAGGATCGGTCTACACCGAACGCCCTTTTAACGAAAGCGGGACGCTTACCTACACGGTAATGAACGACGACGGGGTTCAACTCTTCCCTATCGAAAGCGCGGACAACTACACTCTGGAGATCGCTCACTTCAACGACGTGATCCGTGGGGGGCGAAGCCCGATCATAACCGAGGAGGATTCTATCCGTAATGCGGAAGTTTTAACGTCTATACTGGAGAGAATCGGATACGGGAAGGAATCATCCGGTCTTTGATTCATTCGCGATTATGATATAATAGGCAAATTTCTGAAAGGGACGAGGCTATTTGAAGATTATACAAGATCTATTTGAGGTTGCATTTTCCTTCGTGTTGAAGGAGATCATGGACGGCAATCAGGATCGCGCCGATATTGCCAATAAGACCTTCGACCGGTTGATACGGATGGGTTACGTGGAAGATGACATACACAATACGTTGGAAGTCATTTTTTCGCTCGATGAAATGGTGGAGGGGAGTATCTTTTCTTCCGGAATTCAAAATGTCGTGTTTGAAATATACGATCCGAAACAGAGAATCCCCGTTGAATTGCTGCAGATAGAGGAGAAAGACACGGAATTAGAGATCAGCTTCCGTGATCTATACAAAGGGAGTCTCTCTCCAGAGCGTTTTGAGCTGTTCGTGGAAGCCGGGGAGGATTTGGATGTCCCCGATGACACTCCGAATTAGCGGATGTCTAAAGAATGTTTATCGAAACCAGGTAGTATGGATTACTTCTGCGTTGTCCGGGACACGCATCTTCGATGCGTAGTATTCAAAAGGGATGTTCCTTAAATAGACGAGCAGCGCGCACAGCACAAAGCCATGCGTGATCACCCAAACCCGTTTTCCCTTATACCTTTCGACAATCCTTTCAATTCCGCTCAACGCGCGATCCAAGACGTCACAGAAGCCTTCTCCGGTGGGGTGCTTGAAGGTATAGGGGCGCTGCGTATAATGCTCAAACGCTTCTCCGTCGTGCTCTTTCACCCACGCGACGGTTTTTCCTTCCCAAGAGCCTAAGCTGATCTCGTTCAGCTCCGGATACGTTTCGGTCGGGAGCGTCAACTCCGCCGATTCCATCGCGAGAACTCCCGTTTCCTTGGTTCGCGATAGCGTAGACGTGCATAGCGCCACCGGATGCAAATCGGCGATTACCCTTCCCAAAAGTCGCGCCTGGTCTTGCCCTTTCGAGCTAAGCGGGCTGTCCAGACTGCCTTGGAAACGCCTTTCTTCGTTCCAAAGGGTAGACGCGTGACGCGTCAGGAAGAGAGTCGTGGGCGTCACGACAAGACTTCTGCTTTAATACGGTCGAAAAGCGTTTGGAAAGCTCTTGACCGATGGCTGAAGTTATTTTTGACGATATCGGACAGCTCGCCGAAGGTTTGTTCAAACCCTTTCGGGATGAAGATGGGGTCGTATCCGAATCCGTTATTGCCGGCGATCCGGTCGGCGATTATCCCTTCCACGACACCTTCAGAGCTGAAAGATTGCGCGGTCAGGGGATCGTAGTATGTGGCGACTGTTCGAAAACGGGCGATTCGTTGTTCCGGTTCATAAAACGGAGCCATTCTATCGAGGACGGCTTTCATTTTGTCTTCGAAGGGGTGTCCTTCCATAAAACGCGCGGACTGTACCCCGGGAAAATTATCAAGGATGGGGATCTCCAATCCGGAGTCGTCCGCCACGGAGATGATTCCGAAATAATGGGCGGCCGTCTTCGCTTTCAGAAAGGAGTTGTCTTCGAAGGTGGCTCCCTTCTCTTCGACATCCCAATGATCGGTGAAATCGCTAATGCTGTAAAAGTCGACATCGGGAAGGATTTCTCGGATCTCTTGCACCTTAAATCGGTTTGTCGTCGCCAACAGTATTTTCATTCAGGTTCCTTTCGCTTCGTTGTGTCTTCTTCCGCCTGCCCTTTGATTTTTTCGGACAACCTTTCGACGATTTGACGGCCTTCCCCGCTGGCCTTGAGTTCTTCAATCCATTCGGGTCTTCGTGAGAGGAGGCTCATCATGCTCAGCAGTATCAATTCTTCCTGTTCTTCGTCGTAATCGCGGAGGGCATAAACGTTACCGAGGAAACCCAGCGCCTGCCGGTCATCGATATGGGAGAGGATCATAATAATGTGATCCCGCATCCATTCTTTTTCTTCGTCTTCAAAGAGTAAAAACTCCAGAAGACTCAGCAATTCCTTTCCGCCTCCGAGTTTGGCGATCGCTTCATAGACGTAGAGCTGATCCGTCTCATGTTCGAACAGCTTAAGATGGGCGTATAGGGTGGGAATATCCCCTTTCGTGCCGATATCGCCAAGCGTTTCGATCGCGGTCAACAATCCCGGCAAAGAAGCGCTCTCGGCTGTCGCCTTTTCTAAAAACTCCAGTAACCGAGGTTTTACCGCCGATCCCAATCGGATCAAAGCCTCGCGAACGATCGACAAAACTTCCGGATCTTCGGAATCTCTAACCAGATCCATCAATCCGTCCAAAGCGCTCAATCCTTTTTCGTTGACTAAACGGTCGACGACTTCCTGCTTCTTTCTTTCCATCGTTCCTTCACCTTCAAATCGGGTAGTCGGTATCGGCGAAAACTGCCTCGCCGATTGAACGATCAATTATAGCATATAAAAAAAGGGAAGATTCCCTTCTTGCCAAATCGAGAATCTTCCCTTGCTTTGTGCGC
>CAZMHO010000002.1:6767-19234 GCA_964566085.1 uncultured Thermotogaceae bacterium | reverse complement strand
TCGAATAGAAAATCGGAGGGCTGTTTGCGTTCACCAGTTGAATTACCAGCATAATGGGAGAACCGTACCGTTGTATCCACAGGATGATCGAAGAGTTCCAAGGGGCGCTCAGTATCATCGACTGCAACTGAGAGGACGAGTAAACCCAAGTTCCGCTGGGTGTCTGCGGGTACCCGTAAAAATTATAGGCTTGTACATAGTTATTGTACACCATCACTTGACCTTGGAGAATCTGAACCGATCGTATGATATCTCCCGGGAAAAGCTGACCGTAAGCGGGATACCCTTGTAGCACTTGTGTGACTAAAACGCCGTTTCCGTTATTGTCGACGCTGGAAATGCCCAGTCTAATCCCTCCAGCGGGCGAGGGGGTGGGAGTGGGGTAAGGATAAGGGTAAGGGTAGGGATACCCAGGATTGACCGGTTGCGGGGTCACGACGATCGGCCCGAAACCGAATTCGATGGACCAACCGGCGAATAGCGCGGTCGCGAATACCAAAAGCGACAGATAGACAATGATTCTTTTTGACACACAAATCCCTCCTTTTTTGGATTTGGCGCGGTTAACCATCCAATGATACAGAGTTAGCTATACCGATAAAGACGTAATTCTTTATCGGTTTAATTTTCCGGAAATGAACCACGACGCTCAATACATAGCAAATCACGAGTTCCAATTCCTCCTCTATACCGTGCGCGCGTCGGGAAGGCGCGAAATCAAGGCAAGAAATGAAGGATTTAAATCCCTCCTTAATCCTTTCCCGCCAACGATTGAGCGACGCGATCGGTCGGCCCGCGCTGCTTAAAGTTCTTTTCCAACAGGAGCAAGAGGCGATGCGGGTCGATTTCGAACAATAGCGCTTCTAACGTTTCACGGTTCGAGAAACCCCGGTGTTCTCGCCATTCAAACTTATCGATGGATTGCCTATCGGTAAATGTGACGCGGACGTTTTGAGACCGTTTGAGCGACTCGATGCTTTTAATGCCCAATGCGTCTGCGAGGATGCGTATGCTCGAATAAAGAAGCAACTCGCGGGCGTTGGGTTCTAACGGGCCGAAGCGATCGACCAATTCCCGCTCTACGGCGGCGATATCGTCGAGCGTCCGCGAGAGCGCGATCTTTCGGTAAATCTTCATACGTTCGATCTGATTTGCGATATAGTAATCGGTTAAGACGCAGTTGAGATTGAACCCTTTGATCTCCACTCGGATGGTTTCTTCGAGTTCTTCTTTTATCTTTTTCTCCTCTTTCAGCCCACGTTTAATCAGCACGTCATCCAACATTTGCTGATACAAATGGAGCCCGACGGTATTGATATTCCCGTGTTGTTCGAAGCCTAACAGATTGCCGATACCCCGTATCTCCATGTCGCGAAGGGCGAGCTGTAGGCCGCTACCTGCTCCGGAGAAGGTTTGTATGGCTTCCAAGCGGGAACGGCTTTCGGGAAGAAGGCGGGTGTGCTTCGGGTAGAAGAAGTAGGCGTACGCTCTTCTGTCGCTCCTACCAACCCGCCCTCTCAGTTGGTACAACTGGGATAACCCGTATCTCTGGGCGTCATCGATGATGAGGGTGTTGGCGTTCGGGATATCGACGCCGCTCTCGATGATTGTCGTGCACACGAGGATATCGATCCGTCCTTCGTAGAAGTCTTGGATGGTTCTTTCGAAAACGGTCTTCTTCATCTGTCCGTGGGCCAACCCGACCTTCGCTTCCGGAACGAGGGTTCTTATCCGATCCAAAGAGTCCGCAATGTCTTCAACCCGGTTGTGGACGTAGATCACTTGGCCTCCCCGCGAAAGTTCCCTCAACGCGCCGGTTTTCACGATTCGCTCTTCCCAAGGGGCTACCAACACTTCGACCGGAATGCGCCCGGGCGGAAGCACATCGACGATGGACATTTCTTTGACACCGGAAAAGCCCATGTAAAGGGTTCGAGGTATCGGGGTCGCGCTGAGTGTCAACACGTCGACCTGCGTTTTCATTTTCTTTATTTTTTCTTTCTGCGTCACGCCAAATTTTTGTTCTTCGTCGATAATCAAAAGACCTAAGTCTTTATATTTGATGCGGCCGGATAAAAGGCTGTGAGTGCCGATGACCACATCTGCGATCCCGTCGGCGATCAGTTGGGCCGCCGATTTGCGCTCTTTATCGGTCACGAAGCGGTTCAGCAAGACAACTTTCGCCCCGAAGGCGGAGAACCGTTCGTAAAAGGTTTCGTAGTGCTGTTTTGAAAGAATCGTCGTGGGAACAAGCATCGCCGTTTGCTTCCCGTTGAGTACCATTCTGAAAGCGGCTCGCATCGCGACTTCAGTTTTTCCGGAGCCCGCGTCTCCGAAGATCAGCCGGTCCATCGGGTAGGCTCTCCCCAAATCCTGATAGACCTCTTCAATTGAAGGCGCCTGAGGCTTGGTTTCGATATACGGGAAGGAAGCGGCAAATCGCGATTCCAACTCGGAATCCCCCATAACCGGGGGCTTTGCGATCGATTTACGGATCGCGTAGAGTTGGATGAGCTCTTCCACCTTCTCTTCGATATCCTCGCGTACTCGGTTTCGGGTCCTGATCCACCCGTTGCCTTTCAAGCGCGTCAAACCGACCAGGTTTTCGTCGCCGACGTACTTGTGTACCCGATCTAAGTTTTCAACGGGCACGAAGATATTCACTTGGTCGGCGTATTCGATCTTCAGATACTCTCGTATTCCGGCGTAATTGCTGATGATCTCGTTTCCCTGATAACGGCCGATTCCGAAGTCTTCGTGCACGATTAAATCTCCTTTTTCCAGGTCTTCGGAAGAGGCGATGACTTGGTTCGGGTAATCAAAGAAGGCGTTCGATTGACTTTTCCGCTTGACTGCCGCTAAACCATCGGAAGAAATCGAATAGTCGGCAAAAGGGGCGGCGGTGTCCGTTTGGCCTATCTGGGGGGATCCCGGTTCGGTCAGGATCGTATAATTCGTCCGCGATGGCAGAGCGCTTTCCGATACCCGGAGGTACTTAAAATAGATCTCTTTGTATTCCGTCTGAGGATAGATGTCGAAGAGTTCCTTCTCGTAAGCGCGAAACCTTTCTATCGCTTGACCCAGACGGACATAGAAGAAGATCGTGTCCTCAGGCAAGACATTGACCAGCGCCCGTTGCGACGGAAGCAGCATCCCCCCCAGCGAAGGAAACCGGTCGGGTTTCTGTTGCAGCGTTTCCAGAAAAAGGCTGCTCGGGTATTTCTTCTTCAGGTCGTCGATCCGATCCCGGAAATGCTCCCAATTCTCTTCCCTAAAGAAGGTTTCCCGAAAGGGGACGATGATTCGTTCCCCTTCCAAACCTTTGGCGTCTTCTTTCGTCTCCGTTCCTTTCGGTAGGCTCAGTTGCGTTTGGGGATCGAAGAACCGAACGTCGCTGATCTCATCGTAAAAGAACTCGATTCGCGCAGGCAGGTCATCAAACAGACTGAAAAAGTCGAGGATAAACCCGCGGACCGAAAACTCCCCGGGGTTCTCTACGGTATAAACGCGGCGGTATCCTGTATCGCTGAGGTGTTGGATCACCGATTCCCTGTCATAACGTTCGCCACGCGCATTGAGTATATACCCGCCTTTTTTATAGGAGAGGGACCCTTCGACCAAAACGCGTGGTTCTATGATCTTTTGGAGCAAAGCCGGAATCGTCGTCAAAACTCCTCCGGTGAATCTTTCGGACCTTCCCAATCGATAAAGCGTCTTCATCCGCTTCTTCAGCGTCGGCATCGACCCTTCCACCTGTTCGAATGGCAGAAGATCGAAAGGGGGAAAGAGGCAGATATCATCGGGTAGATCGAACGCGCCAAATTCCTGAAGCGACTTCATATCTTCAAAGGCTATGACCCAAGGCTTTGAGAGGACACGTAACCGTGAGATCATCCGTTTGAGAAAGTCATCGTGGAGGTCGATCTGTAAGAAAGCGGTATGCCTTCCCGATAAAGGGATTTTTTCTATGGACAAATCCATCTCATTTTTCCTCGTTATCCGCGTACGATAGGCGCTATATGGTATTTTTCCATAACTTCGTCATAGACGACCAAAACATCCAAAACATATATAGAGCGCCGGTCTAAGCTGTTCAGTGTAAAGGATAGGGTCGATTCGCTAAAGGTGAGTTGTTTGATTCTGTTGATCGGAACGTCTCGGAAAATTCCGATCCACCGCAAGCGAGGTTTATGGTTCACCCGATCAAGTATGAACGCCAAGGCGTTTTTGATGTTACCGGTAGAATAACTCTCTCGTGAAACAGATTGCCGCCTCATCGCAAACTGCGCGATCATCCGATCGGAAGCGTTCACTTTAATAGAAGCGAAAAGGGGTACGTTCTTCGGCCGGCCCCCTTCCATCAGTCGTTCTGTGTAGACCAGCACCCCGTTTACGAAATAGAGAGGAAAGGTGAGTATCTGCTCCGTCGAAAACGGGTATTCCTCGGGACTTTCGTCGTATATAACCGCTCCGGAACCCGGAGGCGAAAAATCGACGATCCGGGCGGTAGTCCCCGGCGTCTCGAAGAGTACAACGAGGACGGCCGATTCAAGAACCGCCGATTGTATTATGTTATCCAGACACCCGCTCTTTTCGCTGTCGAACCCTTTTACGGAACAAAAGGCATTTGCCTCTTGCTCGAGATCGGTGATCCTCAGGTCGATGTCTTGAGCCGTTCGAAAAAGAGGAACTGCGCTCGTACCCCCTTCTTTGGCAACCACGCCGGTTATTGGCGCGTAGATGTCGCTGATATCGGCCTCAAAACCGAAATCAGGTTCGATCACAGAAATAGAGCCGGCTTCTTTCTTAACTGAATCCGCGAGGTCTCTAAAAAAGTCCTTTATTTTATTGAACAAACGTAATCCAGAGCCTCCTTCAGACGCAAAAACGGTTCAAGAATATCAATTTCTTTGGAAATGGTCGTCAGCCACTGGTATTCGTCTGAAGTCAAACTATTGATATAGACGATCTTGTACTCTTTCCCGATCACATCGGTGCGGTATCGTTCGTCCGAGGTATCGGCGTCCGTGGTTTCTTTTTTTATCGAGTCCATCAAGATGATCGGATACTTAGATTGGGTCTGCAGCAATACCAAATCTCGAACGAGGATAAACCGCGGTTTTTCCTGAATGCTAACAATCAACTTCTTCGAGAGAACGTCGACAGTCAGGTACTTTTCGATTGACTTACCGTATAGAATTTTTTGGAGGTTCGTCGGCTTAATGGGTTCCGTATACTTGAATTCGACGGGAATGCCGTAACAGTCGGAGATGATGATCCCGCCGACATAAGTTTCGTCACTTTTTTTCTCTATTCCCAAATACCCGAATACCGAAGCGACATCTGGCATAATACGACTCCTTTTCTATAAAAAACTGTCTGCGCTCAACCGCGCACATCCAAAAAATGACCTCGATAGTCGTCAGGCGCTCGATTTTCGGATCGTTCGGGCTTTTGGGGGGGCTCTTTCTCTTCTTCTTTTCTTCTTCTGGATAGTTCTCCTTGAGACTGTCCCTGCTCTTTTTCGGTGGAATGCCGAACCCCTTCCTGGCTTGCCTTTTCCGTAGCGGGTGTCGTGTGTGTTGACTCTTTTGTTTTTTTTGACATCTCCGAAGCCAAGGCCTGTTGCGCGGCTTCCTGGGTTATGAGCTGACGGCTGACGCTTTGAGCCGCTTCGGCCGGCTTCACCAAAGAAGTTTGCATTTCGAGCGGACCCGTCATCTTGCACCATCCTTCCTTTGTTTAAAAGGTTAGTTTTCCTTCTTCGTTTTCCGCTTCTTCGATCCGGCGCTTTAAGGTTCTCAACGCTTTACTCAGTATCTGCGAAACTCTCGATTCTGTCACTCCGAGAACGAGAGCGATTTCTTTCAGGTTTAACTCCTCTATATAGTATAACGAAATAACGAGCTGCTCTCTTTCAGACAGCTTCGAAATATGGCTTTTCAAGCGTTCTCGCTTCTCGTCTTTTTCGAACTGCTGTTCCGGGTTCAGCTCTTCGCTGACGATCGTCTCCGTGAAATCCGACTCATCGGGGTTGAGATAATTGTCCAAATCCAATAATTGTTTGCAGTTCATATCCATGCGAGAGGTCCGAACTTCTTCCAATGGGAGTTTCAAGTATTCCGCGATCTCTTCTTCGGTGGGCGTCGCCCCGTTCTTAGCTTCCAATTCGAAGTAGGCTTTTTCGATCTCCTTGATCTGATGGCGGGTTTTGCGAGGCAACCAGTCGATACTTCGCAAGTAGTCGTACATGGCCCCTTTTACCCGTGTAAGGGAGAACGTCGTGAAGCTCGCGCCTTTGGATTCATCATACCGGTCGAAGGCGTTTATCAACGCCACAACCCCTTCCTGAACGAGGTCGGAAACCTCGACGCTCTTCGGCAACGTCGACTTTACGTTGGTTGCCAACGCTTTTATTTTCGGCAAAATCATCTGTATGAGTTGGTCTTTTGTGAGCTTATTGTGACTGTATGAAGAATCGAGACGTTTGTTTTTTATCACACCAATGCCCTTCCTTATCTCCGACGAGGTAAACGAACGGGATAATTTTTGAGCCCGTCTTCGAGTTTCGAGCAACATCGAAACCAAGCTCTACAGTTCAATGATATCGGTTTTTTCTCCCCCTCCCACTTTCCGAATCAGCAGGATTCCCGTGCTGACATTATACTCGATGCTTCTGGCGCGGCTTCCGCCGGTATCCTCGCTTATCAGCCGGATTTTTATTTTGGCGAGCACGTTTTTTACGGCTTCTACATTCCGTTTTCCGACTTCCATCGTGGATCCGGCCGACTTAAACATCGAAGCGCCTCCCGCGATTTTCGCTTCGAGTTTGCTCATATTGGCGCCCAAACCGGATATCTCTTTCAACAGCGCTTCGATACCGGAGTCAGCATATTTTCCAGGTTTCGTCACCTCTTTGCCTCCACTTTCCGGCAACATGACGTGAATCAGTCCCCCGATGCCTTTGGCGGGGTCCCGAACACACACCCCGACGCAAGAACCGAGCCCTAAGGTTACAAAAACAAGCGGGTTTTTACCCGATTTGTACTCTCCGATACCTATGATGATCTTTTCCTCCATGAGAGTCACAATCCGAGAGTTTCGAGCAACTTTTTTACGGACTCAGGTTTTAGAATGAGGAATAAAAAGGCTTCTACGTTTTTTTGACCCTCGATATCGAAGTTGGTTTCGATGAGGATCGTGCGATCCTCCTCTTCGGCATACTCCAAACAGGACTCGGCGACGATACCGGAGACCATATCGACCGTTATTTGCGGAACTAAGGAATTCACGAAAAGATTCGTAAACTGCGTGAGAGAGACGAGATATGAACCGCAAACGATATTGCCGATCTCACTGAAAACGGATCGCTGCATCTCGTCCATCGTCGTGAGGTCTTCATTTCTAAACCCGATCAGCAATTCGAGCAGTCTTCGGCCGGGTTCGGAATCAAAAAGCAGGAGGAGTTTTCCGCATAATTCCTCATAGAAGCCCAATTGGATACCGACCGTCACTTTTTCCGGGTCTTTGAAGAATAAGGGAATCTGAGAAAACTCGATCAAAGAGACATTCGGAACTTTAATCTCCACTTTTTTCCCGGTCATCATAGAAAGCGCCGTCGCGCCGTTTCCGGTTCCGATGTTTCCAATCTCTTTCAGTACGTCCAAATGATTCGGCGTCAGGCTATCATAATACGACATCAAGGATTCGCCCCTTCTTCCTTCAATTTTCTTCTGGATTCCTGCTCTAATACGAAGACATACCGGACGATCCGGTCTTCGATCGAACGCGGAAGATCCTTGAATTCTATCCCGTAAATCCAGTGCTTGGTCTGCGTACCGCGGTCGCTTCTTACGATTTGGGAGGTGACGCTGTCTAAAGAAATGGATTCGCAGATCGCCAGATTCACGACGACCTTTTCGGAAAGTTCCATTTGACAGGGAGAGACCATCAGCAATCCTCCCGCGCTCAAGTCTTTCGAGATAAACTTGTATGGTTCGTTCGTATTCAGTCGGATGAAGTCGCCTTCCTTAAAAAAAGCAACCCGAACAAACTGACGCCTCTGAATCTTCCGCAGGGAATCGGGAAAAAGGATATACATCACCAAAAATCCTTCTTCGTCCTTCTCATAGGATACGACCATACTTTGGAAAACGTACATCGAACTTTTGTCCACCATCTTCACGTAAAGGCGCGTTCCGGCAGGCAGGGGAATGAACTGTCCCTGCGAGCTCGGCATACCGATCTTCATTACTTTTTTCGCGAAATCGATATCGTAGATGCTGCTTTTGTAAACACCCTCCAGCATCGGATCCGATACATCGATGATCAGCGGTTTTCCTATTTTTAATCCTTCGTTTGCTTTAATCTGCGTGTTGAAGTATGCCATCTTTCCCTACCTAATGAGAGACACCATAGTCGGTGAGTTTTTGATGATAAACGAGGAGTTTATTCTTCAGCTCGTTTTTTTGCTCTTCATCCGCAAGTTGAAACATAAACCCGTATTCGAAAAAATTATAGTTGGTAAACTCATAGACTTTTTTGATGCGTATCGGGCGCTGCATCCCGAGGAAACGTATCGCCCCCTCTTCAGACAGCAAGCGGTTCCCGGAAGAGACGCCGATACCGGCCATTGACGCATCTTTAACGATCACGGGGGTAGATTGCGCCCGATGCTCGATGACACCCTGTTCCAATAGGAAATATCGCTTGAAGTTCCTCTTCTGAGAAACCGTCGTCTGCCCCGGCGTCACCAATATTCTTTTTACTTTACCATATACGAGGTCATCTTTGACCATTTGTTCCCTCAATCGTCCGACCCCTCGGATAATCCCGAGCGGAAGATAGATTTGGTACGCGATTTCGCTGTTGTTCTTCAAGTCGGCGCTGATGAGAAAAACCCGGCTTTCAAAGAGAAGGAGGTCTTTGTACGTGCCTAAGAAAACACTGAACAAAGATCGTCCCGGCAATTCAAGCGAAGACTTCCAGCAACTGAGTTTCAACAATTTGCTTAAATGTTGGATCAGTATCATCTCAAGCCTACTTTATCCCGAACAGTTTTTTAAACTTGACGAAGAAGCCCTCCGGCTCCACTTCTTCAGAGGATTGGCTTTTGAGAACCATCTTCGATAAGCGCTGAATCGCCTGAGCCGGCTGCGAGTGCTTTTGGCTTTCGATAAACGGGATTTGTTTCAAAACGCTGGCGCTCACGCCCGCATCTTCCCTGACGATCAGCTTTTCTGCGATCGTCCAACCCGCAAACTTCTCCAGAACGTAGGAGAAACGCTCGAGAACTTGCGTGTCTTTGCTCGCGTTGCGCGATTGGTTCATAATGAGATACAGTTCCGGGAAGATTCCTTTCGTCGCCAACATCTTCGCCAAGGTGTACACGTTAATGAGCGCCGTAGGTTCCGGAGTGGTCACCATGAACAATTTGTCCGCCGCTTGGTAGAAAGAGATGAGCTCTTCGGTAAACCCCGCGCCGGTATCGACGATCGCATAGTCCATATCCACGACGATCTTCATAAAATCGTCCATCAGTTTCAGTTTAGACTCGTTCCGAAAAGCGATCAAATCGCCGACATCGGTACCGCTACTCAACAGCCAAATACCGTAACTTGTCGGGTATAACACATCCTTCAGCTCCATCTTTCCGACAAGATAGTCGCGCAGGGTGTTTTTCGTCGTCAACCCTAACAGGATATCCGCATTCGCAAAGCCCACGTCGGCATCGAATAACAATACGCTCTTCTGATTCTTCGCCAACGCCACGGCGAAGTTCGCCGCGATCACGCTCTTACCAACGCCGCCTTTTCCGCTGGCGACGATAATGATTTCAAAGTTTTTGGCTGAAACGACCTGTTTAAGCGTTTCCAACTGGTCTGGCATTAGTCAGCACCTCTTTCACGATAAACGAAGCCAACCGTTTCGAATCTGCGATCATGATGTCTTCTGGGATACGTTGGCCATTGGTGATAAAGCAGGTGGGAATGTCGTACCGGTTGCTTAGTTCAAGAAAGGAACCGTAGACGGAGGTCTCATCCATCTTCGTCAGAATCAGATGCGTGGGGTCTACGACCGAGAAATGCTCAATGATGCTGTACATGTCTTTCGCGCGCGTATTCATGCTCATCGTCAGCAATTTGTACTTTGGATTGACGATTTCCAGATACCGGCTCAGCTCATTCATCTGGAGCTCGTTCTTCTGATTTCTTCCCGCCGTGTCCACGAGCACGAGGTCGAACTCTTTAAAGCGTTCCAATAGGATCGACAACTCCTTGGGGTTGTACGCGACGCCGACCCCGATGCCCATGATATCGGCGCTGGTTTTCAACTGATCGACTGCGGCGATGCGATAGGTGTCGATGGTTAAGATACCGATCCGTTTTCTCAGTTCAAGAGACAACATCGCCGCGATCTTGGTCAACGTCGTCGTCTTGCCGACGCCCGTTGGTCCAATGAAGAACAAAACGTCCCCTTTTTCGTAGTTCTTTAGTAGATTATCGGTTCTTATCGCGGGAGATAAAACTTCGGAAAATTTCTTTTCGACTTCGATCGTATTGTCCACCCCGTCATTGGTGACGATGCGCAATGATTCAACCATTCTTCTGGAAAGGTCCTGATTGACTTCCTGATCGATGAGCGCTTCATAGATTCTTCTGAAACGCTCGGGAAGGCCGGGAAGATAGTTTTCTTTTCCGATTTTGACACTTAAGTCCTGGATCATGCGTTTCATCGCCAACATCTCTTTCCGAAGCCCCGATACCTCATGAGTGCTTGTCTCTTCGCCCGCGCCCCACTCGGATGCCGAAGCGCCGGCCAGTTTTGCGAAAGGTGTGTTCTCTTCTGTTTTCTCTGTTCTCGACAGATCGGTCGAATAACCGGCTGAAGGGATTGTGGGCGTTCTCTGCCTTTCTTTCGAGGAAGGCGCCGGCTCCGTTTGCGATTGGCTGTTCTTCGATAGGATGCGTTTCAGTTCATAGAGCTTTTTACTGTCGATCCATTCCTCTTCTTTCGCTTGCGTTTTGGACTTCATCTCTTCTTTCTTCTCTTCCGCGACGGCCGTTACCTCATACTTGGTCTTGCTCCCGAACCCTAAAAAGCCGCCGGTCTTGAATTTGCGCGTTCCTAAAATAACGGCGTCTTCTCCCAAATCTTTTTTTATTTGTTTGAGCGCTTCCTTGACATCCTCAACGATGTACTTTTTTATCTTCACAGGTTAATCACCGCTTCCACAGAGAAAGGAATATCTTCGACGAGTTCTTCGTATGCAAGTACGACGACGCCGGGCAAGGCTCTTTCTATGCTGCGTTTCAAGTAATACCGGATCGTGCCGGAACAGACAACGATCGGCATAAATCCTTTTTTCATGGCTTTCTCCAAGGCATTCGACAAAGTTTCCTCCATTTTTTTCAACAACTCGGGGTCTAAGGCCAGGTAGCGTTCTTCCGGCGTTTCACGGATTGCGTTAAGAAGCTGCCGCTCCAAAGCGGGATCCAACCCTACCGCGTGCAAGGCGCCATCATCCGACCGGGCATCCAGAACGATTTGACGTTTCAACCCTCGGCGGACGTATTCGGTCAGGTAGTCGATATCTTTCGTTTTGTCGATGTGTTCGGTCAACGTCTCAAAGACGAGCGGTAGATTGCGGATCGAAACGCGCTCCCGTAAAAGGTTTTGTAAAACACGCTGAACTTCAAACAATTTCAACCCTTCCGGAATGACTTCGTTCACCAAAGAAGAAAACTTTTCTTTCAACCCGTCGATCAGCAAGCTCATTTCTCTTCTGCCTAGTATTTCGTGGGCGTACTTTTTGATGATCTCCGACAAGTGGGTTGCAAAAACGCTCGGAGGGTCGACGACAGTATATCCGCTGTTGATCGCGAACTCTCTTTGAGATTCGTCGATCCAATAGGCTTCCAAACTAAAGGCGGGTTCCCGGCTGGATATACCCGGCAGGATTCCCTTGGCCGTCCCCGGGTTAATCGCCAACAAACGATTCGGCCATAGTTCATATCTGGCGATTTCAGTGCCCTTTAATTTTATCACATATTCATTCGCTTTTAATAGGACGCTGTCCCGAACGCGAATAGGGGTGAGGATCAATCCCATTTCGTAGGCGAGTTGTTTTCGGACGAGGGTAATACGGTCGAGCAAGTCTCCCCCTTGGGTAGGATCGGCTAATGGTAGCAGGCCGTACCCCAGTTCCACATCGACCGTGTCGGTTTGGATGATCTCGGAGACCTCTGCCGAAGTTGTCATAAAGGGAGCCGGTTGTTCTCCCTTCTGACGCGGTTCGCCAGAAGAGGGAGACGGTCCTTTCAAACCCGCGAAGCCTTCCGGTTCCGGTCCGGTCCCACCTCCTGTCTCGGGCGCCAATCTTTTCGTTTCTCGCGAGGCCATAAATCCCATCCCGATGAGCAACGCGCCGATCAGCAGGGTCGAGAAGGTCGGTAAAGGCGTGAACA
>CAZMHO010000002.1:2331-6757 GCA_964566085.1 uncultured Thermotogaceae bacterium | reverse complement strand
GGACCCCGCCCGTTAAGAACATGACCCGATTGTCGGATGTCAGTTGCTTCATCATATCCATACTCAGGTTGTCCTCGGAAGCGGCTCTCGAAACTAGGATACCGCTGGAGGTCGATACCAGCAAAGAGGGGATTTGCGCGGCTAATCCGTCTCCGACCGTCAGCAGGGTGAAGACTTCGGCTGCCTCCCCGATACTCAACCCTTGCTGAACGGCGCCGATGATCAATCCGCCGAGGATATTGACGAACACGATGATGATGCCGGCGATAGAGTCCCCACGAACGAATTTGCTCGCCCCGTCCATGGCACCGTAGAAGTCCGCCTCCCGCCGCACGTCGTTTCTCCGCTTTTTCGCCTCTTCTTCGGTTATCAATCCCGCGTTGTAGTCGGCATCCACGCTCATCTGTTTTCCTGGCATCGCATCCAGCGTAAACCGCGCGGCTACCTCCGAAATCCGTTCCGATCCCTTCGTGATGACAACGAATTGTATGATGACAAGGATTAAGAAGATGATGATACCGACGATATAGTTTCCCTGAACGACGAAATTCCCAAAGGCCTTCACCACTTGCCCGTCGAAGTTTTTACCCTGTAGCAGGATAAGCCGGGTGGAATTGACGTTGAGGGACAGTCGAAACAAGGTGATCACGAGCAGTATGGAGGGAAAGGAGGAGAGCTCCAGCGCGTTGCCCACGTACATGGTCGACAAAAGGATGATCAGGGAGACGGTTATGTTCATGATCTGGAAAACGTCCAGCAAAAACGTGGGTATCGGTAGGATCATCAATAGGACGATACCGACAATCAGCAATGAGATAACGATGTCGAAGTACTTCATACTCACACCTTTCCTACCGTTTTCAGGACAAAAGCCAAGACCTGGGCAACCGCTTGGAAGAGTTCGGCGGGTATTTCGTCGCCTATCTCCGTCGTCTCATAGAGCCTTCTGGCGAGCGGTGGATTTTCGTGGATCGGGACGTCATACTCCTTCGCGATCTCGATAATCCTCAAGGCGAGATAGTCGACTCCCTTGGCCGCCACCACCGGGGTTGACATCGTGTCCAGGTCGAACTTGATCGCGACGGCAAAGTGAGTGGGATTTGTGACGACCACGGTTGCGGAAGGCACCTCTTCCATCATCCGGCGTTTCGCCAGCTCGGCCATTATCTGCTTCTGCTTCGACTTGATCTGTGGGTTTCCTTCGATATTCTTGTACTCGTCCTTGATCTCCTGTTTCGACATGCGAATGCTTCTTTCGAATTCCCACCGCTGATAGAAATAATCGACGAACCCTAACACGACCAGCGCGAAACCGATCCGTATGCTCAACTGATAGAGCGCGTCACCGATCATGATCATCGAATCCATCACCGAATAATCGGGCAACAGAAACAGTGTGTTCCATAGGCCGGTAATGAATGTCCAGCCTATTATACCGAGAATGGCTAATTTTCCAATATTTTTTATTAACTCGACGACCGAACGTAATGAAAACAGCCGTTTAAATCCGTTGATCGGGTTGAGTTTGTTCAAATCAAACTTGATACCCTTCAGCGTAAAGAGCAACCGAGTCTGGAGCATACCGGTCAAGAGCGCGATTGCAAAGGCGGACAGAAGGAGCATTGCTAAAAACAAAAAGAAGTCTTTGCCTTCGATCGACAAATCCAGGAACGGGTCGTTAAAATCCGCGATCTCGCCTAAATTCGGCAGCGATAGGAAAAAGACGACCATTCGCGTCAGGCTTTCATAGAGTTGCGGGATGATGAAGCGCAAAAACACAATGATCCCCAAGAAAACAGCCGCGGTGGCTAAATCTTTGGAATAGGTGATCTGGCCTTCCTCACGCGCTTTCCGACGTCGCCTGGGCGTCGCCTTTTCCGTCTTGTCCGGATCGGCGAAGAGCTGAAGGTCAATAAAGAGCCATACTTCTTCTAAAACCATTTGAGGATCTGATTCATCCATACGGTTAACTCCCTCGTGTAACGGACGACAACATCAGCCCAAACCGGAAGCAGCCCGACAAGGATGATCATCCCGACGAGCACTTTCAAGGGCAACCCCACGATGAACACATTCAGTTGGGGCAGTAATTTGGACATGATGCCGAGGACGAAGGTGACCAAAATCATGAAAAAAATCATCGGGATACCGATCTGCAACCCGAAAACGAGCACATTGCCCATAAGCGACGAAAACTCCAGAGAAAAGTTCTGTTCCATCCGCATGATCGTCAGCGGGACAGACTGAAAGCTTTCCACGAGAACCTGAAACAGGATCAAAGGTCCCTTCATCAGGACGAACATAAATAGAAAGCCCATCGAGGCCAACTGAGATAGAATCACGCTCTCCGTCTCGGTTTGCGGGTCATATACCGTCGCGGCCGAAAAGCCGAGCTGGTACCCATAGATATCGCCGGCGAAGTCGACGGCCCAGAACAGAATATTCGCAACCAATCCGGCGGCAAAGCCGAACGTAAAGTTGAGCGCCTCGATGAGGACGATATCCCCCAGAGGCGTTGTCAGCGGGAGTGGGGTTCCCACGGTCGGAACCAATATATAGGAGGCGAAAGCGACGAACAGCACTTTGATCAACGGCGGGAAGTAATGCCCCCCGAAAAAGGGGGAGTAAAGGAATAAGCCGGTGAGACGGCTGACGATGGCTGACCAGGAGAGGAAGTAGCGAAAAAAGAACTGCTGTAATTCCGAGTCCACCGACGGACCCTCTAAACAAGGCTCATATAGTAGGTTATCACATCGTACATATAATCCATGAGCTTTTGGAAGATCCAACCCCCGAAAACAACTAAGGACAAAAAGACGACCAATACCTTCGGGACAAAAGAAATCGTTTGATCGTTGATTTGGGTAACCGCTTGAAAAATGCCGATCAACAAACCGACCGCCAAACTCAGAAGCATTGTCGGAGCGATTGTAAACAATATCACATAGATTCCTTCCATGAAAACATCCAAAAACGTTTCTATTGTCATTGAACCCCTCCTGCCCCCTGTCGGGACTATTATAACATGAAGCCTTTAGTCGATTTTTCGGTATTTTTCGTGTAAGATAGATAACCTGGAAAACGAAGGGAGTGATGGTATGACACCGATAACGGCGGTATTGGTAGGGGCTGGGAACCGAGGGACGCTCGCCTATGGGGATTATGCGTTGCACAAGCCCGAGGCCTTAAGAATTGTCGCGGTCGCGGACCCAGACACGACTCGGTTACAGCGCTTTCAGAGGAGCCACCATTTATCCGACCCAGGCTGTTTTCCCGACTGGAAACCGCTACTTTCAGAAAAACGCGCGGATTTGGCGATCATCGCCACGATGGACCGGCAACATGTGGAACCCGCCCTCTACGCTATGGAAAATGGGTATGACCTGATCCTGGAAAAGCCGATGGCAACAACGATAGAGGGATGCCGAGCGATCATTTCGGCCGCGAAAGAAACCGGTCGGATGGTCAGCGTTGCCCATGTTCTGAGATACTCCACTTTCTTTTCATCCATAAAAAAAATCCTGCAAGAAAAATCGATCGGCCGCATCATACAGATGTACCTGACCGAGCGAATCGGATACTACCACATGGCCCACAGTTATGTCCGCGGCAATTGGGCGAACAAGGAAACGACCGCCCCGATTATCCTGACAAAGAGTTGCCACGATTTGGATCTGCTCTGCTGGCTGACCGGAAAACCATGCCGGAGTGTCTATTCTGAGGGTGGGCTCGCCTACTTCCGAAAGCAAAACCATCCGGTCGGAGCGGGAGAACGCTGCCTTTCATGCGGTATCGAGCGGGACTGTCCCTATTCGGCGAAAAAGATTTACCTGGATTTGGTTGAAGACTGGCCGATCGCGCGGAACATCCTGCCCGGCGCTTCCTATGAAGAGAAAGAGCGGTATTTGGCGAGAGGCCCGTACGGAAGATGCGTTTTCCTCTGCGACAACGATGTGGTGGACCATCAGTCGGTTGTTCTTGACTTCGGCGAGATTCACGCGGTATTCAACCTAACCGCGTTTTCCGCAGAAAAGACCCGAGAGATCGATATTTTGGGCACCGAAGGGGACCTCAAAGGCAACTTCGAACGCGGGTGGATCGAGGTCAGAGGATACGGCGGAGAGAAGAGAACGATAACGATCCCCGAAGAAAAAGGGCTCCACGCCGGCAGTGATTTCCGGCTTCTGGACGACGTCATCGAACGGATTCGGAGAGGAACCAGAGAAAGCCTGTCTTCCCCCGAAAAATCGCTCAGGAACCACGAGATCGCCTTCGCCTGCGAATCCTCTCGCAGAGAAAAGCAGCCGATCGTCTTGGAGAGGTGAACTGAGAAGCGATTCTTCTCGAAGAGCCCCCACTCAAAACTACTTTTCGCGCGATAACAAGAAGCCTTCGACTCAGCGCGAAGGCAAGCGATGCGATCTCA
>CAZMHO010000002.1:0-2321 GCA_964566085.1 uncultured Thermotogaceae bacterium | reverse complement strand
TAGGCGTGAAACACCGCTCTATTGTTATCAAGAACGCTGCTCGACCGCATCGCCGATTATCCCTGCGATTCGGCTCCCGGCGTCCCCGTTTCCGAACATCCCGGCGCTTATCGTCCCCCGCGGCTTTTCCGACAACGCGCCGGCGATGATCTTCTCCTTATCCGCGTCCACCAAGGTATTGAATCCCATCTCCACCAATTCCCGCCAGCCCGTATCCTCCATCATCACGAGCGCGGGCGTTCCGGCAAAATACGCTTCTTTCTGAACGCCGCCGCTGTCGGTGATCACGCAGCGGGCGGCAGACAACAACGCGACAGTATCCGCGTAGGGAATCGGGTCGAACACGTTCAGGTTTTTCAGAAAGTCCCCGAAACCATTCGCTTGAATCGCTTTCCGGGTTCTCGGATGAACGGGAAGCACGACGGGATAACGATGTGAGATTTCATTGAAAGCTTCCAGAATCGCTCTCAATCTATTAGGATGGTCGGTGTTGAAATCCCGGTGGAGCGTTGCGAAGAAGAATTCTGTTTCCCGTACGGCGTAACGCGAACACGTTTCTTCGATATCGACTTCTTTTCGAACCGACAGGAAAAGATCGAACATAACATCGCCTGTAAAGAAAACACCGGCGGTCACGCCTTCGGTTTTAAGGTTATCAACCGCTAACGACGTGGGACAAAACAAAAAACGCGACACATGGTCCGTAACGACCCGATTGATCTCTTCTGGCATATCTTTGGGGATTTGACGCAAACCGGCTTCGACATGGGCGACAGGGACTTTCAGTTTCGCTCCGACCAGGGCTCCGGCGATCGTGGCGTTCGTATCGCCGTGAACCAGCAACACATCGGGATTTTCTTTTATGACAATCTCTTCTATCTTCATCATGCCTGTTCCCGTTTGATAGGCGTGTGAGCCGGAACCGATCCCCAAATTGTAATCGGGTTTTTTGATATTCAAATCGAAAAAAAACAGGTCCGACATATTCGTATCGTAATGCTGACCGGTGTGGATTAAGACTTCCTGGATTCCCTTTTCCTTAAAGGCTTTCGTTATCACCGCTTCCTTAATGAACTGCGGTCGCGCGCCGACGATCGATAAGACTTTTATCATTTCAACGACCTTCTTTCTGTGAGTATCTGCTCGAAAAATGCGACTGTTTTCTTCATTTTTACCGACCAGTCGAGGTTTTTCAGGGCGAAATCTCTCATCGATTGAGGGTGGTTTTCGCAAGAATAGACGGACTCATAAAACCTTACCACTCGATCGAAATCGATCGGTTCTTCGGCGGAAGGAAAAAAGGTACAGAATGGAAAATCGAGAGAAAAATCGGGATCTTTATGCCCTAAGAAAAACGGAAGCCCTCTTGCGCAATACTCCCGCATTTTCAGCCCGGCGGATTCAGTTAAGCCTTTTCGCTGGATTCCGAAACTTCCTGCTCCGATATGGCAAAAATCGAAGAAGGCATCTAATTCTTTCCCGACCTTAAAGCCGTGGAATCGCAAGTGATTCGCGATGTTTAGCGTTTTCGCTAATGATCTTAAGGAATCGTCTTCTTCGATTCCTACGATATGGAGCGTGATTTCGACATCGCCTTCGTATTCTTTCAAACCACGAAGAAGGCGATCCAACCCATGCCAAGGATTCGTAGACCCAACGAACAGTATTTCCAATCGCGTTTTTTCAAAAGGAGGGGGTTGCCTTAACGGGACAGCCTTCACGCCCACCCCATTAGAAATAAGTATAGCGCGACCATTTTTCATTCGATGGGATTCGTGCGCGACGATCCCCTCGGTCACTCCGACTACCCCGGCGGCAAGATTGACTAATCGCTTACCGTACAAGCCCTCAAAAAGAACATAGACTCGTTTATTTAGGGATTTTAACTCCTTGAGAACAAGCGCCTGTTGTTCAAATACGATCGGGATTGAAGAAGGAATGCGCTTCACAAAACTCACGGAAGAAGGATCACCGAGCGGGTATCTTGTGTAAACAATATCCGGACGGTTTTGTTCGATCTGTTGTAGTGCGAACTCAAATCCTTTTTTTCTTACTTGCCATAATTGCAGCAGATAACTAGCTTCAGGAGGGTCGATATTCAAAAAAGAAAGATCGTCAAAGGTTGTCATGTTCGGATCATGATGGCCGTAGACGACAGTACGAACTTCGGATATTAAGCCGGATAAGGCACTCGTTTGGTCAGATATTTTTTTAAGTACCCCCCGCATTGATGGCTTCGCCCATTGAAAAACCGGGAAGAAAACTTTCATTTTTTCTCCTAAGGAATTACGGTATCAAAACCGTTCTGGTCTATATATTAG
>CAZMHO010000001.1:101175-103047 GCA_964566085.1 uncultured Thermotogaceae bacterium | reverse complement strand
TCATCGATCGGAGTTTCGTAGAGCCTTTCTTCAAGAAACAACACGTTCGCTTTCGCTTCTTCGAAAAAGGTATCGATCACTTTCTCGAAATGCCGAATCTCTTTTTCGGAAGAGTCATAAAAAAAGTCCAGCAATGAGCGACGGTTCTGATAATTATTAAAAAAAGAGAGGAATAGGATCACCGCGAGGCAAATGGAAAAGATAAACAGTTCTAATTTCGGCAGTATCCTCATTCAAGCAACGCTCCATTCTTCCAATAAGATCGGGATTTCGGAACCGAAAGTGGCTCCTATGGGGGGCTTCTTGATCCTAACGCGGAAGCCCCCTTAATCGCTTTTAATGAGTCAGGAGAACCAAAATGGCTTTGATCGAATGCATTCTGTTTTCGGCTTGATCAAAGATGACGCTTCTTCCACAGTGTCCGACTTCGTAGACGACCTCTTCCTCGTAATGCGCCGGCAGGCAGTGCATGAATATTGCCGTCGGTTTTGCTTTCATAAAGAGCGGCATCGTGATTTGGTAAGACATAAAGATTTTTTTCCTCTCTTCTGCTTCCGCTTCCTGTCCCATGCTGGCCCAAACATCGGTGTAAACGATGTCCGACCCCACCACGGCCTCTACGTCGTTCGAAACTTCGATGATGCTTCCGGTATTGTATTTCGCGGCGATCGCTTTCGCGGCGCGAATTACTTCCGCTTTAGGCTCATATCCGGGCGCGCAGATGGCAGTGAAATGGGTCCCGACCAAAGCTGAACCGTAAACCAAAGAATTGCACACGTTGTTCCCGTCCCCAATATAGGTCATCTTCAACCCTTCGAACTTCCGGAATTTCTCCCAAATGGTCAGGAAGTCGCCGATAATCTGGGTCGGGTGTTCGGTATCGCAAAGTCCGTTAATGACCGGAACGGTCGCGTACTTCGCCAAATCCAGGATCGATTCGTGCTTGAAGACCCTTGCCATAATGACGTCGCACATACCGGACAGAACCTTCGCGATATCTTCCGTTGTCTCACGTTGCCCGAGTTTAATATCCTCCGGTCCCAAATAGATACCGTGTCCTCCCAAGTGGGTCATCGCGGATTCGAAGGAAACACGCGTCCGTAAAGAGGGCTTTTGGAAGATCTCGGCCAACGTTCTGTTCTTCAGCAACTCATTCCGGTAACCAGCCAAATAATCTCTTTTCAACGCCTCGGACGTCTGGATATACTGTACGAATTCTTCGGGCGTCAAGTGTTTGATCCCGATCAAATGCTTACCTTTCAAGTTCACTGCCATTAGAGCACCTCCGATGTATGTGGTTGTTTTCTGTCAAAAACGATCGAAGCGGCGCCATAGATCGCCGCGTTCTCTTTTAAGGAGCTTTGTACGATCTCGAAAGAGTTCATCATCGAAAGGATCGTGTGTTCATTCGCTATCTTTTTCACTCTATCCAGATACAATGCCGCGGAAGAAGAGATACCTCCACTTAGGATTATCTTTTCTGGATTGAAGATATTCACCAGGGATCCGATAGCGACACCCATCGCGAACACGAATTTTCCATAGACGATTTCGGCCAAAGGGTCGCCTTTCTGAAAAGCGGAAAACACGGATACCGCTTCAAATTGACCGCCTTGTTGCTCTTCGAATACCAAGGACTTCGGATATCGCATACGATACTCTTCGACCAGCCTTCGCATCCCGGAACTGCTCGCGTAGCATTCCAAACAGCCGTGGCTACCGCAACCGCAAAGCGGACCGGATGGATCCACGCACATATGGCCGAGTTCACCCCCGATTCCGCCCCCCCCGATCAGGAGTTGCCCGTTCGTTACAGCCCCACCGCCAACTCCGGTTCCTAAGGTTAATACGATAAAACTCTCGCACCCTTGC
>CAZMHO010000001.1:99281-101165 GCA_964566085.1 uncultured Thermotogaceae bacterium | reverse complement strand
CGCCTCGCCAAACCACTTTTCTCCTAATGCCGCCGCTTTCGCGTCATTCTCTATGAAGACTTCACGCCCCGACTTCTGTGAAACCAGAACGGCCAACGGAAAATCCAGCCAATCGGGCAAATTCGGCGAAAAACGAACGACACCGTTTTTTCGATCAATCGAACCCGGAGAACCGATCCCTACAGAAACGGAACCGTCTCCCTCGGCCAATTCATTGACGATCGCCGCAATTTTCGAAGCGATCTTTTCCTTTCCGGAAGCCACTTCCGTTTTCACACTCTTCTTCCGTAAAAACCTTCCCTCTTCAGATACAAGCGCCGCTTTGATATTCGTGCCTCCGAGATCAACGCCGATCGCATTCATTTAGCCTTCGCCCGCCTTTTTATTCTTTAAGAAAGAGATTCAGGTATACCGTTCCGTATCGATAGGTGTCGATTTTCTTGAACCCGGTTATTTCCGATACGCTTTGATTATATTCTATCATCAGTAATGCGTTTTTCATCATCAAGTTCGGGGAATCCGAAAAAGCCCGAAAAAACTTCTCCGCAATTTCGCGATTGAATGGAGGGTCAATAAAGATAACCTCCGCTTCGAGGTTCAATCTGCCAATCGAGGTTAAGAGATTGCGACAGTATACCCGAGAACGATCTTTGACGCGTAATTCATTCGCGTTTCCGAGGATCGTTCTCACGGAGGACCGTGAAAGGTCAAAGAAATCGGTATACAAAGCCTCTCGGCTGAGCGCTTCGAATCCAACGATGCCGCTTCCGGCGCAAAGATCGCAAAACCCGCACGATTCGATATCGCAGTATTGCCCCAGGATAGAGAAGAGAGCAAGCCTGACCTTTTCGGGCGTATAGCGCGTCACTTCGTTGGGAACGACCTTTACTTTTCGACCACGAAAGGTTCCGCCGGTAATCATGAGCTCCATCACTTCGTTAGAGACCTCACATCTTTCCGTCAGGAAATGGCGTCTGAGCGCTCGAAAAAGCGCAATCCCGATCGAAGCTGCTCTGACAGCGACTTCGCGCAATGGTCTAAAACGCTATGGTATTGCGCGATGAAAGAGTTCAAACTTACCAGGAGTTTTGGCAAATTCTTAAACGATAAACAAAAATTGATCAAGGTCATCGTGTTTTCCGGAAAGACCAAGCCAATCTCACCGGATTCGAAAAAATGTGGGAACCATTCGATCAGAAGCTGCTTAACCAACTTCGAAATCATACGATACTCGTTTAACGCGTATTTCGGAGCCGCTTCTTTGGGAAATCTGAGGGAAAGGCCCGTCAGGTCGTCTTCAAAATCGAAGCGGTACCCTTTGCTATGCCATCTTTCGTAGGCGCCCAGCAGGTTCTCCAAAGCCTCTTCGGAAAAGAACCCGGCGACGAGCATCTTTTCATGCCCTTGTACGGACTCCCTCATCAATAAAGTCTTTGCCGTTTTCTCCTGTCCCAGAATCGCGAAGGACGGCAAATTGATGATATCGCTCCCTAATCGGGTGTAAAAACACTTGACGTTCTGTTTTTCCGGAAGAACCTCCGTATAGGCGCGAAAGAGGTCTCGGTACAGTTCCAAGAAGAAGCGCGGTGTCGTTATCTCCTCGGATCCGAATCGCCTAAACAGCTCTCTCACGTTCGATCCCAAACCGATAACGACCGGGCCTTGCATTTGGTTCATCAGATACAGGGGAGGGTAACCGGGCGCTTTGACGACAAACCCCAAGAAGTCATCGGGTCCGATGTTTCCGATTCGTTGATAGATTGTACGAAAGTCGATACTCGTCAAAGCTTTGAGGAGTCAGGCCCACATGACCCATTACAGGAATACCTGCGCCAACAATAGCTCGCACAGAGTCAACCACAACTCCTTCCACTTTAACAGCAT
>CAZMHO010000001.1:89013-99271 GCA_964566085.1 uncultured Thermotogaceae bacterium | reverse complement strand
TTGAGGTAGAAACCCTCAAAGGCTTTGACGATCCCCGGAGGGCCTAACTTGATTAGCGAACCCATCGAAGCGCCTTAGTCCACTAAATCCCATTGAAGGGGAGTCCCAATTCGGATATCGGCACGGGCCTTTTTTCCTAATACGTCCTTTATAAACATCGGATGCAACCCATATCCCGGGCGGATCGACCGTACGTTCTCCGAGGTAAAAAGCGCTCCCGCTGTCATATCCTTAGTCACGAATAGAGACCGGCTGAAAATCCTTCCTTTTTTAACGGTGCTCTCTGCAACGCGATAATCGACCTCTCCGAGAGCCTTTTCGCATTCCCGAATCCCTTGAACCATCTTCCAAAACTCGTCCGGTTCCAAAGAGAACGGAGCGTCCGCGCCCCCCGCGCTTCGGTCGTGGGTAAAATGCTTCTCGATCACCTTAGCGCCTAACGCGACGGCTGTGAGGGGCACCGAGAACCCGAGTGTGTGATCTGATAATCCGGGAATTACGCGGAAGGTTTCCGCCATATTGGGTATCGTTCTCAGATTAGCGTTTTCCAGCGGGGCGGGATACTCACTCGTGCATTTCAAGAGGACGATATCTTCGATTCCTTTGTTTCGGAGGGTCTTCAATGCCAGATCGATATCCGAGATCGTCGCAACGCCGGTGGAGAAGAGAACGGGTTTCTTCTTCGTGGCGATGTATTCGATGAGAGGGATATCGGTGATTTCAAAGGAGGCGATTTTGTAAATCGGCACCTCCATCTCTTCCAAGAAATCCACCGCCTTCGTGTCGAAGGGTGTCGAAAAGCAGATCAATCCCTCTTCTTCGGCTATTCTTTTTAGCCGCGGCTGCCATTCCCAGGGCGTAAAAGCCTTCTGGTACAATCTGTACAGGGTTTGCCCATCCCAGATGGTTCCTTGCTTCAATTGAAAATACTCGTTTTCGCAGTCTATCGTCATGCTATCTGCGGTATAGGTTTGCATCTTAATGGCGTCGGCCCCGGCTTTTTTGGCCTCTTTGATGATTTTTACCGCCAGATCGAAGTCTTGTTGGTGATTGGCCGTCATCGCCGATCTGACGTTCTCCGATCCGAAAGTGCACAGGTCTCCCTCCTCTTTGGCATCCGATCTCGAATGCTATTTCGGGTTTTCAGAGCAGCTGTTTCTTAGCGCTTGCGAACGATAATCCAGTTTATGATCCCGATCCCCCACTGTTTTGTGCTTAACTGCGCTCGGTTAATTCGAAAGCTCGTAACATTATACCATAGCCCGGTTCGCTTTGTGCTACAATAGGCGGCGAAGAAGGCTCTTCCCAGAGGTATCGCTTTCTTATCACGATGAAGCATAGAGAGGAAAAATATGAAGAAGACGTTCTTAATCGTCGCTTCGGTAGAGGCGCATATATTCGGATTCCATCTTCCCGTTTTAGCGTACTTTCAGGAGAAAGGATTTGACGTCCATATCGCGACAGGATTTAACAAACACCGGGAGTTTTTCGAATCGAAAGGGTATCTCTGCCATCCGATTCCCTTTTCCCGCTCTCCTTTCGCATCCGATAATCTGCGAGCCTTACGAGCCCTAACCGAATTATTCCGATCGACGCGGTTTGACGCGATTCATACGCATACCCCGGCCGCCTCCTTCCTTTGCCGGTGGGTGGCGCGGTGGACCAAACAGCCTTATGTGGCCTATACCGCGCACGGGTTTCACGTCTATCGGGGCGCGCCCGTAATCAATCGGGTGCTCTACGGAACGGTCGAACGTCTGGCATCTCATTGGACCGATACCTTGATTACGATTAACCGCGAAGACACCGCTTGGGCGAGAAAACGGCTTCGCGTGAAAAAGGGCGGTTCGATCGTCTATATCCCTGGCGTCGGGATCGACCTCGATCATTACCGAATGGACGGTTTCGACCCTTCGGAGTTCAAAAGAGCGCTCGGCCTTCCCGAAAACGCCTTCGTTATCTCTGTCATCGGAGAACTCAACGATAACAAGAACCAGCCGATGCTTTTCGAATCTTTCGAACGCTTGCGAGAGGCAGATGCGCTTCACCTCCTCCTGGTCGGAGAGGGTCCGATGAGCGAAACCTTCCAGCGGTATGTCCGAGAGCGAGGAATCAACCACATACATTTTCTCGGTTTCCGCAACGACGTCCCGAAGATCCTTGCAATGAGCGACGTGATCGCCTTAACCTCTAAAAGGGAGGGATTGCCTCGATGCGTGATGGAAGGAATGGCGGCGGGAAAACCTATCTTGGGTACGAATATCCGCGGGATCCGGGATCTCGTGGTCGACGGCGAGAACGGTTTTCTGGTCGGAGTCGGAGATGTCGGAGGATTAGCGGAAAAGATCCGGTTGCTTCTCGCGGACGCTCCGCTCCTCCGTAAAATGGGAGAAAGAAGTTTGGAGAGGATAAAACCATACGCGCTTTCGACGGTAATGAAAGCGCTGGATACGGTTTACAGCAACGCGGGTCTCTTTGGCTAAGAGGCCTTTACGAGTGTTAAAACCCTTCGAGTCGGATGACGCCGTTAGACGTCGCCAAATCTAATAGGGGCCCTCCATTATTGACGGTACCGGATTTTCTGTTTTTGTCCGACTGGGTCAATAGAACGGATAACCCGGAAAAATCGACGCTTCCATTGCTGGTACTCGCAATAAAATTGAAAGCGGAACTCGCTGGGACACGGATGTCGATCCGCCCGTTCGAGGTATGCAACCGGCAGCTTCCGGTACTCGGGAGAACGATATCTCCTTCTATTCTGCCGTTGGAAGTAGATAACGCGTTGGTTCCTTCCTTTAACACGACCTGGAAAAGGTCTATCCCACCGTTAGACGTATCGGCTTGGATCCGGCCTTTCGTGTTTCGAAGGTCGATTCCTCCGTTCGATGTGTGTAATTGAAGCGCTGTTTCAAGGTTTTGGACCTTCACCGAACCGTTCGACGTATTTCCGGAGACCTGCGAGAAGAGGTTAGTCGGTAGATCTATGACAAAGTTGGCTCCGTAAGAAGACTTGGTGAAAAAATTACCGTCTGAAGGCGCCTGCGCTTTGACAACCAGCTGATCGCCCTGCAAGTCGTAGCTGATGATGATCTTCTTTATCTCTTCGTCGAGATTGCCAAGTCCTTGTACGCGCTTTTGCCCGCGAATGGTGATCGAAGAACCTTCCTTTCCGTAGAATTCGATTGAGCCGTTCTTGGTTTGAACGGACAGACTTTTAATCGACCCTAAGTCGATTTCTCTCGAAAAGTCTTCTTTGACCGTTATGAGATTGCATCCTGTGAATAGCCATAAAAAAGACAACAAGATCCATAAACCGCAAGCCTTTCTCATTTTCTTTCCTCCACGCGAATGCCCGATTTAGGGTTCTTCAGGAATGATGACCCAAGCGAGAAGATACATCAGTATTCCCAATCCGATAAAACAAGTAATGGCCCAAACCACGCGAACGGGAACCGGATCCACGTTAAAATACTTCCCGATTCCTCCGCAAACTCCTGCCAGCTTGCGATCGTCTCTTGAGCGGTAAAGCCGCTTATATTCAGACATCAACCATCACCTCGCAAAACCCTTAAGCAAATGGGTTTTAGTCTTCGACGAATACACTTTCGTTTTTACACTTTTCTCGTCCATAGTGTACCATATTTCAACGAAAGTTACGCTGGAGGTGTTCTTTGATTCGGAATGCCAACTCTTTATCCCTCACGATTTCGGCAATCTCCGAAACTTCCGCCTTGGAAATATTCCTCAAGCTTCTAAAATGCTTCAAAAGCTTGATTTTCCGTATCTTTCCGACCCCGGGAATATCTTCAAGAACGGTTTTTTCCATTCTGTCGTCGCGCAATTGCGCATGAAAGGCATTGGCAAAGCGATGAGACTCATCCCTCACGAAAACCAAAACCCGCAAAGAGGGGCTGTTTTCTGGCAACTTGAGTTCTTTACGCTCGTCTGGAAAGATGATGGTTTCTTCTTCTTTCGCTAATCCGATCATCTGGTAGTCTGTAATATGGAGTTCTTTCTCCAAGACTTCCTTTACCGCGTGCACCTGGCCGATACCCCCGTCTATCAACAAAAGATCCGGCAACGGGTTCTTAGCATACCTCCTTCGCGCGACGATTCTCATCGCCTCAAAATCATCCGGTTCGGACAACTGACTGATCCGATACTTGCGATAGCGGCTCTTATCGGGGAACCCGTTCGTAAAAGATACAACGGACGCGACGGTGTACAACCCTTGCGTATGGGCGATATCGATGCCTTCGATCGAAGCGGGGTATTTTTTTAACCCTAACTGTACCTGAAGCAGTTTGAGCGATTCGGCGGACAACCGTTTTTTCTCCACTTCTTTGATCAGGTTATTGCCCGCGATTTCGAGTATTTTCTCTTCGCCGACCGTTCTTGGCGAGCCGACATATCCCACGTCGAAAAGCTCTTTGATCCGCTCTTCGGAAACATCGAGAAGATTGAGGATAATACTGTCGGGTATCTCCGATTGACGGCCATAATAGAATTGTCCCAATATTTCTTCTATCTCCAGCGCCCCATCGATATCCAACGTCAAGTAGCCGAAGACCGCTCCGTCTTTCATCCGGAAGACAACGGTCTTTCCCTCGGAAAGGTCGATGGCGAAAAAGTCCTGATGTTTGTTTTTAGGGAGAGTGATGTACTGCGGCATAAACAGGTCGTCCAGTTTGGTTAACAGATCACGGACGATTTTTGCTTTTTCAAACAACAGGTGTTCGGAAAAATATGTCATCTTTTCCTTCATAATGGTTTTTAGGGAATGGACGTTCCCCTTCAAGAACCTCTCGACTTTTTTTAACTGCTCCGCATACTCTTCTTCGGAGATATGGGCGCAAGGCGCGCTGCATCGTCCCAACTGGTACTCCAGACACGGTCTCTGAACCTTGTTTAAATCGTAATCGCAGGGTCGAATGCCGTAGGCCCGATAAATAATCTCTAACACTTGGCGCACCATTCCCACAGAACTGAAGGGGCCAAAATACCTTCCCTTTTCCGTCTTGCCGCGAACCACTCGTATTCTCGGAAACTTTTCGATCGTGAACAGTACGTAGGGGTAGAAGCGATTGTCTTTCAGCATCGTGTTGAACGGCGGTTTGTTTTCGTAGATGAGGTTGGCTTCCAGCATCAAGGCTTCTTTTTCGGAGTTTACGAGGATATACTTTAGCTGATCAGCTTTCTGCAGGATGCCGCTTACCTTTTGCGGTTCGCCATTCGTGAGTCGAAAATAAGAGAGGATGCGTTTCTTAAGGCTTTTCGCTTTTCCGATGTATATCGGTTTGTCTTGTGCCGAAAATATATAGACGCCCGGTTCGTCCGGAAAATGTACCGCAACCTCTTTTAAAGGATGCTCGAAAAGTTCACCGCGGTCATTGTCCATCATCATTACGAAGCTATTTGGGGTACTCGCGCTTCCATATCGATTCCAAGTATTCCCTTATTTTCTTTTCTTTCCCGATGAAAGAAGGCACGTAAAAATACTGTGTTTGCAACGATTCGGGAAGGTAGGGTTCCAGTATGAACCCCGTCTCGCTGTCGTGGGGGTAATGATAGTCCTTTCCGTACCCCGATTCTTTCATAAAGGGGGTGATCGCGTTGCGTAGTCGGAAAGGAACCGGTAGGTCCGGGTTTCGAGCCACTTCTCTTTTTGCCCCGTCATAGGCCAAGTAGATACGATTGCTCTTCGGTGCGATCGCCATATAGACTGCGGCCTGGGCGAGAGAGGTCGTGCATTCAGGAAGGCCGATGAAATGGACCGCCTGGAAGCAACTGACGGCGACGCCCATCGCTTGCGGATCGGCCAGCCCGATATCTTCACTGGAAAACCGAACGATTCGGCGCGCCACATAAAGAGGATCCTCGCCCGACTCGAGCATGCGGGTTAAGTAGTAGACGGCGGCGTCCGGATCGCTTCCGCGCATGCTTTTAATAAAGGCGGAGATCAGGTCAAAATGCTCGTCGCCGTGCTTGCGGTACTTCGCCGTCGATTTTTGAAGAAACTGCTCGATCACCGCATGCGATAACACAGTGATCCCCGCTTTACGCATCCCGAAGAACAACACTTCGGCGTAGTTTAAAATCGTTCGGGCATCCCCGGAAGACCAATCTACGAGCACATTTAGCGCCTCATCCTCAACCGTGAGCCGTTGATCGGGATCCAGAGTCTCTTTTCCTCTCATAAAGATTTTCTCGATCGCTTGCTTCGAAAGCTCTTGAAAGGTGAAGATCTTGCACCGGGAAAGCAACGCGGGGTTAATCTCAAAACTGGGGTTTTCTGTCGTCGCCCCAATAAAAACGATCTCGCCGCTTTCTATGTAAGGAAGAAGCACGTCCTGCTGCAAGCGATTAAAGCGATGGATTTCGTCCACGAAGAGGATCGTGCTTTGTTTCGAAAGGGCGAAGCGTTTCGAGGCTTCTTCTAAGATCGGCTTCAACTGAGACATCGTTGATCTCGCGGCGGAGAAATGCATGAAAGGATGCCGGGTGCGCTCTTTGATAATGCCTCCGATGGTAGTCTTTCCACATCCCGGAGGGCCGTAAAAGATGGCGGAGAAGAGCCGATCGTTTTCGATCGCTTTCCTTAATACGCTCTCTTGGGAGAAGAGGTGCTCCTGTCCCAAGACCTCCTCGAGAGAACGCGGCCGAATCCGATGGGCTAACGGAACATCATCGCTCTGTTCCCAAAGCGGTTTTTGAGACACGAGCTTAATCCTTTTCCGTCGCTTTTTCGAAGTAACGGATGGTTTCCGTAATACCTTCCTCCAGCGCGACAGTCGGAGACCACTGAAGCGCAGTCTTGGCGAGTGTGGCGTCAAGCACGCTCTTACGCAGATCTCCCGGTCTCGTCGGGCCGCGGGCGGCTTCTCGCGGATACTTGGTCTTGGAGCGTAAGAGATCGAACAGTTGATTGACGGAAAGCCCTTGTCCTGTTCCGATATTCAAGGCCAGGCCGTCTGCCGTTTCCATCGCAAGCAGATTTGCCCTTACGACGTCTCCGACGAACACGTAATCTCGGATGTACTCCCCATCTCCATTGATCGTAACCGGTTGATCTCGCAGCATCCTTTTCAGGAAAATCGCGACCACTCCGGCTTCTCCGTGGGGATTCTGCCTGGGGCCGTAGACATTCGCATATCTCAGGGACGTCCATTTCAGTCCGTACTCTTTTTCGAAGAAGGCGAGATACCGCTCTCCGGTCAGTTTAGCGATCCCGTAGGGAGAGAACGGCGCGCAAAGCGCTGATTCGGGAGTTGGGAAAAAGGGGGGGGTTTCACCGTACATCACCCCGCCGGATGAGGTATAAATGATCTTTTTCACCTTTTCGTGAACACAGGCCTCGATGATTCGAATGGAACCGACGATATTGATGTCGGCGTCGAAGGCCGGTTCCCTCACCGACCGGGAAACGCTGATCTGCGCCGCCAGATGAAAAACGTAATCGGGTTTATGACTCGAAAAAGCCTCTTCGACCAAACGCGCATCGGCGACGGAACCTTTGAACAAACGGACCCGATCCAATCGCAGGTTTTCGAGAGAACCCGTCGAAAGGTCATCGATCACGGCAACGTCAAATCCTTCATTGATCAAAGCCTCTACTAAATGGGAGCCGATAAACCCGGCGCCGCCAGTAACTAAAGCAGTTTTCACAGTATCCCCCTACCCGGGTTTTTCTTGCAGGAACTTGGTCAGATTGTCAAAGGCTTCGGCTTCCCCGGTTTTTATGTGTTTGAGGATCGCGATGAACCTTTCGCTTCTCTCCTCGGTTCGCTCGTCCAAAAAGTGTTCGATGCGGCAGGAAAGATTATCGGATATGCCTTCCGGCATTCCAAGCAGATCGACAAAAAACGTATCCAGCAGCTGATGAACCCGCATCAGCGTAACCGCACGCTTCTTTCCTTCTTCCGTTAGGAAGATAAGACCGTATTTTTCGTAGTTGACATATCCAAGATCTTTCAATCGTTTCATCGCATTTGTAACGCTGGGAAGACTTACGCCAACGCTTTCGGCTATGTCTTTCACTCTCGCAACGGGAGCAGCTTGCGTAAGGTCGAAGATCACTTTGATATAGTCTTCGAGTGCATTTGTAAGCACTTTCTTTCGTCCACGCGCCAATTCACTCCACCGCCTTTTAGGTTGTGCCCGGCAACCAGATGCTATACTTCTGGACCGGATTTGAGATGGTCTTGCTATCCATCCGAACGATCTTTGTCGTTCCGAAACTAAAAAACACTAAGTAGGTGCTCTCGTAGTTTCCGGAATTGATCTTGAAATTCTGCGTCACTTCAAAGGTAATATCTTGAATGGACTGTACAGGTTTTTTGAAATAATAAATCATTTCCTGAGATAGCCCGGGTGAAAGCGTTTTTTGAAAAACGACCTTTCCGTTCGATGATTCCACACTAATCCAAACCGGTTTGGAACCGCTTATGAAAAGACGCATAAAGCCTACTTTGTCGAAAGTGCGCGATTCCGTCAACGCCATCATATCATGAAGGCCGATGATTTGCGACTCGATGTTGCTGGAAACGATCATATACTTATCGATAATCCCATTCGGCCCTAAATAGGCTCTGTCTTCGAGAATCATCTTGTTTAAAGTTTGAAACCGCTCTTCAGACTTTAACTTTAATGCGTCTAACTGGATCGTGTAACTATTCCTGAACTCGTGAAGCTTGATATAGTTAAAAATCGAGAAGGTGAGGGCTACGAAAAAAAGGAATATCCATACGAAGCGAAAGGAGCGATTGGAAGGGAAGCGCTTTTCACTGGAAACGGCTTTCGGCGCTCGAATCTTGGGTTCGAGAACATTTGGCTCTTGCGCCTTTGGCTCATCGGTCTTCCGTTCTTTCGCAGGCTTTTCTTTTATTGCACTTTCTTTCTTTCGCAGACGCGCGCGTTCCTCATGGTAACGTTTGAGCGGTTTTTCTTCAATGACTTCGAGTTCGTTTTCGACAGAGGCGGCAACTTTCTTGTCTTTCACGCCAGGTCCCGGGATATAGGCCATTAAACAGCCCTCCTTAGTATCTCTTCGCTCTTGGTTAAGAAAACCTGTTCTTCTTCATAGTAGGACTTAAAGCTCTTTCGGCATTTTTGGATGACGTTATCAACTTTTTTTGTGTTGACCGAAAATCTACTGGCGATCTCCGAGTACGTGTAACTCTCGGTATACATCACGAAGATCGCCATTTCCTCTTCCGATAAGGAGGCTTTCATACGCTCCGTCGTTTTTTCGATGAGCAGATCCTTTAAGTTGATCGATTCACTTTCTTGCTCAAAGACCATCGTGATAACCGGTTCTTCTTCATCCCCTTCTTCCGAGGAGGTGTAGTCGAAAGAGTACGATTCGGTCAGGATTTTATTTTTCTTTCGATTCAAGTACGTCAGAAATGTTTTAATCTCGGAATGGATGTTCGTCCACGCGAAGGTATTCAAGTTCGCTTCTCTGTCAGGTTTATAATAAAAAACCGCTTTCATTAGCCCTACAAACCCGTTTTGGATTATATCACTTTTTTCGGCCCACATACCGTAGTACTGGTTGGCAATCTTCATAACCATATTTTGATACCGTTCCACCAACAGCGAGAGCGCTTCTTCTATCCCGTCTTGAGCGTAGAAGACCAGTTCCTCGTTCCGCATCTTTCTGAGTTTGTAGAGGATCATTTCGAAGGGGAAAACCCTTTCACGGGGATTCTTCTCTGTTCGCTGATATACAATCCCAGTAGCACGAAAAAGGCTCCTATGAGCGTGTAGCGGTTCGGAATCGACCGTAGGATGACCGCTTCCGCGATCCCCGTGATGATCGGCATCACGTAGAGCGCGTTCGTTGTGTAACGAGGACCCAAGTGACGAATGGCCATATTCCAGAGATAGTATCCGATACTGGAACAACAGATGCTCAGGAACAAGAGCCCGGCGAAGAATGGCCAACCTAAAGCGTCGAGTGACCAGCGCGCGCGGCCAAACAAGTATTCGAATCCCGAAAACGGGATTAAGAAAAGCAACCCCCAACCCGTCAGCGAACGGGTTACCGCTAAAGGATCCGAGTCTTCGGACGGTTTCTCGCGTTCGATCCGCAAAATATAGTGCGTATAAAAAACCCAAGAAATCGCGGAGGCGAAGATCAACAGATCTCCGATCGGGTTAAGTTTGAGGTTGATATTCCCGTTCAGAAAAACGACGCAAACACCGGCGAAGGCAATGATCGCGCCGATTACCTGCGGAACAGTCAACCGTTGTTTTT
>CAZMHO010000001.1:84601-89003 GCA_964566085.1 uncultured Thermotogaceae bacterium | reverse complement strand
ATTTAGTAACGGTACAAGGCTGATGATCAAGACCGCGTTCGTGGGCAAAGTAAAGACCATACCGAGATTTTCGAAGACGAAATAGAGGGTGACGCCCCATAACCCGGCGAAAACAAGGTCTTTCCGTTTCCCGTAAGCTCGGGTCTTCGTGAACAGACGCAAGAAAACCCAAGCGATGAAGAAACGCAGTACCGCGGCGAAAAACGGAGGAAACACCGTGACGACAACTTTCGTTGCCACAAAAGACACTCCCCAAAAACAGATCGTTACCCAAAGAAACAAACGATAAATCATAATAGCTCCTTCACCAGATCAAAAAAAAGAGGGACGATAAGCCGGATTCTGTCATTGAGTGGCCATTTCTCTATGCGGTCTACCCGGAAAGGATTCGGCGGGCAACCTTCCCCTGCGAAACGAAACACTTTCACAGATACCTTTCCTGTTTGACCTTGCTCAAGGCGGGGTTTGCCAAGCCAGCAGATCACTCTGCTGCTGGTGAGCTCTTACCTCACCGTTCCATCCTTGCCTTGCGGCGGTTTTCTTTTCTATAGCACTTTCCAGAGGTTTCCCTCTCCGGCAGTTAACCGGCGCCTTACCCTCAGAGTCCGGACTTTCCTCAGGTTATCGTCAACCCGCGGCCACTTGTCCCTCTTCATTGGAAAAAGATACGATCTACGGCATCTGCGACACCGCTTTCGTTATTTCCGGCTACGACTAATCGGCAACGTCTTTTTATCGGTTCCGGGGAATTTCCAACAGCAATCGGAAACCCTACCTTCTCCATCAATTCCAAGTCGTTATAGTTATCGCCGATAAAGACCGTCTGCCACGCTTCTATCTGATACCTCTCCAAAACCTTTTCCAGAGCGATCCCTTTGGAAACCTGGGGCCCGAAGAATTCTAGAAAGCCGGTCCCATCAAGAACGGACGACAAAATCGGACTAACGGAATCGGGATACCGTTCGCGAACATGCTCTTTGAACTTAAGCAATTCTTCTTCCGGTCCAATAACCGCCAATTGAGACAATTCCGGGAGGCTGCGTAGGGTTTCGCGCAGAGAAGGGACGGTTTGAATACGCTCCCGGTTGTGATGAATATAAGCTTCAAAAGGGGAATTGAGCCAATCGCTCCGCTCCATCGCCATATCCGGAAGATCTTGGAATCCTTTATAGCCGATGACGTCAAACCCTGACGCAAACGCGGTTTCGGTGATGGACAACGCTTCTGGATTTGGCAGCAGCGATTGGTAGAGCACCTCACGCGATCGCGGGTTCATAATAAACGCGCCGTTCTGGAAAACAACGGGGATTTCGATACCAAGCGCATCGATAAACGGTTTGGCGGAATGATAGTTCCTCCCCGTAAAAACAGTAATATAGATATTGTGATCCAATAGTTTCTTAAGCGCCAGCATATTGGCTTCCGGTATATTTTTCCTGTCGTCAAGCAACGTTCCGTCCAGATCGGTAATGAACATCTTATAGTGATTGGATGTCATGCGCTACTCCTTCGCGTAAGTTCGTAAGATAGGCGTTTGCGTCCAGTCCCTCTCGGGTTTGATAGTCGACCGCAGCGGAAGAATCGATCGACCCAAGTATCCACCCTTCCCGATCGAGCGCGTCGGCCAAGATTATCCCATTTGGCGTCACGATACGGGAGTGGCCGTTGAAGTCATGATCGGGATAATCACCGCACAAGCAGGAAGTCGCCATGAACACGCCGTTTTCTATCGGTCTGGCCAAGGAAAAGGCATCATAATAACGACTCCTGCGTTTTCCAAAAGCGAATGACCCCGCCAACAAACATGCGCCGCGCTTCGCGTAGGCGCGGTGAATTTCCGGAAACCCGATCTCATAGCAAAGGAAAAACCCCACCTTAACTCCTGATATCTCTGCGATGGCGAGGCGGTCACCGGGAGCAAAAAACCGCTTTTCTTCGCGGAACAGATGCGTCTTATCGTAATAACCCTTAAACGCTCCGCGATCGTACATAGCTAAAGCGTTATGAAAATGATCGTCGGATTTGCGCCCGATCCCGGCGGCAACAAAAACTTGCCATTGTTTGCTCTTTTTTTCCAACCAGCTTTCCGTGACGCTTTGGAAACGTTCGATCAGATCGAGCAGCTTTTGATCCATAAAGTAACCGGTAGAAAATAACTCTGGCAGGAGCAAGAGGTCAAAAGCCGTGGGAATCGACTCGACGATCTTTTCCACGCATTGCAGGTTTTTTTCGATTTCCCCGTTAATCGGATGAGTTTGGACGGAACATACCTGTAGTAACACAGCCCTCTCACTCCAATGGAAAAGCTTGCCGATGAGGAACGCGCTTAGCCTTCATCGCTTCTCGAATCGGAACTCCGCCTTTGTTTCGAGTGTTTTCTGTGTTTCTTTCTTCAACCCTTTGATGGTATAGACCGTCGTTTCCGCGCCTCTTGATATCGTTGGCAGACTCGAATCGATCACGACGCCAAAGGCCCGCGTTGAATGCTTTGGACTTCTCCCCGACTACGCGGATCAAACCGAGATCAAACCCGCCGGTGACTGCCACTTTCCGATCAAACGCTTTGTGCAGCGCCAAAAAAACTCCTCCTTAGCAGCATAATGACGGTATCGCCGGTCTTACGAGTCCTCTTGCCGGGATCCTTTCAAAGCGCGATAAACGGTCTCGGAGCGTAGCGGCAAGCGGTGAAACCGAATCCCGGTCGCATGATAGACCGCATTGAGGAGAGCGACTGTCGGCGTATCGATGCCGATCTCGGAAACGCTTTTCGCCCCAAAAGGCCCCGTCGGTTCATAACTTTCTACGAACAGCGCTGTTACCTTTCCAAAGCTGCATCGATCGAGTATCTTATACCGGAACAACGATGCGTTGATCGGCTTCCCCGTATCGCTGAACTTGAGTTCCTCGAAAAGGGCCGTGCCTAACGCCTGCAAGGTCGCCCCTTCCACCTGCCCTTTCGCGAGCGCGGGATTCAAGGCCGTGCCGCAATCGACGACACTGATCGTTTCGACGGGAGTCACTTTCCCTGTTTTCAAGTCGATCTCGACCTCCATGAAGGTCGCCATAAAGGGTATTGGCGATTCTTCACCGACAAAAGACCCCGTTTCGCAGATTTGCTGATGATTCGCCCCGTAAAAGCAGAGTGTGCAAAACTCCGCGAAGGTCAGGGTTTTTCCGTCCTTGAGATTCTTAACGCAGCCGTCCGAGATCTCAACCGTATTCTCCTCTGTCCCGAATATCCCGGCGGCGGCTTTGACCATCGAGGCTTTTACTTTTTTGGCTGCATTGATGACCGCATTCCCGGACACGTAGGTTGTACTGGAGGCATATGCGCCCACATCGAAGGGCGTCACATCCGTATCCGAGGAATACACGACGATCTTTTCGACGGGAATTTGCAGTTCTTCTGCTGCGATTTGACTTAAGATCGTATCCGATCCGGTTCCTAAATCCGTCGCCCCTACCAACAGATTGAAAGTGCCGTCGTCGTTCATTTTGAGGGTAGCGGAGGCCATATCCACTTTCGCGATTCCGGAACCCTGCATCGCCAAAGCGCAACCGACGCCGCGCGCCGTTTCCGCCGTCCGGTTTTCCCAGCCGTATCCTGTTCGCTTCTTTTCCCAGTCGAAGGCGTTCTTGCCGATGTCGATACATTCGCCCAATTTGCAGCTTTTGGCAACCTGCGGGACGCCTTCCCGGCCTTCGCCCATAATTTGGAAGATCGGAGAGGTTTCTCCCTGGCGAATCGAGTTGATGGCTTTAATTTCCAGCGGATCTCGATTGAGTCGGACAGCCAGTTCGTCGAGCGCGCCATCCAGAGCCAGCAATCCCTGAGGAGCGCCGTAACCGCGGTAAGCGCCGGCATTGGGCAAGTTGGTGTAGACGACATCCGCGACGAACCGGACGCTTTCCACTTTGTTATATAACGGCAGTGTCTTCGATCCGCAAACCATTGCGACGGTGAGCGCGTGGTCGCCATAAGCGCCCGTATTCGAGAGCGCGTACATGTCGATGACGGTCACCCGCCCGTCCAGTTCCGCGCCGATCCGAACAGTCACCCGCATATCGTGTCTTGTGTAGGTGTTTATAAAGGTTTCTTCACGATCGAAAGAGAGGCAAACCGGTTTACCCGTCTTCAAACAGGCCAAAGCGGCATACCCTTCCGTGATGATGCCTTGTTTGGAGCCAAAACCGCTACCTATCCTGGGTTTTATAACATGTATCTTTCCGGGAGGGGTTTGCAGAATTTTCGACAGGATCCTTCTGGCGTGAAAGGGAACCTGTGTCGAAGAGATAATCGTCAGCCGTTCTTTGGGGTCCAGAAAAGCGTAGGTACAGTGGTTTTCCAAAGCGACTTGCTGGGATTTCGGATAGTAGTAACTGGTTTCCACTTGCACCGGAC
>CAZMHO010000001.1:80214-84334 GCA_964566085.1 uncultured Thermotogaceae bacterium | reverse complement strand
CCTGCCCCGCGCGAGTATACGGGATACGTGGAATATCTTCATAGGTCAGTATGTCGACTACCCCGGGTATCTCCAGGGCGGCGGATTTGTCAATGTGTTTGATGAGGGCGTGCGCGTGCAGAGAATGGGCGATTTTCACGACTAAGGCGCCTTTCGGGAAGTAGTCCTCCGTAAACACGGGTTTTCCTCTCAGAAGACCACGCGCGTCCACCTTTTCCTTGTTTTGGCCGACGGTTCTGAATCTCGCGGGATTGATCGGCATCGGCTCACTTCCCTTCGCGTTCTTTGTCCATCAATCCGCTGACGGCTTTTACCTGGTTTTCGTAACCGGTACACCGGCAGAGATTGCCTGAAAGCTCGTGTTTGATCTGTTCTTCCGTTAGTGATGACTCCTTCTCGAGCAACTCCTTGGTGGCCATGATTAAACCCGGCGCGCAAAAGCCGCATTGAAAAGCGGAGGCATCCAAGAACGCCTGCTGGATGGGGTGCAATTGCTGTTCAGACCCTAATCCCTCCAACGTCTCTATCGTCTTTCCTTCGACCGACGCCGCGAAAACGGAGCAGGACAGTACGGCGCGTCCGTCGAGCAAAACGGTGCACGTTCCGCAATCCGCGCTGCCACATCCCTTTTTTACGCTTCTATACCCGTTATCTCGGAGGACATCGACAAGCAGTTCGCCCGGTTCCACATTCCAAATTTTTGCCGTGCCGTTAATGCTTACGCGAATTTCCACAATATCCCTCCTTTAGTGATCCTAAGGCGGATTATAACACAATTATCCCTGAATGATTCCGACTGCGCGGCTAACTCGGGATACGCCTCGGATTAAAAACGGTATGGTTTACCCGGTGTCGCACTCCCCGAACACGAAACGGAATCGTTTATCATTCTTTGCGTTTGATCGCGGCGATTCTCATGCTTTTTGTTTTTGAAGATCAGAGGTGCAGTTGGGGCAGCGGGTTGCTTTGATCGGAATCTGTGAGAAACAGTAGGGACACTCTTTGGTAGTCGGGGCAACAGGCGCGGCCGGCTTTTCCGAGGCTTTTTGCATTTTATTGAGCTGCTTGACGACCAGGAAGATTACGAAGGCGATAATTAGGAAATCGATAACGTTGTTTAAGAACAGCCCGATATTCATCGTCGGGGCGCCCGCAGCCTTCGCCTCCGCTAAAGACCGGTAGAATGTGCCGTTCAAACTGATAAACAGGTTTGAGAAATCGACGTTGCCTATCAAAAGACCGATAGGAGGCATAATGATATCGTTGACGAAAGAACTGACGATTTTTCCGAACGCCCCGCCAACAATGATACCGATCGCGAGGTCGATGACGTTCCCACGCTTAATAAAAGTCATAAACTCCTTAAACATCTTACCCTACCCCCTTACGATTTGGTTTTCTAACGCTCAAATTATACTACTTTTTACACGAAATCGGATCGTAAGATATCCGTTTCATAAAAACAGGATACTTCGAACATCCCGGTCGGTTACTCCACGCAGGAGTAAAAAATGTCAAGATGCGGGTGATGAGCGTCGCCCACCCTTTTATGCTATACTACTTGTATTCATCGTTTTTCAACCTTGATCCGTAAATCAGGTGATCGATGCCATTTTTCGAATTCCATAAAGAAAGCGTCGTGCCGGACAGGCGACGATTCCTTTTGAGGGCCGGGTTCAAAGGGAACGCCTTCTCGTTGTCATCCCTAATGAGGGAATATATTGGGAAAACGCATCTGCGGGCTCTCAGGCTAATCGAACCGTTTTTGTTCTATAAAACGGAGTCCAAGCAAGCGTTTGAACCGCTCGGGATTCTTCCGGAATCGTTTTTCAAAACTGTCCGCGTCACACTATTCGTCGCGACCTTAGGTCTTCGGATCGATGAAGCGATACAACGGGACTTCGCCGAAGAAAAAAGCCTGGAACCCGTATTGTTGGACGCGTGGGCTTCAGAGGCGCTCGAAGGGATCAACGACCGTTTCGACGCCGCAATCCGCGAAGGACAGAACGGAACCCGCCGTTTTTCGCCCGGATATGGAGAGGTGGATATCCGCAAGAACCGCGAGGCTCTGGCCTATCTGAAATCTGAGGAGGGAGACCCGTTGGGCGATCAGATACGGGTCATCCCGTCTACCGGTATCCTTATTCCTAGAAAAACGACGATCTCAATGATCGGTTGGTATTCTTGATATCTAAGTGGGAGGAGCTATGAGCGAACGCATCGTCGATACCTTGCAAAGCGACAGACCGTCTTATTCGATAGAGGTGTTTCCTCCAAAACCCGATCTGGAGAAGACGTTGGAGATGATTTTCCGGACGATCGACCGGTTGAAAGCAATCAATCCCACCTTCGTCAGCGTTACTTACGGTTCGGGAGGATACAATCGCGAACGCGCGCTTTCGATTGCGGGTCATCTGATTCAAGGCGCGTATCGCGCGCTTTCGCATGTCACCGCCGTCGGATATCTCCGTTCGGATATCGCCGATTTGCTGGATCAGCTTTATTATTTAGGGGTTCGGAACTTACTCGCTCTGCGCGGAGATATCCCTCCGAATCTGATTTTCCCCGATAATCAATCGGACCGATTCCGCTACGCTTTCGATCTAATCGATTTTGTGAAGCGAGACGGACGATTTTGTATCGGAGCGGCGGCCTACCCGGAGGGATATGCCGGAGCGATGGACGTCGACCTGTCGATCCGCTACTTAAAGAAAAAGGCAGAGGAGGGTGCGGACTTTTTTATCACACAGCTCTTTTATCGCAATGACAGCTATTATCGGTTTTTGGATAAAGCCCGATCCGCTGGTATCTCCCAGCCGATCATACCGGCGATTATGCCGATCCTTAGGAATACGAACCTGAAAAGGATTCTAAGCCTCTCTTCCACCTCAATCCCCTCTTCTCTGCAAGAAGAAATAGACCGGTACGGTCAGGATCCCGTTGACCTCGAGAAAGTGGGCGTCGCTCACGCAGCCGCGCAGATAAGAAACCTGAGAGAGCAAGGAATGAAACATATCCATCTGTATACGATGAATAAAAGCAGACAGATTATCGAAATCTGCCGGTTAAGCGAGGCGATTTCGTAACGTGGAGGAACGATGAATCGAAAAACCTTCCTGGCGTCGCTGGAGGAACGCTGCCACTTGCTGGACGGCTCCTACGGTGTCCAATTTCTGCTACGCGGGTATCGCGAAAGCCCCGCGGAGAGGTACAATGTCACTCGTCCGGAGGTGGTCGCGGCGCTGCAGCAGGAATATGTCGCGTGCGGCGCGGATTTGCTTTCGACCAATACCTTCAGCGCAAATCCAAGAAAGCTTAAGGCGCTCGGGTTCGAAAGCGACTGCGAACGCTTCAACCGCTTGGGGGTTCAAATCGCGAAACGGGCGGCGGGGCGCTCCGCCCTCGTCTTTGGAAATCTATCGTCGACGGGGGAGTTCGTTTTCCCTTTGGGGTCCTTCACCTTCGACGCGGCCGTCGAAACCTACCGGCGCCAAACTGAGATCCTATATGAAGAAGGTGTCGACGGATTTCTCCTTGAGACTTTTTCGGACATAAAGGAATTGAAAGCGGCGATAAGGGCGGTAAGAGAGGTAAGTTCCGATTTGCCCTTAATCGTCAATATGACGTTCGAAGCCGACGGGAGAAGCATCACCGGCACTTCCGTGGAAAACTACGCCGTGTCGATCCAAGATTTGGATGTCGATGTGATTGGGATAAACTGCACCTTAACGCCCGATCAGAGCGTTTCAGTCTTCGAGCGGTTGGCCCGCGTTTGCCAAAAACCGCTCTGCATACAACCGAACGCGGGGAATCCCGTTTATGACGGTAATCGCCTCTCTTATGACCTTAGCCCGGAGTCTTTCGCGTTTTTTGCCTCCGATTTCATCGAACTCGGCGCGTCGATCATCGGAGGGTGCTGCGGTACAGGACCCGAGCACATCCGATTGATGCGGCAAGCATTGGATCGCTCTCGCGCTAAAACGCGCGTTGAAAAGGATCAGAGCTGCTATCTGAGCTCTCGAACCGTCCTGTCCCCAGTAAGTCCAATCATCTCTCTCGGAGAACGTATCATGCCGGAATCGAAATAATGAAGTAAAAAGACCAAACAAAAACCACGTTC
>CAZMHO010000001.1:71356-80204 GCA_964566085.1 uncultured Thermotogaceae bacterium | reverse complement strand
CCGTTCCTCTCTATCGGAGAACGTATCAACCCGGCATCGAAAAAGACCTTCCAGGAGCAAATCCGGCAAAAGGATTGGAGTCGCCTTCTGTTAGAAGCCCAGCGTCAAGCAGAGGAAGGCGCGGTCGTTCTGGATTTGAACCTGGGGATCGAAAAAAATCTCGATGAAACCACCTTTTCGGAAGTTGTGTGCGAGTTGGATAAACGCTCTTCGATTCCGATCTCCTTCGATATTCAGACGAGCAAGTATCTCGAGTGCGCTTTGAAAGAGTATCCGGGCAGACCGTTGATCAACTCGGCGAAAGTAACGCCCAAAAGCCTCGAAAATAAAATCGCCCTCTTGAAAAAATACGGAGGGATGCTCATACTATTGGCGATGGGAAAAGAAATCCCCGAAACCGTTGAAGAGAGAGTCGAAACGGCGATTGAAGGAATACGCGTCTTGGAAGAAAATGGCATTTCTAAGAACCGAATCCTGGTCGACCCGCTGGTTCTATCGATGGCTTCAGGAAAAGACCCGACGGTGACCGCGAAGGTTATCGAGGCACTTACGGAAAGAGGCTTCATGACTTCGATAGGGCTCTCGAACTTAAGCTACGGTTTGCCAAACCGTTCGGGCATTAACGGCGCTTTCTTGGCGCAAGCCATCCAAAAAGGGCTTTCAGGAGCGATCTTGAATCCGGGTGACGAAGTGATTCGGAAAATATTGCCGGGTGCGCTGTCCCTTGCGGGGGTAGAGGAAAACAGCTACCGAACGCCAGAGATCGCGGACCCGATATTGGCGGCTATGTTATCCGGAAACCGGGAGGCATTGCAGGCTTTGGTGGACGAATTGCTGCGTGAACATCCGCCTCTGGTAGTCAGTCAGCACTATTTGGGAAAAAGTATGGAAGACTTAGGACAGCTTTACGCAAAGAACGAAATCTATTTACCTCAGTTGTTGCTCGCTTCGGATACCGTATGCGGAATATTCGACTTCGTTAACCGAAAACTCGACCGCGATCTGATCTATAAAGGCAAAGTTTTATTGGCCACAGTCGAAGGAGACGTCCATGATATCGGTAAGAATATCGTCGGTACGGTGTTAAAAAGCGGGGGATTCGAGATCATTGATTTAGGAAAGGACGTCCCCGCCGAAAAAATCATCGCGAAAGCGAAAGAAAGTGAGCCGGATATCATCGGCCTGTCGGCGATGATGACGACGACCATCGGTGAAATCGAAACCGTCATCCGCGAACTCCGAGAAAACGGAATACGCAAGCCGGTCATCGCTGGAGGCGCTTCCTTAAACAAAGAACTGGCCGAACGATTTGGATGCTCTGGCTATGCGAAAGATGCGCTGGAAGGGTTGGAACTCTGCAAATCCTTGATCAATTTGTAGGTATAAAACAAGCGGAAGCAGGTGGAGCGGGATGCTTTATATTAATCGTGTGAACGATCGTATCCTTTTTGAGGAGGTCGAAGCTTTCGAAGTCGCCCAGCTTCGCGAAGGCGTATGGAGCGTCTATGCGCGGAAAGGACCCGATCGGACACTTGACCATCTGCAACTCGTCGAAACCTTTGAGGACGAATCGACCGCGATGCTGTTTCTCGCTTTTCTCAAACGGTGGCAGCAGCAAGGGGCCTCCGTTTCATTTTTTCACTCTTCGAACCCGTCCTTCGGTTTTGAAGAAGGCGTCCCCGGTGATTCGGATTCGGACAGGCAACGGTTGCAAGATCAACTGGAAACCAAATGCAACCTCTCGATTTCCTACGATGACGACGAGATCTTTACGTTTATTGTCGTAATGGATGGAAAGCTCACTTTCGAGCGGTTGGAAAAGCCGAAATGATGGATACCCTCGTCATCCCGATCACCTTAGCCTTCGACGCCTTTGCCGTAGCCATATGCTACGGGACGTCCCTATCGAAAATTAAATTGAAACAACCCGTTAGGGTCGCTTTTGTGTTCGGCGCTTTTCAATTCCTAATGCCTGTGATCGGGTGGTACGCCGGATCGCTGTTTCGCATCGCGATTCAGCGATTCGACCATTGGATCGCCTTCGGTTTGCTCCTCTACATCGGAATCAGTATGATTCTGGAATACAAAAGGAGTCCGACATGTCCTGTCCGAAAAGATCTTTCAAAGCTTTCCACACTGGTCTTGTACGCTTTGGCCACGAGTATCGACGCATTAGCGGCGGGGATCGCGCTGTCTTTGATCGCGGAACCCATCTGGCTTCCGGCTACGATCGCATTCTTTTCGACCTTCGTCCTCTCTTTCGTGGGGGTTGTCGGAGGGTCAAAAATCGGCGCGAAGATCGGTCTGAAAGCGGTTCTGTTAAGCGGCGTCGCGTTGATCGGCATCGGGACCAAGATACTGGTGGAACACTTATTCCTGGGCGGTTAGCTTTTTTATGCGTCATCAAGGTTTTCAATTGCTGAGCCCAATTACCCCATTTATGATAGCGCGACTCTTCCAGATAAGATTCAGAACCTTACGGGCTCCGCGGTCTTTTGGGGGAAAGGCTCTTCTCACAAAAATGAAAACGCTTCGTCCTGCGAGTTTAGCAAGGAAAGGGTAGGCGCTCTCTCGCAGAAAGGCCTTTGCGTCCCATGCTTAGGACGAGGATACCTCAACATTGCTCAATCTTTTGTTTACATAAAATCAACTATTTAAGAAAATTATCTGATTTGAAACCAAGGGTTTGTGGTATAATTTTTCAATGTTTCCGAAGGGGGTTTCAAATGAGAGTTCTAATTTTAGAGGACGACCTCGTGACAGGAAAGTTGCTCGAAAAAATACTGATGAAATATGGCGAAGTCACCGTCTCTGAAGACGGAATGAAAGCGGTCGAGCTATATGAAGAAAGCGCCAGGCAAAAAAACCCCTTCCACCTGATTTGCTTAGACATCATGGTCCCCTCTCTCGATGGGCAGGAGGTCTTGAGCCGCATACGAAAAGTCGAACGGAAGGAGAATCTGACAAAGAGCAAAGTATTGATGATCACGGCCTTAGGGGATTTGAAAAACATCTCCAAGTCTTATCGGCACAAATGTGACGGATACTATGTCAAACCGATCGTCAAAGAAAAACTCGAAAACGTAGTGGACAGGATTCTCGAGAAAGAAGCGGCCCAAGTTCAGGATACGCCTCCGGAAAACCTAGAGGAAGCAGAGTAATCCGGATTTGGTACAGCAAGCTTAAAGAAGGGCTACGAAACTCTATTCCGCGCGCTTTCGCAGACGTCGGAAGCCATACACCTTTATAGATTCGGAGGAACAGAAATGATCGAAGAATCATTTGACACAGTTATCAGCAGAGAAGGCACAAGCAGCGTAAAATGGGACTTAAGGCAGGAGGTTTTCGGGAAGGGCGATATCCTACCTCTTTGGGTAGCTGACATGGACATTCGCTGTCCGCAACCGATTATCGATGCCTTCAAGAAACGAGTAGACCACGGCATTTTCGGATATACCGGAAAAACCGCCGCGTTCTTTGATGCCATCATCGGATGGGAAAAAAGACGCCACGGATGGCAAGTACAGCGGGAATGGATCAGTTGCTGCCCCGGAATCGTGAGCGGTATCAATACAGCCATACAGGCGCTTTCGCATCCCGGAGACAAGGTCATAATCCAACCGCCCGTCTATCGCCCGTTTTATGACGCCGTCATCGGAAACGGGCGACAGCTGGTTGTTAACCCTCTGAAGAGAGAAGCGGGGGGGTTTACGATGGATTTCGAGGATCTGGTCAAAAAGATCGACGAAAGCACGAAGATACTGATTCTCTGCAGTCCGCACAATCCCGTCGGTCGCGTCTGGACGTCCGGTGAGCTTGAGACACTCGCTCAGATATGTATTGAAAAGGATTTGATCGTCCTTTCCGATGAGATCCATCAAGATATCGTCTATGCCCCTCACCGCCATATCCCCATCGCGTCACTTACGCTAGAGGCGCAACGAACCCCGCATCCGATACGAGAAAGAACCCTCACCTTCATCGCTCCCAGTAAAACCTTTAATATTGCCGGCTTGGTCAGCTCCGCTGTCATTATTCCTAACAGAAGGCTGTTCGCCGAATTCGAGCGCCGTTTGAACACCAATGGGATCGGGATGGGAAACGTCTTTGGCATCTTAGGTCTCGAAGTAGCCTATAATGAAGGTGAAGAATGGCTCGATCGCCTTTTGCCGTATCTTGAGCAAAATATCGATTTTTCCTTAGCTTTCCTCGAAAGTCAGATTCCTCAAATAAAGTGCCGTAAGCCGGACGGAACCTTTTTGCTTTGGTTCGATTGCACGGCGTTGGACAAAGACGACCCGTGCTTACGTCGTTGGTTTATCGAAAAGGCCTCTCTGGGTCTTGATTCGGGCGTTGTGTTCGGGCCCGGAGGCGAGCAACACATGCGGTTCAATATCGGATGTCCGCGGAGCACGCTTGTCGAGGCGTTGGATCGTCTGAAAACGGCTCTTGCAGAAGAAAAATCACCAAGCGGGTTCCGTTTTACCCACTAAGTGATTTTGAAAAGAGGGAGTGAGCGATACGCAGAACTCGAGCGAAATAATCAGAGCGATCGAAGAGGTCTTTCCCCCGAAATTGGCAATAGAAACGGATCGCTGCGGTTTGCAGGTAGGCCCGTTCGACGGGCGTGTTGGGCGCGTATTGGTGACTTTGGACATAACCGAATCGATCGTTCAAAAAGCGAAAGAAGCGGAATGCCAATTCATCCTATCGCATCATCCGCTTCTGTATCTCCCGTGTCACGCCATCAACTCAGATACGGCGCTGGGAAGGATCATCATCGAAGCTGTTTCAAGCAAAATCACCGTGTACGCATCGCATACACCGGCCGACATCGCCCCAGGCGGAATCAACGACTACTGGTCGGATAAGCTGGCGCTTAAGGGTGTCAGACCGATTCTGACAACCTACCGGGAAAAAATGTTCAAAATACAGATTTTCGTACCCAAGACACACGCCGAAGCTGTTCGGAACGCGATGTTCTCAAACGGAGCCGGCGCAATTGGCAAATATTCCGATTGTACCTTTTCCAGCGCCGGAATCGGCACCTTCCGCCCTTTAGACGGGGCGCGCCCGTTTATCGGCCATCTCAACGGTTTGGAGAAAGTGGAGGAAGTGAAAATCGAAAGCCTTGTAGAAGAACGTCGCTTAGAGGCCCTGATCGAAGCGGTCATTCGCGCCCACCCCTATGAGGAGGTCGCTTACGATATTTTGGAAGAGGTCGAACCCCAACGCAGGCGCGGTTATGGGCTCGGAAGGTACGGAACCGTCAAAGAGCAAACCTTTCGCTCCTTTATTGAGGGTTTCAAGGAGGCAACGGATAATGCCCGTCTTCAAATAGTGGGAAACCTTGACGAGAAAATTTCGACAGTTGGTATCTGCAGCGGGTCTGGGAGGTCTTTGATTCCGTCGCTTCCCGGCGATCTCGATCTTTACATTACCGGAGATTTAAACTACCATGATCTGCTCGCACTGAAGGATAGAGGGATCAAAGCCATTCTCTTACCTCATTTTGATTCCGAAAAGGTGTTTCCCTCAGTTGCGAAAAGACTTCTATACGGGAAGCTTCCCGAAATCATCGAATGTGTCGATCCGCTCTTTAGCCAGTGAGAAGAGCCTGCGGATGCAGTCGTTATCGTGTTCTCTTGTGATATAATCGGTAGAAATGCGCAAAGGAGGATGAAAACATGGTTTGGGTGATTGTATTAGTTGTTGCTGCCGTGGTTCTATTATGGGTTATCGCCACCTATAACAAGCTGGTCGCCGAACGCAAGAAAGTCGAAAATTCTTGGAGCCAAATCGATGTGCAGCTGAAACGCCGCTCCGACTTGATTCCTAATCTTGTTAATGCGGTTAAGGGGTACATGAAGTTTGAGAGTGACACATTAGAAAAAGTGATGAACGCGCGAGCGCGAGCGCTGGGCGCGTCGAACCAAAAGGAAAGGATGGACGCAGAAGGAGAGGTTTCCGGTGTATTGGGCAGACTACTGGCCGTTGTCGAAAATTATCCGGAATTGAAAGCCAATCAAAACGTAATGTCCATGCAAGAAGAGTTATCGAATACGGAAAACAAGATTTCCTACTCCAGACAGTTCTATAACGACATTACCATGAAATATAACACGGCGATCGAGCAGTTCCCCGCGAACCTCATCGCGAAAGTGTTCAACTTCAAAATGTTCGACTTCTTCAAGATCCCTGAAGCCGAAAAAGAGGTTCCGAAAGTTGATCTCAATTTCTAAACGGAACAGGCCGTATAGGGCAAAAAAACCGGGAATTCCCGGTTTTTTTTATCGCCCTTTGCGAGATTAAGACTCTTTTCCCGGGTTTTTAAACTTGTATCCCTTTCCGCGAACGGTGATAATATATTTCGGGTTCGAGGCATCTTCTTCCACTTTGGTTCTCAAGCGTCGGACGTGGACGTCCACTGTGCGCGTATCCCCGTAGTAATCATAGCCCCAAAGGGTATCGAGCAAGACATCGCGAGAGTATACTTTACCTTCGTTTTCAGCCAAGTAGCGGAGCAACTCGAACTCTAAAGGCGTCAGATTTTTCACTTCCCCGCGCACTTTAATCTCGTACCGCTCAAGATCGATCTCAAGGTCTTTGACAACAATCTTCTTGGGTCTTTCCACGGTCTGCTCCATGGAACGCTGAATCCTTCGGAATATCGCTTTGATCCTGGCCATCACTTCCCGAACGCTGAACGGTTTTGTCACATAATCGTCCCCGCCCAACTCCAAACCTAAGATCTTGTCGAACTCGTCGGTTTTGGCGGTTAAAAAGATAATCGGCTTGTTCTGATGCTTTTCGTGCGCTCTAATCTTCCGCGTCACGTCAAATCCATCCACATCGGGCAACATCACGTCAATTACGAACAGGTCGATCTCATCGTCCGTATCGGCAAGATTCAGCGCCTCTTCGGCGTTATACGCCTTTAGAACCTCGTATCCTTCTTTCTTCAGATTATAGGTTAGCAGCTCCACAATCGAGGGTTCGTCATCTACTACTAATATTTTCTTTTTCACGTTGGGTCTTCTCCTTTCTATTTTTGTGCATCCCTATGATAGACGGTTTCTGATAAATTTTAACATATTTACGGATAAATTGCAAGTGCCCTTCTCATTTCTAAAATACAATTACAGTTAACCGTGTAACACGCTACGTATCCTCTTCGAAGCAATTCAGCCGCGTTCCGAAGCCCGCCTTTCGAAAAAGAACCCTTCGGAAGTCCCGTTCTCTCGACTGGCTAAACGTTTCGATCGCGGACTTATGAGGTATAATTGAGTTTGTCAAGATTGAAAAGCGAGGCGTAAAGGATGATCAGCATCTATGTCCCCGAAAAGAACGACCATTCTCCCTACGATATCTTCGTCAATAATGAAAAATGCCGAGTCGAGTCGGTCGACGGACGCGCGTTGCTGGGAGATCTGGCTCCCTTTTGGTTAAATCCCGTTCAGACCGCCTTCATTTCCCATTATCGGGGAAAGAATACGATCATCTCCACGCCGACCGGAAGCGGGAAGACGGTGATTGCATTTTTAGCTGCGTTCCAAAAGGGAAAACGCGTGAAAAAAACCTTATATGTCGCGCCCACACGCGCTTTAGCCAGACAGATCTTTCAAGACATCCGGACCAAGCCGCTCAAGGTCTATCTGCGAACGGGAGAGAGCAAGATGGATGTCAAAGAAGACTTCGATATGGTTATCGCCACACCCGAAGCCTTTTTGGCTGCTCGTCATTCGAATAGCCCGTGGGTTCAATCAACGGAGTTTGTCATCATCGACGAAGCTCATATGCTCATGCAGGATACGCGGGGAATCGTTTATGAGGAGACTCTCGTTCAATTGCTCGGCGATCGTCGCGAACTGCTGCTTCTTTCCGCAACGATACCCGATACCCTTTCATTAGCCGAGTGGGTGGAAGCCGATTTGTTGATAGAAAGCTCCTGGCGCCCTATCCCCTTAGAGCGTACCTTCGTCAGTTTGGCTTTGCCAACGCGAAAAAGCGCGAAAACCTCCATCCAACAGATGAAACAAGCCTTTCTGTCGGAGAACATAGCGCAACAGGTGAAAACGATGATCATCGTCCCCTCAAAAAAAACCGGTTGGGATCTTCTATGCGCCTTCGAAAGACTAGGGTATCGGGCAATGAACGAAACCGTTCCGTATATCAAACCGAGGTTGGAATCCGAACCGGCCGTCGCGTTTCACAATGCGGACATTCCAGTCGAAGAGAAAAAAGAGATCGAAACCGCGTTCAAAGCCGTTGATGGCGGCATTTCAATCTTAATCTCGACCCAAACGCTGGCTTACGGCTTCAATTCGCCCGCGGATGACATCGTCATCTTCGTCAAATATTCGATGTATCAGGAAGACAAGATTTGGCCGGTCTTGATCGACCTGCTCCAGTTCGAAGGGAGAGCGGGGCGGAAAGGGTTTACCAAAAGAGGCGTCGGAAGGGTTTTTTATGCCACCGGCACTACCGGAGAAAAGACAGCCGCCATTCTGAAGTCTCTCCTAAAAAGGGGGTTGTCCGACGCATTCGTGACGACTTTAGACAAAGCCTTTACGGCGTTGGATGAACTGTACACCCGTCATTACGCCACGTTCCATCCTGATAATGAAACAAAACTGTTAGGAATGGTCGAGTTATTTTCGCTCGGTGTTCTTTCCGTTAATGAAGCGCATTTCAACTTTACCCATTTTAAAGGACGCTTTAAAGAGCGGATTATACAAAAAGCCGTCTCGCGTCTTCAAGAGATCGGGATGGTCGAGGGGGACAACCGCTTATCCCGCTTAGGGCGCTTGACCGCTTCTTACCTTTTGAACCCGGAAGCGGTCTCCTT
>CAZMHO010000001.1:3251-71346 GCA_964566085.1 uncultured Thermotogaceae bacterium | reverse complement strand
AGGCAGAAACCGCCGGCGTGGGTCGGATCCTTACCTTACGACGTGGATTTGATCTGTAGCTTCTACGAACAAGGCGCCCGCTACGGGTTTTGGGATCTCTGCCCGCCCGGCTACCTGGAGCGGATCCGCCGATCTTTGACGTTCGGCATTTCGCCTCTCTATAGCCTTATCACCAAGATACCGGGAATCGGAAGCATACGAGCCAATATTCTCGCAACCGCGGGTAACTTTCACGGGATTCGCTCCGATCTTGAAATGATTCTGGCGCTAACGCGTAAAACCGGTCCCGAAAAGGCCCTTTGGGAGGAATTCGCGCCTTATTTGCGCGCTTACTATTCCGTTCAGTTGGATTGGCTCAAGAAAACGATCGAACTGACGGGGCCCGTTTCTATCGACCGTTTGATAGAACTGGATCAGGCGAACTATTTCAGCGCCGTCACCCTCATTCGCGAATTCCTGGAGGATTCGGAAAAATCCAAGTCCCTGACTGAGGCAGTCCCCATTTTTTGGGAAAAGTCGCCGTTAGACTCCTTTACGGAGGAAGTCAAAGGCAGGTACCCGGACCTTTCCATTTTCTTTTTCCTCGAGGAAGAAACGAAGGACCAATTGATGAACCAGGTTCCTTTCAGGCTTTGTGATCGGAACGGGCTTCAGAAAGTCTTTGGCACGGTCTACCCGACAGGAAGACTGCCCAGCCAGACGGTCTTGCGTTTTCAGGAACCCACTCAAAGGAGAATCCATACCGATTTATTCGATACCCTATGGGAAGAAGGAGAGTAACCGATGATGGAGAAGATCTTTACCGTTCAATTCTTAGGCAACCCCGTCTATGAATACCTGATCGCGATCGCGATCGTCATCGCGAGCGTGATCGTGATGGGCATCGGCAAACGTTGGGTTGCCAAAACGCTGAGCGCTATCGGAGAAAAGACCGGTAGACCGATCTTTTCCTATATGAGCTCGATCCTTGGGAAAACGATCTTCCCCGTCTTTTACTATTTGATCTTCGTGATCGCGCTTGTCCCGATCGATATGCCGCAATCTTGGCGGGAGATCGTGAACGGGATCGGTTCGATTCTGGTGACCGTCGCCATCATCCGTTTTTTTACCGAAACGATCGCGTTCGCCGTCGACAACTATAGTCGCAGACACCCTGAGAATACCGCCCAGATTCAGGGTTTAAAAAGCCTGTCCGCTATCGGTAAGCTCGTGGTGTGGGTACTCGGAATCGTCGGGGTGATGAAGAGCCTCGGGTATGACATTAACGGTATCATCACCGGGCTGGGAATCACCGGGATAGCCGTCGCTTTGGCGGCGCAAAAGATACTGGGCGATCTGTTCAGTTACTTCTCGATCTTGTTGGATAAACCATTTGAGCCGGACGATTACATCGTCTTCGGGGAGTATTCGGGGACGATAGAAAAGATCGGATTGCGGACCACCCGGCTCAGAAGCTTGACGGGTGAACAGCTTGTTATCTCCAATTCGTTGCTCACCGAGTCGTCGATCCGCAATTACAAACGGATGGTTCAAAGAAGAGCGCTTTTCCAATTGGGTCTTCCCTTCGACACACCGATCGAAAAATTGAAGGAAATCCCAGGTATCATGAAAGAGATCATCGATCGAAACCCCGATCTCCGATTTTCCAGAGCGCACTTTTCAAACATTGGCGCCTATAGCCTAAACTTCGACATCGTTTACTGGGTGGATAAATCGGACTACCTAGTTTATATGGATGCGCAGCAAGGGATAAATCTCGCGATCATGGAGGCTTTCAAAGCAAAAGGGATAGAGTTTGCTTTCCCGACGCAAACAGTAATCACGCAATTGGCTTCGCCAAAAAGCATGTCATAGGGGGTGGTGGTATGTTTTTACGAAATCCGAGGATCGTTCTTCTGACGCTCGCCTTTTTCATGATCACGCTGTCGTTTTCGGCGACCTTAACGGTAGGCGGCGGCGCGGCGGATTATCCCACGATCAAAAAGGCCGTTCTCGCCGCGTCTTCCGGAGATACCATTCTGATCCGTTCCGGAACCTATATCGAAAATATCCGCTTTCAAAAATCCTTGCATTTGAAGGGAGAAGGGCGCGGCCGAGTGGTGTTGAAGCCGGCCGATGTAACGATTCCGACGATCATGGTCGAGAACTGCCAGGAGCTCATCATCGAAGGGATGACCATTCACGGGGGAATGATCGCAATCTCTTTGGCAATGTCCAATGCCCGTATTTTCGAGAATACGATACAGGCAGCCAATGACGGCATACGGGCCGTCACCTTCAACCATACGCTGTTCTTAGGTGACAATACCTTGTACGGCCCTTTCCTGAAGTCCCAAATAGCCTCCCTGTCAAGCCACGGGATTCTCTCTTTGGGAATCGGAGACACGGTGATACAGTACAACGAAGTACGCGGATTCGCAACCGGTGTTTTTTTGACGGGCAAGAAACCGTGCCGTGTCGAGAAAAACCTGTTTTCCGAGAACCTCAAAGGCCTCTTCTTAGGAGGAGATACCGTCATCGAACTGGACGCGAACAGCTTTAAGAATAACAGTGTAGACGGGTTGGTCCTCTCTGGAAAAGCCAGTTGCCAAATGAAATACAACCTCTTCGAGAGCAACCAGCAATGGGATATACGCCTCGCCGCCTATGAATGCGCCGTCGACACCCGGTTGACCTTTATCGGGTCCGTTTTCGGCGAACAGAACGTCTTCGATGCCAACTACCGATTATGCCCTGCCGATTATGCGTGGGGGGACGGCTTCTTCGGCCAGAAGGAATAACTCGCCTCCCGGTACAATTATTTCGAATGTTTTCCCGTCAGTAACGGTGTGATTTACTATTGTCAGATGGAGGCGATAATGTGAGAAAATTCCGGTTACTGCTTTTGGTTTTTGGTTTTCTTTCCGCTGTACTTTACGCGAATGGTGTGATTATCCCCTATACCGAACCAATCCATGTGCAACCGATCGTTATTTTCCCAAAAAACCCAGTTTCTATGTTGGAGCATACTGTTCGTATCGATATCACGGAGGATATTGCGAGGTTTACGATCCAGGAAGTTTTCTACAATGAATCGAATGCGACAGTGGAGGTCGTTTACCTCTTTCCGATTCCGGATCAAACCTTCGTTACGGACTTCAAGATGACAGTAGGTGGGGTCGTTTATGAAGGTGCGATAATGGAGAGAGACGAAGCGCGCGCCCTCTATGAAAGTTATGTCAGGCAGCAAAAAGACCCGGCTTTGCTGGAGTATATCGATAAGAATATGATACGAATCCGCATCTTCCCGTTCGCTCCTTATGAAAAACGGGAAATACAGGTGGAGTATCATCAAGAGGTCGTCAAAGCCGGTGATTACTATAAGTTGGTCTACCCTCTCAAAATCGATGCCCTTCTCAAGGGCAACATCGGGAAAATCAAGATCGAAGGGTTCATCCACTCGAATCGTTTGGTCTATACGGTCAACTCGCCGACGCATACGATCGCCTTCACTCCGCATCCTCAAGAAGCAGTCTCTTTCGTTTATGCGGAAGAGAATCTGTTCCCCTCTCAAGATTTCGTCCTCTTTATCGGTTACGGAGAACGGCAGTACGAAGCCTATTTCGTAAACGACGAAGAAGAACCGGGAAAAGGGACCTTTATGCTGGATATCCTTCCTTACTATCCGGACGTTGGAACGATGCAGAAAAACGTGATCGTCGTCTTGGATAAATCGGGAAGCATGTACGGCCAAAAATATCGACAAGCGGTCGCTGCCGCCCAGTTTGTTTTGGCGAGGCTCAACAAGGATGATCGATTTGGTCTCGTGTTATTTAACGACATGGTTTCGGAATTTCGTAAAAACCTTCTGAGATTACTGTACGATCAAAGTGAAGCCGAAGGCGCGTCAAGATGGCTCGATGGCTCGGCAGCCGATGGCGGAACCAATATCTACGGAGCCTTGCAGCGCGCGATGATTTCGGCGCTCGCGAACCACGAGAACGAAAATAATTACGTCATCTTCCTAACTGACGGCCAGCCGACGTCCGGTATCACAAACATCTCGAAAATCGTTTCCGATGCGATCGCCTGGGCGAGGGGCACCGGAACGAAAATGTTTATCTTCGGGGTCGGTTACGATGTGAACACGGGCATGCTGGATTTACTGGCTCAGGAATCGGGCGGGATGGCTTTTTACGTCGATGAAAATGAAAACGTCGAAACAAAGGTCAGCCAACTGTTCGCGAACGTCTCGAACCCCTTGATGACAGACATCCGCGTGGAAATCGTGGGTGAAAACGCGCACATTTCGGACGTGCTGCCTTCGAAGAATTTGACGATCTACAAAGACTTTCCTTTGAAACTTTTCGGGCATTACTCCGGTAACGGCGAGGTGCAGATAAAAATAAGCGGAAAAATCGCCGCTCCGGACGGTAGCGGCCCGATCCTCTACGAACATGTGTATTCGGTGATGCTTGGCGAACAGGATAACCCGTACATCTCTAAACTTTGGGCATCCAGGCGAATCAGCGAGCTTCTGAATCAAATAAAGCTGATCGGAGAAACGAGGGAAGTCCGAGAGGAAATCATCCGGCTCAGTAAAAAATACGGAATCCCCACACCCTATACCTCGTATCTGATTCTGGATGGAATCGCCAGGCAAGATAAAGATCCAGGGGCCGTCGTCGATACGTTCGCAACGTTAAAACTTGATATGCAGACACGCACTTCTGCCGCTCCGGCTCCGTCGCTGAGCCAAACCGGGCAAGGCGCCTTCGAGGCCTCGAAGATGCAAAATATGATGGTTCAATCGATGACGATGGAGGAATTGGAAAAGGCCTATGACACGGACGAAAGCGCCAAAGGCTACCGGAACCTCAACGGAAAAATGTTCCTCTTGGACGAAAAAGAGAATACCTGGGTGGATACGGACTTTGTAGAGGAGGCAGTTGTCGAAGTCATTGCCTTTAGCGACGACTATTTCGACCTCATCGTTCGCGTGCCGGAATTGAAGAACTTTCTTAGTTTAGGTTCGAATATTAAGATACAGTGGGATGGTGTGAATTATCGGTTCAAAGACTAATCGGTTTCTCTCGATTGTTCTCGCGGCGGGCGAAGGAAAACGCTTTGGCGGAAACAAGCTCGCCGCGCTTTTACCGGGTAGTGGCCGAACGGTTATCGCGCAAGTGATCGAAAAAGCCCGACACGCGGGCGAGCGCGGAGGTTTAAAAGACCCTTGGCCCGTCCTGGTCATAGCGAATCCTGTTAACGCGCGATTGATCCACCTGACCGAAGGCGTCGAGATTTTTTTCAACGCGCGCTATTGCGAAGGAATCTCGCAGTCTGTAAAATTGGGGATAAAGGAAGCCCTTCGCCGAGAAGCGGAGGGGATTTTTTTGTTTCTGGGAGATATGCCGTTTATCTCTGAAGAAACGATCCGGTCCGTTTTTTCAAAAGCGGATCAAGAACCGGAGAGGATTATTCGTCCGCGTTACCAAGGAATCCCCGGCTTCCCCCTCTACTTCCCTTCGCCCTTTTTTGAGCTTGGATTGACGATTACCGGCGATCAGGGGCTTAAATCGATTATAAAACCGTTGTCGGAGTACCAGCGTTGGATTGAAACAGACGATTCCGACTCGATTAAAGATATCGACGGGCCCTCCGACCTCAATGGCTAAAGCACTCCGATTGCGGGAGCGCGTGTCGTATCTCCGAAACTCCCTTTTCCATCCCGTACTTCTTTTCCGTCTTCTTAAAAGCATTTTCGGCTAAACTTCGGTTCGTCATATTCTTCTTGTCGGTGATATCGCGAACGAAAGAAGATAGTTCGAGACTTTGAAAGAGCTTTTCGAACCGCTCCTCATCGCGATACGGCGAATCGCTGTTTTTCAGTTCGATCTCGAGGTAAACCCGTTCCCCTTTCTTCTTCTTTGGGTATAAAAAGTAATCTAAGACGACATTTGCCTCTTGAGCAATGTCCGCGGGATCGACTAATAAGTGCCGTATCTTGGCAACAACGGGATACCGATCGAAGTTACGCGACGCGATTCGATTTCGAAAAGCCTCCGTTAGGTAAGGTAGATCGGGCCACACGCTCGCGGGCGAGAAGGGGGTCTCCACCTCCACCCTTTTTTCGGGATTGCCATCAACGGGTTTTTTGCTTCCGATCACCCATCGTTCCGAAAACCCTTCTGCCGTCTCCTCTATCATCAATCGTATACGAACCGATACCCCCGGTTCATCTTTCTCGTCCAGATACCATTGGAGGATACCGATCTTTTGCCATCGGAAACGCGGTGCGTTGATAAACCGCTTCGCTTTATCCAGCGACAAAAACAGATATTTCCTCTCGATTTCGAAGAATAGAATCTCTTCTCCCATAGTGCACCTTCCTTAACGCCTGTCTTCAGCGGTTGCAATGATGTGTTTTCTTAACCGAACTAGAGAATTGAACGTATGATATGATTATACGATATTTTTTCGAAAATGAGGTGATACTTTGTGGCGAAATGCCGCCGATACCATTGATATCAATTGCGATGCCGGCGAAAGTTTCGGAGTCTATCCGATGGGAGACGACGAACGGATTTTTCGGTATGTGTCCTCCGTAAATATCGCGTGCGGTTTCCATGCAGGGGATCCAATTACCATAGAGAAAACCGTAAGGATGGCAGCGAATCTCGGCCTGCAAATAGGCGCCCATCCAGGGTTCTATGATCTTCGGGGTTTCGGGCGGCGCGAGTTGAACCTTCCCGCGAACGAAATTCGAACCGATATCCTCTACCAACTGGGAGCCTTGGATGCCTTTCTAAGAGTCCGAGGACTTCACTTAGCTCACGTGAAACCCCACGGGGCGCTTTACACGATTGCGGCGCGTGATGAAGCCGTCGCAATCCCGCTCGTCGAAGCCGTTAAAGCCTATGACCCTTCTTTAGTGCTCGTCGGTCTTGCTCGATCGGCGGTCCATCGGGTCGCGGAGGAACAAGGCATTCGTTTCGCCAGGGAAGCTTTCATCGACCGCCAACTCCACACCGACGGCAGTCTGGTTTCCCGGAGAGAACCCGGCGCTTTCGTTCCCGAAAAGGAACTCGTTCCTCGCACCATCCGTATGATCCGGAAGCGCGAAGTCGTGAGCGCTGAAGGGATTCTAATCCCTTGCGAATGCGACACCTTATGCCTTCACTCGGACACCCCCCGCGCAGGAGCCTTCGCAAAAGCGTTGCGGGAAGCCTTAGATGCCGCGCATATCGGGGTTGGAACTTACAAATCGAAGGATGATGGAGCTCAAGGCAATGAAGCTTAAGCAAAAATGCTCAGCGTCTTCGCTTAAGCGCCTTAAGCGGGAATCTTTTGGCCTGTGAGCGATCGATAGCCGTGTTCTGTAACGATAACGGATACCTTTTCGCCGATAGGAAGCCTTTCCCGGATACCGATCAAGATCCCGTAGGTCCACAAGGGCCTTCCGAAAGTGTTATTGCCTTCGTGGTACTCCATCACGACGTCCCGAATGACCGTTCCGGCCGGGAAGACCTGTTGAAGCATCGGGCGGTCGATTTCCTTCCGGACCTTCTCTTTGAAATGCTGGAACTCCAAGTGATGAAAAGGGAGGTAATGGGACTGACGGTAAATCCATAAAGGGGTCTCTGGAAAAACCATCACCTGCCGGAGGTTGATGCGGCGTAAGAGCCATCCGTTTCCCACGATCGTCTTCAACGCTTCGAGGTTCTTCGAAAAAGTACTTTTCGTCTCGCCGATCAATCCGGCGATGAGGTTAATTCCCGGAAGGAGCGCTGGAACCCCTTCTTTTCGGAGCCCCCCGATCTCGTTGACCAATTTGATGGCTTGATAGATCGTTTCCACCCGCGTACCAAGGTTATTGGAACGGATGACGGTTTCGTCGAAAGACTCGACACCGAAAGACAGGATGTCGCCGGACGTGTTATACTCCGCAATCGTCTCGAGGATCTTGGCGGACTCGGTCGGGTGCTCGGCGATGTATTGGGGATTGGCGTTGTCAGTATGCAAGGTGCGCAGACCGGGCACCCGTTCTCGAAACCCTTGATAAACTCTGCGCAGGGCCACGGGATCGGGACCGTCGCCGCGTTCGCCATAGGCGCTTATATTGGCTGTACGACCCAAACGAAAGTGTTTCACCCCATGTTCTCCCAAAGCAGCCGCTTCCGATAACAACGCTTCCGGGTCTCGCGACGAGAAGCGCTTATGAAAGAGGGGTTCGCTACAAAAACTGCAATGAGACCGTCGTTCGCAACCGGAAGACACTTCGAGCTCGCAGATGAGATTCGGATAGTTCGGATGCCGGTTGACTAACCCCGCGCCGGCCAAGGCGCACAGTTCGGTTTTATCCGTCTCTTTTCCGATATCCTCGGGCGGGTTCTTACCCGATAGAAGATAGTACAGATAGGTCTCGAGGTTTCCTGATACGATGCATTCGATAGCTCTCAGAGGGTTATTCTGAGTTGTCCGGGACTTTCCGGATTTCCTTTCGTTTTTGCGTTTTTCGGATTCAGTACGGTAGGTGAAAGCACCGAATAGAATCTTCAGCGGAGCGGGGCAGCCTTCGGCGATCTTAGAGAGCTCGTTGAAAGAAAGCGGCGCGCCTCCCGCGTACTTCCCTGGAACGCTGACGCCTCCGATGATCACCAAATGATCGGCCTGATTGAGGTCGTCCCATGAGTTCTCTTTCCTGATCTGGTCGATTGTCCAATACTCTGGATCTACTCCGAAATGACGATACGCGCCCCAGGCGTATCGAACGTACGTGGAAACGAACGGAGGGACTCCAAACAGCGCCGGTTCGTCCACATAACCGTCAAGGATGATCGCTTTCATCGGAAACCTTTAGGCTTGAATCTCGGATCGATTTTCATTTTTTCGAAGGGAGAAATCTTTACCGATTTGGCATTTATTGACCAAAAGGCCCAACAAAGGGATTTGCGCGTAACCAATATCGTTCAGCGCCTTTCTAAAAGCGCGTTTCCCGGTTTTTCCAATCGTGACCACCAAAAAAACGCCTTCCGTTCTCGCGATAAGCATGGACGTATCCACATCCCGGTTCATCGCCGGCGTATCGATGAGAATTCGATCGTATTCTTTCGCCATGGCGGTTATCCACTCTTCAAACCGTTTTCCTCGGAACAGGGCCAACGGATGCGCGTCGTGCTTTCCGGCCGGCAGAAAGTCCAGATAAGGTTGTAGCGAAACCACAGGAACCCGTTCGGAGAAGCCCTCCGAAATGGCTTGAGAAAAGCCGGTCTGGTGATTCGGCAATCCGATGCGTTTCGTGAGGTTGGTATATCGTAGCGCCCCGTCGATCAGGAGAACGCGTTCCCTGCTTCGAGCAATTGTTTGCGCAAGGTAGAAGGCAAGTGTAGAACTCCCGGTGTTGCTCTCGGAACTCGTAATCGCGATAACTTTCGAAGGGCGTTCATGTTTTCTTAAATGGAATCGCGTATAGGCTGTCTCAGCCGCTTCGGAGAGGAGGCGATCGGGATTCTGGGGATTAATCGGAAGAAGGCCGGTTTTGGTTTTCGGGAAAAAGCCGAAGATCGGGACCGCGTCCCCCGTCATCTTCGCGAGCTCCTCGGTATCCATAATCCGTTTTTCAAGGTATTCGAGAACGAATACGAACAGGATGCCCAGGAATACTCCCAAAACCCCGCCTATCGCCACGATGAGTTTTTTTTGAGGTTTCGCGGCATTCAAAGGGGGTTCCGCTGCGTCCACGATATAGGTTTGGTTGACGATCCCGGCTTCGGAAATCTGGGCGTCGATATAACTCTTGTAGAGGGCGACATAGACCTGCTCGTTGATGCTCTCCTCTCGGAGCAGCTCGGTGAGTTCCTGCTCGAGAGCGGGGAGCTGTCTCATTTTTTGGTCGTATTCCTTGCGGGTATTTTCAATAGCTTCAATCGTCGCGGCGTAGAGTTGATAGTCGATCTCTTTCATGACCAACTCTCCCATAAGCGTCGCGTAAATCGGGTTGTCTGTTTTTTGCTGAGACGTGACAATATTGACGACTTGTTTCGATAGCTCTTTCTGAGTCTCTTCGATCGACTTCCTTTTTTGTAGAACTCGAGGATCGGTGGCCGGATAGAGTTTCTCCAAAGCGGCCAATTCGATATTCAGATTCGTTAACTTGCTCCGCAATTCGCTGACAAGCGGATTGATCGTGATCGTTTCCGAGGAGATCAATTTTTCGTTTGTTGCGGAGAGTTTTTCCCGGATCGCCGCAATCCCTGCCTGAGTCGTTCGCAATTCCATTTTTTTTGCATTCAACTGCTTGTCGAAGTCCGCGATTACCTCTAACAAAGCCTTCGCTTCTTCGGATATCAGAAAGATCTGTTTCGCTTCCTTATACTCTCTCACCTTCCGTATAGAGAAGTCAAGAGCGGCTTTACTCACAGGCAGCTGCTTCTCAATGAACGACAGCTTTTCATTCGCTTGCGTTTTGTTGATATCGTACAAACTTTCGTTGTATACCGAAGCCAACTCATTGGCGATACGCGCTGCGAGATCCCCTTCTGATAAGGCAACGGTAATCTTGACGATATTGGTGTTCTTAACCGGGTTCACGCTGATCTGTTCCGCCAAGGCGCTTACGGCGCGCGAGAACATTGCCTGCTCCGCTTCTCCAGGTTTTCTTTTCTCCGCCGGTATCAGAATATCCAACAAACCGATATTTCGGATCACCTTTTCGATGTTGCCTTTGCTCGTGATCATCTCTATCTCCGTTAAAATGCTGCCACCGCTCGAAGATCCGCCGATTCCAAAAGGAAGATCCTGCAAGAAACCAGAGATGCCGGAAGAAGAGGCGGCCGACAGTTTTATCGTCACGCTCGACTCGTAGACCCGCGGAGAGATGAAGGCATAGAGGATCGTGGCGATAACGGTAAGGACCACGACGAGTAAAAACCACACAATCCGCCTTTTGAACATGCGGAACAGATCGTTTATCGTTAACTCGTTCGGTTCTTTTTCGTAGATCTCATCGCGCTCGGACGAAGGCACGAAATCCCCCCATTTTTTCGGCTTTTACGGTAAATTTTGCAGCTTATCCATTAACGTGAACCCAGAATTCACGAGCGTCAGCATGGTACCCAGAAATCCGGCGACATCTTTAATCTCCACTAATGCGTTTTGGGGCACGTAAACGACGTCTCCCGGCTCCAGGAAGTAGTCTGCGACGCCTCGCTCGTTCCTGAATCCGGAATAGTCCAACAGGATCGGATTCGCGTCGACACCCCCGGGGAAGACCATAATTTTCTTCATGTATGCGGAAGAAGAAGGCCCTCTACAATAGAGCAAAGACTCTAATAGCGTCATCTTCGATCGATAGGGGACGATGCCCGGATTCACCACGGCTCCGAACACGTAGACTTTCAAGCGGCTGCTCGGGTATACGAAAACCGTATCTCCCGGCCGTACCTTCGTCTTGTTTAGCGACGAGGGGTCCAGATCGATATTTATGAGCTCTTTCTCTCCCGACGAGCGGGTAAGTTCCAATGTCGTGTTTAGGGTCCAATCGCTGACCCCCCCTTGCGCGCTCAGCAATTCCAATAGCGAGAGTTCGTCTTTTTTTAGGTAATGAAGCCCCGGGTTCTTCACGTCTCCCAAAATGGCGATATACTGCCCCTGATTGTTCTCTACCACAACATAACTGCCGGGAGCGATCGAGAGCCTTTCCGGATTCGGTTCAGAAATCAGGTTATAGATAGTGCTTTTGCCGTCAGCCCCGACCACTTTGATGCGTTGGCTGGCATCGGAAAGCAACCCTCCGGCCTTAGACAAAACGGTCATCAGATTCAGCGGTTCAAGTTTGCCGAAGGATAAAAGTCCGGGGATTTTTACCTGTCCGAAGATCGTCACGACTTTTGGTTCGTACGGTTTAAAGTACACGACCGCGTCTTTTTCCAACGCGAATACCGTTGAAACGTCCAAGACATCCTGAAGATCCAAAACAGTTACGCCGGCGCGACGCTTAACCAGGATGTTCTCGGTTTTTTCGTTCAGGATGGGGTTGCATTTGGCGACGAGCGTGGTCAAGGTAAAGGGTTCGTCTTGACCGAAGAGTATCTCTCCGCTATGCTCCACGTTTCCTAAGACAAAAACGCGCCGTTCGTTAGCGTTGATTACGACAAGGCTTTTGGGAGACAGGGAGTAGTTTTCCTCCTGATTCAAAACCGCTTTGACCGAACTCAAAAAAATGCGGCCAGACGGATCGATGATCTTGATCTGATCACCGGTCAGTTCCCCCGTTTTCTCATATTTGACGAGAACGGTGAATAGGTCTAAAGGGTCTTCGGGCGCGAAATGCAACTTTCGGCTATCGCCTTCGGAAACGACGAGATGAACGTACCGATCGGTCTCTTTCTCAAAAAACAGGATATCGCCCGTTTCCAACAAAAAATTCCCCTCGGAGAGAAGGGCGCTTTTCAGATCGAACGGGTATTGGTCCTGACTGCGGATCACCGTGACGCCGTAGTTGTTTTGGGACAGATCGATGCTTGCTTTGGCTAAGGCGCGTTTTAATGTCATCTCTTCTTCGTTCGGAAAATACAGTTGCCGCTCGTTGCCTTCGGAAATCGAACCGGCCAGAAAGACGTACCGTTTGTACGGGAACTGAACGAAAGCGCCTCGTTCGAGGGGTGTGAGCGTCTCTCTCCGTTCGGGATATTGGTATAGAAAACGACGGCCGTCAGGATTGATCACCGTCAGTTGGACGCTTTCTTCTTCGCCCACTCCCACTAGAGCCAGAAGCGTTTCCAAGGTAAACGGTTCTGAGTAGGAGAAATCTATCTTTCCTGTTTTGCTTACGTTTCCACTCACGTAAACGTAGTTCTGAGGGGGAAACTCGACGATATCTCCCGATCCGAATCGATAAACCGGTATCGAACGGTTGATAGATAACGTCCTTGCTTGCCCATTTGCCGGAGTGATGCGAATCTCCAGAGCGGAGAGCGGCGCAAACCCCAATTTTCCGAACAACGTTTGCAGCGTCATCTCTTCCTCTCTTTCGAAATCAATACGGCTCGCGGTCGATAGACCGGTCACGTACAAATACTTCGGCTGCAGTTTACGGATCAGCAAAATATCGTTGCTTCGGAGTTCGGTTTTTTTTACGACGGAACGGGTACCCTCAAGCGTTAAGGGCGTTTCGTATCCGTCGCGAATCAAAGAGATCGTGGGTTCCGAAGTGCGCAGATCGTACTTAACCTTGGATAACAGAACCTCCAAAACCATCGGTTCCTTTTCTTCAAAATAGATGACTCCCGATTGCTCCAGACTTCCGAACACATAAACCCGACGTTCGTATTTTCTGGGAACCACGATGACATCCCCGGGGCGAATCGCGATTATGTCCTCGCAAAGACCGAATTCGAGCGTTCCGGAAATATCGACGGTATCGAAGGAGCCATCCTCGTGCCGAAGGAGGATATTTTTCAAATCGGCCGACGTCTTCACTCCGCCGCAAAAACTCAATGCCTGCAGAAGGGTCGGGTTCTCTTCATATGTCAAATCGATAATCGTCGCTTGGTTCACTTCGCCGATAATATAGGCCTTGACCGGGTAGATTTGCGTCAATAGGATCGTCACCCGGGATTCCGGCGCGAACGGCGTCAGTTTGCTCTTCGTGAACGCAGCCAGCTCTTCCAAGCTCATACCCTCCGCTTTCACAGAGCCGATCAGCTTTAGCTGGATAAAGCCATCCTTTCCCACCAAAGCCGGTTGATTGAGTTCCGGGTAGGTATAATTGTACACCTCGATCTGGTCTCCAGGCTTGAGCGCATACTGACCTACAGAAATCGAAAGAAAGATGGCGAAGAAACACATGCTAACCAAAAGCCTCTTATTCATAAGGTTCTCCTCTTTTATCACGAATCGCTTTCGATTGTCTTACGGTTTTACTGCTGATTCATCGCGATTTTCTCTTTCTAAACTTGAAATCAGAAGGCAGGAAGAAAATGAGTATCAAAACCGCCCCCGATATGATGAACAAGAGTATGATCGTCCAAAAAGGGAATTGCATATCATAGTCGTAACGGCTTTGAACTTGGTCGAAGACAAGGGTTTGGTCGTCAAGAAGCCGGGTCCGGTACTTGAATTTGCTCGTAAGAAGGTAGATTGCGTTGTCTTTCTCCTGATACTCTTCAAGCCATTCGTGCCGCCGGGCCTTTTCAAACGACTCGACAATCTGTTCTTGAGTGTATCGCGTTTTTATCTCTTTAAGGTCCGTTGTCCATGCCCCGGCAAAAACGGCCAAGAGAAAGAATACAAGCAAAAGGCTCCAGAAACGCATCCGGCATTTCCGCACCGCTATAGATTGATCGACTCTCCAAGCGCTAATTTTGCCACCTCCATCAACCCTTCGGAAAACGTGGGGTGGGCGTGAATCATGTGCGCGAGCGTCCGAATCGATTGCCCCGTTTTTTTTAGCAACATGCATTCGTGGATCAGTTCGGTAGCTTGCGCGCCAACAATGGTAACGCCTAAAACCCGTTCGGTTTCCGGATCGCTCAGCAACTTGATGAAACCTTCCGGTTGGTCTGTCGCGACTGATTTTCCGATCCCGCGGTAAGGAAAGACCGATTTTTTGAATAGCCGGTTCGTGTTCACCAAATGCGCTTCCTGCTCTCCGAAGCTCGCCAATTCCGGTTCCGAATAGATACAAGAGGGTATGAGACCGGAGAAGTCTTCCGGTTCCTTCAGGGGGTTCGCAATCGACTCGACGGCTATTATCGCCTCTTCTGAGGCGACGTGTGCCAACAAAGGCGTCGGGATGACGTCTCCCGCCGCATAAATGTGCGGCATGGCGGTTTGATAGCGCGCGTTGACGCTCAGAAAGCCTCTCTCGGTTGTTAACGGGATGGACTCCAAACCCAGATGGTCCGTATTGATCGTTCTTCCGACAGACAACAAGACTTTGTCGACCATCAGTGATTCTGGATCGCCATCCGATTTCTGGATACGAAGTCGGACACCTTCGGCCCCCTTCTCCGCCGACAAAACTTTCGTCGAGGTGAGCACCCGAATGCCCTGTTTAATATACTGTTTCGTGAGGATTTCAACCGCTTCGCTGTCTTCCAGAGGCAGGATTCTTGGCATCACTTCGATCACATAGACCTCGGAACCGAAGGAACGGTAGATATAGGCAAACTCCACCCCGATCGCGCCGGCTCCGATGATGGCGATCGCCTTCGGTAGACGCTTCAAAAATAAGGCGCCGGTTGAAGAGAGAATACTCTCTTCATCGATCGAAAGATCGGGAAGGTTTTTTGGCCTCGAACCCGTCGCGATAAGGAAATGCTTGCCCGCGAGGATTTCTTTTTCCTCCCCGCTGACCACTTCAAGGGTTGTCGGGGACAAGAATTTGGCAGTCCCCAAGATCACGTCCACGCCGGCCTTTTTCAATAAGAACCCGACGCTTTTGGAAAGTTTGGACGATACCGTTTTCGCGTACTGGGTTACTCCCGAAAAATCGAATTGAGCCATATCCACCTGGATCCCAAGCTTTTTTAGGCTTTCGACCGCCCGGAACTCTTTGGCTTTATGAATAAGGGCTTTCGTCGGAATGCACCCGACGTTAAGGCAGACGCCGCCCGGCTTATCCATTTCAACGATAGCGGTTTGCAGACCCAGCTGTTTGGCGCGAATCGCCCCCACATACCCTGCCGGTCCCGAACCGATTACGATTAGATCGTATGTCATTCGCGTACTCCCCCATTTTACGTATAATCAAGCGCCCAGGCTATAATATCATAAAAAACGCGAAATTGTGATTGATTGTTTTCTTCATCGTTCGTGGTATAATTTTTTAATAAATATCAAAGTAGCCGGAGGAAAAATATGTCCTTAGAAAAATACCTCAAGTACTTGCGTACGGATCGCTTGCCTCATGTTTGGTGCCCCGGTTGTGGGAACGGCATCGCTTTAAAAGCGATTGTGGGCGCAATTGACGAGCTTCAATTGGATCCGAATAAAGTAGCCGTGGTATCCGGAATAGGTTGTTCTTCGCGAGCGACAGGGTATTTAAACTTCAACACGTTGCATACGCTCCACGGAAGAGCGGTCGCTTTCGCATCGGGTGTTAAGCTGGCCCGTCCGGAGATCAAAGTGATCGTCATCACCGGAGATGGCGATCTTGCCGCTATCGGGGGCAATCATTTCATTCACGCGGCCCGTCGGAATATTGATCTGACAGTGGTTTGCTTCAATAACAACATCTACGGGATGACGGGGGGGCAATATTCGCCCACCACTCCCCAGCAATCCTATGCGACGACCTCACCCTACGGCAATATGGAAAACTCTTTCGATCTTTCCCGTCTGGCGATCGCCGCAGGCGCCTCTTATGTCGCGCGCTCGACAGCCTATCATTTTTTACCGACCCAAACCTATATCAAACACGGCCTGGAAAACGAGGGGTTTTCTTTCATCGAAGTGGTAACCCAGTGTCCGACTTATCTTGGCCGTTACGCCGGTATCGGGACCGCTCCTCAAATGATGCTATACTTTAAAGAGAAGGCTTTCAATCTGCCGAAACCGAAAGTTTCCGAAAATGGAAAAAACGAAGAAGAGAACATCCTCAATGACCCGATCGTCCGGTTACAGGAAGCCCAACGCAATAATCCGGGACGGATCATCATCGGAGAGTTCATCAACCAAAAGAAACCGGGCTATATCTCGGAATATCAAAAGATCGTCCAAAAAGCGATGTCCACACAAGAATCATAAGAGATGGCGGTGAATAGATATGGATACTATTGAATCGAAACCTTTATCGGTCCGTATCGGCGGAATCGGCGGGCAAGGCAATATCAAGATGGGGTTGATGTTGGCGAAGACGCTGACATACGACCGCAAATGGGTCGTGCAATCACAGCATTACGGGGCGCAGGTACGCGGAGGAGTCGCCTACAGCGACGTTTTATTCGCGCAGGATCCGATTGATTTTCCAAAAGCCTATACGTTCAACATGATTTATATGATGGATCAGAAACCGCTCGACAGTTTCATAAATCTGCTCAAACCAAACGGCGTATTAATCTGTGACACGACAACGATAAAAAAGATACCGAATTTCATCAAAAGGTTAACCAGAAAGGTGATTGCGTTGCCGATCACCCAGATGTGCGTCGAGAAGTTCGGGACGCCGGTCGTGTCCAACGTCGCGGGTTTAGGGTTAATCTATAAGATCACCGGGATCATTTCGAAAGAAAACCTCCAAAAGACCGTCTCTGAGGAAGTATCAAAAAAGTACTACGAGATGAATATGCAAGCCATTGAGTTCGGTATAACCCTAAGCGACAAAGAGTATTCTTTGAAGGACGAAAAGCTATTCACAAAAGTGTCCTTTGAATGATCGGAGTAGCATACAGGCGGGTGTCCCCGACAGCTTTTTCACGTAGAAACCCGTAAGACAACCATGAAAAACGCGTTTATAAAACTGGGTTCGAGTTTTTATTACGCCTTAAGCGGTATTATTCAAGCCTTAAGGAAGCAGCAAAACCTCCGGATCGATTTTTTTGTGGGAGGTTTGGTTTTATTTTTGACGTTTATTCTACCGCTCAGCACCTTTGAGACCCTGTGGGTGTTGTTCTCGGTTTTTCTCGTGATTGTTTTCGAAATGTTGAACTCTTTGATCGAGAGTTTATTGGATTTATTTTACCCGTTTTTTCATGATGAAGTAAAGAAAGCGAAGGATTTATCAGCGGGAATCGTTCTAGTGACCGCCGTATTCGCCGTTTCCGTCGGGTTGGTTATCTTCGGTAAGCACTTGTTTCAACTTCCCGACCTAATCGGCTTATTCGCCTTTTTCTTATTTCTGGTTACGCTACTACTCCTAATTGGAAAGGGGATGACTCATGGGAAAAATTCGCGTTCTCGTCTGTGATGATTCGGCTTTCATGCGTATGGTTATCAAGGATATCCTTGAAGGCCAAGGAGACATTGAGATCATCAGCCAAGCCCGTGACGGAATGGAAGCCATCGAAAAAGCGGTCCAACTGAAACCGGACGTGATCACGATGGATGTGGAGATGCCCAAACTTAACGGGTTGGAAGCGTTAAAACTGATTACGAAAAAAATACAGACGAGAGTGATCATGGTCAGCAGCCTGACTCAAGAAGGCGCGAATATAACCATCGAGGCCTTGCAGAACGGCGCCGTCGATTTTGTCCCGAAACCGTCCGGTTCGATCTCGACAAACTTTAGGATTATGGGCAACGCCCTGCTTTCAAAAATTCGGGAGGCAGCGTTGATAGACCCGTCAAGAATACAGTATCGCCCGCTTTCTGTCGCTAAGAAATCAACCCGATCCTTCACGGCCAGAGGGAAGATAGTCGTCGTCGCCTCTTCCACCGGAGGGCCGAAGTCGTTGGACCAAGTGATTCCCGCCTTGCCAAAAAACCTACCGGCTCCGGTGCTGCTCGTGCAGCATATGCCGGCGGGATTCACCGCGTCATTGGCCCAACGATTGGATCGCATCTCCGAGATTACGGTTAAAGAGGCGAAAGCGGGAGAAGTTATCAAAGAGGGAACCGTTTACGTTGCCCCGGGAGACTACCACCTCGGGCTTCGCGCAGAATCTGGCGAAATCCGAGTTTTTTTGGATCAAAGCCCGAAAATAAACGGCGTCAGACCCGCGGCCGACTTTACCTTCGAGCACGCGGCGGAGCTCTACAAAGAGAAAACGATCGGCGTGGTTATGACCGGTATGGGAAGAGACGGTACAAAAGGGTCCTTTAAAATTAAGCATTATAAAGGCGTCGTCGTGGCCGAATCGGAAGAAACCTGTGTCGTGTACGGTATGCCAAAGTCCGTGGTCCAAGAAGGATACTCCGATTATGTCCTTCCTTCCTATCGATTGGCCGAAAAAATCGCGGAATTGGTATAATCGATTCAGCCGTTCGTGAAAGGAGTGGGTTTTACGAAAGCGATCATTCTGTGTGGCGGGGAAGGCACCCGGTTGAAACCGTTCACCTTTAGTCGCCCGAAGCAGCTCCTCCCGCTGGCGAACCGAATCCTCATCGCCTATGTCATCGACGCGGTTAAAAGCGGTGGCATCAAAGAGGTTTGCTTGGTCGTCAACCATTATAATCGGAATATTTTTGAACAGACGCTGAAAGACGGGAGCGCCTTTGGAGTGCGCATCACCTATGTTTTACAGGAAAACGCAAAAGGGATAGCCCACGCCCTGAGCCTTTGCGAGGGTTGGGCAGCAGGTGAAAAGTTTCTACTATACTTGGGCGACAATCTGCTGGAGGAAAATCTCGAAACGATGAAATCGCTTTTTTTAAGCACGCAGGCGCAAGCTACCCTCTTGTTGAAGGAAGTTGAAGACCCGCGGGCTTTCGGAGTCGCGACGCTTCAAAACGAGCGGATCGTTCGCCTCGTGGAGAAACCGAAAGAACCGGAAAGCCGCAACGCCGTGCTGGGTTTGTATTTTTTTGATTCGCACGTCTTTGATGTCATCCGCCGGTTAAAACCCTCTTGGCGCGGTGAATACGAGATTACCGACGCCATATCCATGCTGATAACGGAAGGGCATGTCGTGAACTATCATTTCCTAAAGGGTTGGTGGAAGGATACCGGGAAAGTGCCGGATCTTTTGGACGCAAATCGCCGGATTCTCTCCTCCAAACCCATAGAAAAAGCAGGTCAGATAGAACTTGAGCATAGCTTTTTAGGGGAAGACGTCTCCGTGGGCGAGAACTGCGCCTTTTCAAATTGCCGAATAGAAGGGCCGACGGTGATCGGAAACAACGCGCGACTTCAAAACGTCTATGTCGGACCTTATTGCGCTATCGGTAATGACTGCGCGCTGGAACATATCGAGCTAGAAAACAGCATACTCATGGACAGAGTGCGTCTGAGCAATCTGTCGGTCAGAATGAAAGAGAGTATTATCGGTAGCGATTTTGAATGGAGCGCGACTTATCCTGATGCCGGCGGTATGCAGATTATTGCCGGAGATCACAACAAAATTATATTTTTTTGATTCTTCTATGTGATTGTGTATATGAAGTGGGGGGGTAAAAAATGAAAAGACTGATCGGTGGAGTTTTCCTTGTCCTGATGTTCGTGTTTTCATTAACAAATTGTACGGTAATCTCTCTTTACACCTTAGAAGGTAAAGTTAGCCTCTTGGGAGAGTCGGTTCCGAATATCATCGTAACGGCTTGGAATCTCGCGAGTCCGGAAGTGCGCAAAGAGTCGCTGACGGATAGCGAGGGTTTTTTTCGCCTGGAAGGGTTGTCGGTCGGCGACTGGGGAATAAAAGCCGAGTACGCTGAGCCTCATTACCTCGCTTTCTCATACGAAGGAACGTTTACGGCCAACGCCGGCTTCTTTAAGGAGCTTCCGCTGGAAGTTGTTCCCTTCGATGATCGGCCTTGGAATCTGACCGTGCTTTCTTTTTCCGATCCGATGACGGAAGCGGAGTTAGCCGTTTACTTCGCGCCGATCCATTCGATCGAGATGGTCTTTATGCAAAAAAATGACTCCGGAAATTTCGAGAGTTATTACCTTGCCGAAGATACGGTTCGCCCCTTCTATCGTCCCTTCGCTCCTGACTTTTCGGAAGGCGTAAAAAAAGCTTTAGAAGTTACTTCGAAAGCCTTTCCGTCCGAAAATATGGTTTTATACCTCATCGATGACGCGCACGGATGGCGCTTGGATGCCCGGGGTACTTATCCGGAAGATGTTTTCTATGACCAAACGACCTCTATTTTAGAATTCGACGGGATGCTGGAAGGCAGAAAGATGGATTTGCTTCTGTCTGCGGGCTCCTACGGCGGGTTGCTTGAAAACCTCTTCCAAGTGAAAGACCATTTCGACACCGCTGTCGTATTCGAGGGCTTGAGCCCTACCGGCTACCCAGAACTGGGTCTGCTATTCTCGTGTCTGAAGAACCTTCCCACTCCGGATGTCATGACCTTTGCCGAAGAGTCTTATGACTTTTTCTGCGCCGCCATGGCGGGAATGGAGGAAGACCTAATCCAGGAGCAAAAAGGGATGGGGTGTTCCGTGATCGAAATGTATCGGCTTGAGTCTCTCAGTCTATCGTTAAAGAAGGTCTTCGATCAGCTTACATTGCTCCTGACCGAAGCTTTCTTGAAAGAAGCGGTAAAAAAAGACCTGGGTTTTACGCTGGACTGGAATACGCTGGCCTTCGATTACTGTGACTACAAGGATGCACATTCCTGGTTGACCGTCTTGAAAAACTGTTTGAACGGTTCGCTCTTCACCGACAACTATAAAGTCAAAAGCAGAGAAGAAGGGTACGTCTACGATCTTCAAGAGCCGATGCTTCAGCAGCTATTGGGGTTCATCAGCGAAGCGGAGGAGCGATTACGGGAAGCCGTACTTCGGAATGATCATTACGGTTTCTGTGAAGATATCCTTGAAAATGGAAAGAAAATGGGAAAAAAGAATACCGCTCAGATGAAAGGATTAAGCTTCTGGTATCCGCTCTCGGTAAAAGGCGGGTTGTGGAATGTTTACGGAAAAGATAAATACGATCGCTTGGCTTTTGCGCAAGAAACGGGTTGGACCGCATTTCTGAACCGATTGATGAGCGTCGATCAACTCCCCGCCAAACAGTTGCTCAAGTTGGATCGAGGCGGAAACGTCGTAAACGGCTCATACCAGCCGGATAGACCTTTGGATTCTTCTGGCGCAACGATCAATTTTGGATTTCTCGACCGGGAAGCGATCGACCGTTTTTGGATGGTCCTCGGCGAAGAATACTTGACCGAGCAGACGATAGCGGAAAAAGGCGGCCTCTGTTTCGAAGACGAAAGTTCCATCCGCTGCTATCTTCCTGTGCGGGTTTCGGACGCCTCTAAACAGATAGGCGCTCGGGTATTGCTTCTTGGAAAGGAAGAACCGGTCGATTTCAACTACGGGTTTCTCTTACCGATTATGAGAGGGAGAAACCTGATCATTACAGATCACCGCGGAAACGGCCTCCTTCAAGTACCCCCCGGCAATGAGCTTTACATCTCCCCGACTCATTACGTGATTATCGAATCGGAAGTGGAAGAATGGCGTCCGGGTGTGGTATTAATCGGCGAAGTGACCGTAGAAGGTCAGACCGGCGCCACATCCTATCCGTTGGAGGAGGTTTATCGGTACGACGGAAAGGTTTTATTCCGCACCGGCCTCATCCCCGCAACCTCATTCGGGGCGACGACGTCCTTTCGGACTTACTTTACGATAACCCAAACGGAGAAGAACTGCACAACGGAAAACCAAACTGAAGCGGAGAACTGGAAGATTCATATCGTCCAGTGATCTTCGAAAGGAGAAGACGTGTCGATCGCAGTGTACCCGGGGACTTTCGATCCAATCACATACGGCCATATCGATGTTGCCGAAAGGGCCGCGAAAGTGTTTTCGGAGTTGATTGTGCTGGTGATGAACAATCGCGCCAAAGCCCATACGATGTTTAGCGTTGAAGAACGCGTCAGCATGATCCGGAACGTGTTTACAAATATACCCAGTATTCGCGTCAGTAGCTATCACGGACTTTTGGTCGATTATGCCCGTTCAACGGGACATAACGTCATTATTCGGGGGTTAAGGGCCGTGTCGGACTTTGAGTATGAGATGCAAATGGCCGCCGCTAATCGTCGCATGTTCGATCCCTTCGATACGTTTTTTTTAATGACCGACACAAAATACTCCTTTATCTCTTCGAGTTTGGTAAAAGAAATCGCGCTCAATGGCGGAAAGATAGAACCGTGGGTTCCGGAGTCTGTCAAGCGGGAGATCCTTCGAAAGATAGAGAATCAAACAGAATATTAAACAGGAGGTTTTCAGTTTTGAGAGATTATAAATCGATCGAACTTTGGAACAACGTAACCCCTGAACAGTGGAACAGCTGGACTTGGCAGATACAGAACCGGATAATGGACGTGGCTACCTTGGAAAAAGTGCTGCCGCTCTCGGAATCAGAGAAAATGGCCATTGCCCGCAGCCTTGACAGCTTGAGAATGGCGATAACCCCCTATTACGCATCCTTAATCGATCCCCGGGACCCGTTGGACCCGATTCGCATCCAGGCGGTACCGACCTTGAACGAACTAGAAGTGCAAAAAGAAGATATGCTCGATCCGCTGCACGAAGATATCGATTCCCCCGTCCCGGGACTCACCCACCGATATCCGGACCGCGTACTGCTCCTGCTGACCGATATGTGTTCCATGTATTGTCGGCACTGTACCAGACGTCGTAGGGCCGGGGAAACGGATAGTGCGTTACCCTTAGCTCACGTGGATGCAGCCGTTGAGTATCTGAAAGAGCATTCCGAAGTGCGAGACGTGCTTCTTTCCGGAGGAGACCCCTTTACGCTGACCACTGCGTATTTGGAAAAAATCATCCAAAGGATCAAAGCGGTGCCTTCCGTCGAAATGATCCGAATTGGTTCGCGCATTCCGGTTGTCCTGCCTCAGAGGATCGATGAAGCGCTCGTTTCGATGTTGAAAAAATACCATCCCATATGGGTGAACACGCATTTTAACCACCCAAATGAGATGACCGCCGCTTCTGAAAAAGCGTTAGCCCTTCTCGCGGACGGCGGGATTCCCCTGGGAAATCAATCGGTGCTTTTACGAGGCGTCAATGACCACCCGGAGATTATGAAGAAACTGGTGCATCTTTTGGTAAAGAATCGCGTTCGCCCTTATTATATTTACCAATGCGACCTCTCAAAGGGACTTTATCACTTCCGGACCACCGTTGCGAAGGGCTTGGAGATCATGGAGTATTTGCGGGGCCACACGTCGGGGTTAGCCGTCCCCACCTACGTGATCGACGCGCCTTACGGTGGCGGAAAAATTCCCGTGATGCCCCAATACCTTCTTTCGATCGGGGAGAACAAAGTCCTCTTACGGAACTATGAAGGGGGGTTGTTCGTCTACGACGAGCCCCGGGACTATCATTCCTCCGCAAAACCGAATGACCTATTGGAACAGAACCGTAAAAGCACGAATGGACTGGCCCTGATGCTCAGCGGCGACAAAAAGAGCTTAGTTTCGTCGGAAACAACCCGTCTGCACCGTGTCGAAGAGTGGAAAAAGAAGCATTCGCAATAAGCTTTCCGCTTCATAAGCGGTATGCGATCTTAGGACTCGAAAAAAATATCGGAAAAACGACCGTACTAAACTGGCTGTCACGTATCTGGTCGCAAAGTTCTCAATCGACCTTCCTTTTAAGCATCGGAAGAGACGGGGAAGAGGTGGACGTACTAGACGCCCGCGCCAAACCGAAGATCATACTCCATAAGGGTAACTATGCGCTGACAGGAGAACGGGCGCTCAAAGCGTCAGCCCTTTTGGAAGCAGCCGAGGTTTTCCCTTTTGAAACCGCCGCCGGCAGACCGATCATCGTGAAAGCGCTCGAGGACACGACCGTCGAGCTCATCAACCCAGGCGGTTTGGATCACTTGACTGAGATAGCCGATCGTTTCTTGGGTCACGGGTTGTGCGACCGGGTGTTGGTGGATGGCGCGTTCAACCGTTTAAGCCATGCTCAGAAAACGGTTGCCGATTACGTCTTAGTGGTGACAGGCGCCGAATCTCAAGGAACCTTTGAAGAGATCATAGAGCGAACCGTTTATTTGGTCGAGCGGTTGGAGAGACTCTCGTGCGAACCGGAATGTGCGAAGAGGATTGAAGAGCGTAGGGATGCATTTTCACCTGTGATCTTGTTCTACGAAGAGGGAAAAACGATCTCCTATGCAGGGACGTTACTGCAAAACCCTCAGATCATAAAGCAGTTGGACCGTGCAAAAGCCGTGTACTTGGAAGGGGCGCTCACCCAGGGGATCGCGGAGAAACTCATTCAGGAAAGGATCGAAACCGAGATGATCGTACGCGATGGCACGTGCCTTCAGGTGGATATCGGCCTCTTCCGGAAAATGCAGGCAGGCGGGCTACGTCTGGCCGTTTTATACCCGATACCGGTAATCGGGATTTACGTCAATAGTTTCGGCGCGAAAAGAAGTTTTAAGAATGATCGAATGAGGCAAGAGTTAAAAAGGCGTTTACCATCAAATCCGGTTTTCGATCTATTCGAGGTCACAGAAGCTGAAAAAAAATGAAGAAAGGAGTGGTAGTATGGATAATCGGCTAATCACGAGAGGTTTTAGTCCCAGTGACTCGATTCAAGAGTATGCGGACAAAAAAATCTCAAAATTGGACAAAACCCTACCGGAAGGCGACCATGTGAAAGTGGATATGCGCCTACAAAAAGAAAGAGAAAATTTTACGGCGGAGATCACCGTCTTGATTCGGGGAGGCACCCTACGGGTCCAGGAAAAAACCGCGGATGTTTATGCTTCGATCGACAAAGCGGTCGATGCAATGGAAACCAAATTGAAAAAGTACAAAGAAAAAAAGCAGCTGCGGCATAAGGCGGGAGTCATTGGTATCGGTGAAGAATACGCGAAGATGACCCCTCCGCTCATCGAAAAAGATGAAGAGAAGGAAAAAGACTTCGAGGTCGTCCGAACGAAACGTTTCTTCTTAAAACCGATGGGCGTGGAAGAAGCGATTATGCAGATGGATATGTTAGACCACGACTTCTTCGTTTTCAAGAATGACGCCACCGATGAAATCAACCTCGTCTATAAACGGAAGAATGGTCGTATCGGACTTATAGAATTCGAAGGCTAATCATAGAAGACACGTATAGAAACCGGCGAAAGCCGGTTTTTCGTCGTTTTTAGTCAAGAAATGTCAACCGGCTTGTGTTATCCTTTGGTCGGAGGTGATCGAAACGGAGGGAAAGGAACGCACGGAAGCAGTCGAAAACATGTGTCGGTACATAGAAACACATATCGATCAGCCAATCACTCTCAGCGAACTGTCGGGAGTCTCCGGCTATTCTCACAGATATGCGACGATCTTGTTCAAAGAAATTACGGGAAAGACGCCATCAGAGTATATTCGCAGTCTCAGACTGACGATCGCCGCGGTCAAAATTCGGGAAGAGCGTGTGAAAATCGTAGAAGCCGCCTTCGATTCGTCTTTCGACAGTCATGAAGGTTTCACAAGAGCCTTTTCGAAAGCGTTTGGAACAACCCCGAGCCGCTTCCAGAAAGAAGATATGCCGATCAGATTATTCATTCCGGGGCTTAACCCGGGAAAACCAAAAATCGATCAGAAAGGTGGCGGAACACCCATGAGAGAGGAAAGAAAAACGAATACTGTCTTTGTCCACGTCGTCGAAAAAGCGGAAAGGAAGTTTACCGTGAAAAAGGGCAAAAAAGCGGCCGAATACTTCGAATACTGCGAAGAAGTGGGTTGCGACGTGTGGGAGGCGCTGCTCGGAATTGAAGACGCGATCGAAGAACCCTTGGGACTGTGGTTGCCCGATCAGTTCCGGAGCGCCGGAACCTCCGAGTATATGCAAGGGGTGGAAGTGCCGATGCCGTACGCGGGAACTCTCCCCGAGGGGTATGAAACCATCGTCCTTCCCGGTTGTAAAATGATGATGTTTCAGGGGCCCCCTTTCCCAGATGAAGAGTTCAGAGAAGCGATCGGAGAAATCGAAGAGGCGATCGAACGGTTTCATCCCGAGGTTTTCGGATATCAATGGGCGAATGAAGACGGGCCGAGGGTGCAATCGGCTCCCATCGGAGCTCGGGGGTATATGGAAGCGCGCCCGGTAAGAAAGAGAACCCGTTCGTAAAGAATCAAAGACAGACGGAAAAGCGTTCCTGCCCCTTCCGTTTCCATCGGGGTGGAAACGCTTTTTGGGTGCCAGTGTGGAGAGTCTTAAGGAAAGTGCCCGTAGACGGAAAAACCCCGCGATGAACCCCCAAGTTCCGAAAGTCCTCTTGTTCGGAGAGGATTCCCCCTTTTGCGTGTTATAATACTCAGAAACGGAGGGACTTTATGTCGGAGCGCTATATTCTTGCATTAGACCAAGGGACAACGAGCACCCGCGCAATCATCTTCGATCATCATTTGCGGATCGTATCGCTTTCTCAGCAAGCGACGAAGCAGAGCTATCCAAAAGACGGTTGGGTAGAGCAAAACCCATCCGAGATACTGTCCACAGCGGACAATACGATGGCTCAGGCGATGGAAAAAGCTGGTCTGCGAGAAAGGGATATCGCGGCGATCGGGATAACCAATCAACGGGAAACGACAATCGCTTGGAATCGAATGACGGGAGAGTCTTTATACCCCGCAATCGTTTGGCAGGATAGAAGAACCGCCGATCGGTGCGAAGCGCTTGTTCAAGAGCAAAAAATCCTTCACGACATAACCGGCCTCGTTCTCGACCCGTACTTCTCCGCCACCAAGATGGAATGGCTGATGAAGCGGGTACCAAAAGTAAAAATCGCTGCGGAAAACGGCGCCTTATCCTTCGGAACGATAGACTCCTGGCTCGTATATCACTTAACCGGCGGAAAAGCCTACGTCACGGACGTTTCCAATGCCTCGCGAACCATGCTGTTGAACATTCGTCAAACCTCTTGGGACGAGGACTGTCTTTCGCTGTTCGGTATCCGTCAGGAGACGCTGCCGAAGGTGACAACTTCATCCGAAGTCGTGGGATACTCGACGAACGGGATTCCGATAGCGGCGATGATTGGAGACCAGCAAGGCGCTTTGTTCGGACAGATGTGTTTCGAACCCGGACAGGCGAAGTGCACTTACGGGACAGGAGCCTTCTTGCTTATGAATTTGGGAACCGCCCCGAAGTTTTCCGCAAATCATTTGCTCACGACGATCGCCTGGCAGATGGGCGAGGAACTCGTTTATGCGATGGAAGGGAGCGTTTTCATCTGCGGCGCTTCTATCGATTGGCTCGTCAATGAGTTGCGGTTGGCCCCGACTCCGGCCAGCACCGAACAGATGTCGTACAATGTGCGGGACAACGGGGGCGTATACTTCGTCCCGGCTTTGTCTGGTCTGGGCGCGCCCTATTGGGATCCGCAAGCGCGCGGTTTATGGATCGGTATGACCCAAGCCACGAACAAAAACCATCTCGTTCGCTCTGTCTTAGAAGGCATCGCCTATAGCGTGCGCGACCTTTCTGACACGATCGCAACCGATTGCGGAATTCCCCTCAAGGAACTCAAAATCGATGGGGGCGTCAGCAGGAATACATTTTTGCACAACTATCAATCGACCGTTTTGGGACTTCCGGTTCTCCGTCCGAAAAATACCGAAACAACGGCAACCGGAGCGGCCTGCTTAGCCGGATTGGCGGTCGGCTTTTGGAAGGATCGGGCTGAGCTCCGAGAATTATGGGAGATAGATAGGCAAGTTCATCGTCAAAAAGAAGCGGAGGTAGAACGACAATACGTGAACTGGAAAAAGGCAGTGACGCGATCGCTCGATTGGGTTTGCGATTAGAGTCTCTCTATTACCATATCAGCGAAAAAGAACTTCAGGGACTCGCGCAATCGGTTGCGGCCAGGGTAAAAACAGGCGATGTCGTATTCTTGTCTGGGGATCTCGGCAGCGGAAAAACCACCTTCATGAAAGCGGTGGCCGGCGCTTACGGTCTCGATCAAAGAACGGTGCGCAGCCCAACCTTTACACTGATCAACCGATACGAGACGAAAGAAGCGGGGGGGAAAAGCCGGAATGTCCTTTTCCACCTCGATTGTTACCGAATCGACTCTGTGGCCTTGGAAAATATCGGGTTTTTTGACCTTTCCACGGAAGAGGCGATCGTTTTCATCGAATGGCCGGAAAACGTTCTTCCGTTATTCCGAAAGGTCGATTGGCTATTTACGTTTTTTATCCCGGAAGACACCATGTCGGTAAGAGATGTTAGGGTGTATCGGCATCATCTGATTCACTGAAGGAGTTGGCTTTTATTCGTGTTTCCAAAGACTTAAACTACCTGCGTTCCATCTTCCCCTATGACCCGGAAAGCGGAACCTTTACCATAGAAATCACCATCGACCACTACGACGAAATCTTCAACGAATGGGATCCTTCTCCCTTTCGCCGGCGCGATCTACACCCGGATTTGACAGACTATTTGGACTATTGCTCGAAAGAGATACCCCTTAAGTATCCGATTCGCATCTCGATCGAAGTCCCGGAGGATAAACGAAACGCGACGGCCGAAAAGATGGTTGAACAAGGCTTTCGCAACAATATCCGCATGGATATCTTCCAACTCAACAAAGAGATCGGCAAGTCAAACACATTGGCCATCGCGGAAATGGTCTTCGCCTTCTTCTTTTTGTTTACCGCCTACTACCTCATGGGATTCGAGTTTGAGAATATCTTTTATCGCGCCGCTATCGAAGGGATTTCGATTTGGGGTTGGGTGTTGGAATGGCAGGGCATCTTAGGGTTCTTCTTTGCGAAGCCCGGATATCGGAAGGAAAAGAAGTTATTCACACGGTACTTGAATGCGGAAATACTCTTCAAAAATCAAAAGCAAACCTTTACCACAACAAACCCCGTTCTGATAAAGAAGAGAACCGTCAGTCCGCACAGCCCCACCCCCACGAAGAAGAAGAGGAAGCTTCCCACCCCTCAGAACATCCCGCACGCGACGCCACTCAAGCGGAAGAAACGATAAACGATCCTCTCTCCCGGCAATGGCTATGGGGAGCCGATCTCGACTTCGATCGGGTCGCTCTTTCGCGTCAGGGCTTGCGCGAGTTGCTTTACTGCAAACTTTACGGCGGGTGTGCGATAGGGATTCGTGGCGCCGTCCAGTTTTACCAACCAATTCTGTTCTCTTCGGACTAACACGAGGATACACTGTTGGATGAACCCTTCGTCGCTCGCAACCGTTTTAACCAGGTATTGATCCCACGCGAGGTCTTTAAATATGGATTTATAGACGCAAATCTGTTTCCCGTCGTCGGACTTGAAGGTCTTATCCAAGATCTCCCGTAATCCTGAGATATCTATTTCGTCGTGTTTGATAAATTGATGCGGTATCGGTACCATCCCCTCTAAAGCCCTTTCAACTCTCCCGGTTTTCTGTTTTTGCAGCCGGACGAAGTGTATGTCTCGATCAAAGCGTTTCCATTTGCGCTCGAAACGGGTCATGGATTCGCGGTCCGGGTTTATCTCCTGGGTCAATACGCCGAAACCGGCCGATTGCCCCAGTAAAACCGCCTCTTGCGCGTAAGTGGCCACATCCGTAGACAATTCGAAAATCCCCTTGTCGTACAAGATATCGGTCAAGGTCGTAAAGAACTCCGGAACGATCACGCGACGTTCCGCATGCCGGTTCTTCGACCAAGGAACCGGAAAGTTCAAATAGACTTTCGCTACCGAAGCGGATCCGAATAGATTTCTCAACGCAAAACGGGCATCCAGGATGATCAAACGGATGTTTTCGAGACCGGAAGCCGCGAACTTTCTTTGCGCTTTCGCCGCGGAGAAGATCGACGTCTCGATGCCGACAAAATTATTGTGAAGCCGGTCTTGAGCGATTTCTCTCAGAAATTCTCCGTACCCGAAGCCGATCTCGACTTCGATTGGATTGTCGTTGCGAAACTCCGATGCCCAGTCGATCGGAAAGCGTTCCGATTCCGATGGCCGAATGAGATAACGATACTCCGCAAACCCGATTCGATTGGTTGTCTCGATCTTTCTTTCCTCCATCCCTTCGCCCTCTCCGGTACCGATACGCCTCTAAGGAAGAAGACGCGCTGTGGCTTTCTGAATCCTCTTGACCACTTCATCGCGCCCTAAAAAATCGACGGTTTCGATGAGTCCCAGTGAAACCAGCGAGCCCGTGAGCGCGCCGCGCAGGGTTTGGTAGACTTGGTTCGTAGATAATCCGCTGTTTTCAATAAGCACATCAAAAATGGACTTTATCTCGTCATAGGTATCCAACGGTTTTTTGGCGAACGCTTCTTCGGATTTTTCGAGGAACCCAAGCGCTTCGGGTTTCTTCAAGTATTTATCGATCCATTTCTCGTCGAAGAGCAGTTCGTCCGCGCCGAAGAGAAGAGGCCGCAAGAGCGGCAACAATTGAACGAAGGTATTCGCTTTTTCTTGACTCACCTTCAAAAGCCGTTCGATGCGTCCTTGGGGATAACGGGATAGGAGCTCGGAAAACTCCGGATAGCCATCGCGATAACGCGAGCTCCACTCTTTAAACAACTCGAAGTATGACGAGAATGGCAAAGCATGGACGTGTTTCCCGTTGATCCATTCCAACTTCTTATAATCGAAAACAACGGATTTGTTTGAAATATTCTCCAAGGAAAAACCTTCTAACTCTCGTAAAGGATGAAAGACCTCTTGCTTTACGTTCCAACCGAGCAAAGCCAGGTAGTTCATCAACCCTTCCGACAGATACCCTTCCTTTCGGAAGAATTCTACCGAAGTTCCCCCGTGGCGCTTGCTCAGAGGGGTCTTATCCGAGCCTAAAATTAACGGAAGATGCATGAAGACCGGTAGATCCAACCCCAACGCTTGATAGAGCATGATCTGCCTTGGTGTATTCGAGATATGATCCTCCCCCCTTATCACGTGCGTAATCCGCATCATCGCATCGTCGACCACGACAGCGAAGTTATAGACCGGGACTCCGCTTGATTTCAGGATGACGAAGTCGTCTATCGTTTGATTCTCAAACTGGAGCTCCCCTTTCAGGAGATCGTAAAAATGCGTCGTACCGTGAGGTACCGCGAACTTTACGGCAATTAAGTACTCCTGTTCCGAATACCCCTCCGGATAATGATCCGAACGGAGCACTTCGGTCTTGGGGTCGGTGATTTTCGCAACCGAATAGTAGGCGCGCTTTGTCTCCAACAGCATACGGACCGCGTCGCGATAGAAACCTTTCTCATGTCGTTCCATTTGACGATAGGGACCATATTCCCCTCCGACATCCGGGCCTTCATCCCATATAAGGCCGCACCAATGAAGAGATTCGAATATTTCTTGTTCCGAAGCTTTCGTCGAACGTTCTTGATCCGTATCCTCTATGCGCAAGATAAACTTGCCGCCAGATTTCCGAGCGAAAAGCCAGTTGAACAGAGCGGTGCGAACGCCACCGACGTGGAGAAATCCGGTTGGGCTCGGGGCAAATCGTAAGCGTATCATTCGGACACCTCTTCCACCTCATCCAGCGGACCGATGCAGATGCAGGTATCTTTGCTCAAGAGTCCATAGAGACCCTCTACAGTTCTTCCCGTAATCGGGTCGATGATCATGCGACCAATATCCAACAACGGGCGCAAAACGAAGTCGCGATTGCGAAAATCCGGATGCGGGATGGCTAAGTCGACATCGGATAGAACCAGATTCCCGTAAAGAATAATATCGATATCGATTTCTCTCGGCCCCCACTGGAAGGTAGGGCTTCTACCGCACTCCCGCTCCGATTCTTTTAGCATTTTCAGCAAGGAGAACGGCGGTAAAGAGGTTAAAACCCCGACAGCCATATTGTAAAAATCATCCTGATCCTCATACCCGTATGCTTTTGAAAGATACAGATTCGATTTTAGGATAGAACGCACCCCCTTCTTCTCAAGAGTCTGCAAAGCGCATCGGATATGGTTTCTGCGATCGCCGACGTTGCTTCCGAGCGACAGATAAACGGCGTGTACCGGACTCGTGGTCGCCGATCTCGACTTCGATCGGTCCGTGTTTTCTTCCATGTGTTTTACCTTCCTATTTCGTAGATCGCTAGCACAGGGTTATCCATGTTGAGTATGGCCAATCGGTTATGATAGGCTTTCATCGCGATGGGATAATCTTTCAACGGCCAGGTTTCGACCAGCCTATATTGAGCGTCGAGAACATATAAGGTGTTGTCAAAGTTACCGGCTGCAAACAAGTATCGATCTTGATAAGGCTCAAGATCGATAAGGCCTCCCCCAAGCGTGATCCGGTGTAGGTCTTTGGAGGGAAGGCTTAAATAAAAGAGGTCGTCTTCGCTCATCGAAGAGATCGCGATATACCCGGCGAACATGGCGACATCCATGATGTGGCTGTGTCCTTTCCAAGAAACAAACTCCGTGACTTCTTTTTGGCCCCAATCCACTCTCCAGATGGCATTATCTAGATACCCGACGACCAAATACTTGCCAGACTCGATACGGAGGATATGGAGAGGCTTCTTTATCTTCCCTTCGATGTCCCACCTCGAAAAGGTAGTCGGGTTCAGGAAGGCCACCGAATCGACCATCTCGAAGTCGCGAGACCAAGTATGGTAGTTGTCATAGTACGGAAGAATGACTAAATCGTCCAGCAGAAAGAATTTCGGTACGCGGCCTTCCAGCGGAAAGGCATACAACTCTTCGCCGGTCGGAAGATAGAAAACCTGCAAAACCGGCTCCAATTGACTCGCGACATAGAGCAGGCCGCCTCTCTCGATCATATATCCCGGTCCGCGTTTACACGGTATCGAAGCAACGCGCAGGAGACTTTCGCGATCGTAAACATCCACCTTATGCCCCCAAAAATCCGAGATATAGAGGCGATCGGCGTGAAAAAGGATATAGACAGGATAAGCCGATTGTGAGATACGATGGCTGATGCGATTCGTTTTCAAGTCGACAGCATGCACGACGTGGTTCAGATAATCGATCACGAACGCGCGCTGATACGCTTCATCAATAAAAAGCTGAACGCATTTCCCCTCTAATGCCACTTCCGATAGAAGGTTCAGTACGGATGCTTCGCCGGAGAAAACCGATCCGAAGAAAGCAAAGAGGAAAAGGATATCGATCAACCGAACTCTCATGGCGCTATCTTTATCCAAGATCCATACCGTTTGAGTATGTCGTCCTGCCAGTTTTTGTACCGGAGTTGAAGATCGTTGAGCCTTTCACTGCTCCCACTTGAGTCAATATACCTTTGGATGTCTTCTTTCAAGACCTGCGTAGCCGCGTCAAATGGACGTAACAGCTCATAGTAGTAGCTGTACCGCTGAAAATTTCGAGCCCCTGAAAGCAGAGACAACACTTCGGCGTATTGATTGGCAAAACTGATGATCTGTTCGATATCGGGTTCTGGAAAGAGGAAGATGTAACTGATACAAACCAGCGAAACGACAACACAAACGATGGCGAGAACGGTCCAAAGAAACGACCATTGCTTCATTACGATTTTGAAAGGGGTGAGAACCAACCCGAAAAGAAAACCGGTTGCCAAGCCCCCGATATGCGCCAAATTGTTGATGCCTGGCACCGTGAACCCGAGCAGGAGGTTGATAATGATCATAGGCAACAATGCCGTTCCGGTCACAGGCGTCAACCGTCTCGGCGTATCCTTTCTCAATCCTAAGGCAAACAACAACCCGATGAGGCCGAAGATCGCGCCGCTTGCGCCGACAGATACGACACCGGGGTAAAAAAATTGTGTCAACAGGGCGCCAACCAAACCCGCCGCTAAGTAGATGACGGTAAAGCGCCTGGAACCGAAGATGGATTCTACGATGGTTCCAAACATGTAGAGCGCATAGGAATTGAAGATCAGGTGTATTAACCCGGCGTGCAGAAAGAGCGAAGAAACCAAGCGGTAAATTTGCCCTTGTTGCACGTAGATACCCAAGGACGCGCCTGATTTGAGAAGCGTTTGCACGTTTCCCCCGCTCCAAAGCGAAGTCAAAAAAGCGCCGCCGCTTGAAATGGCGCTCAAAACGAACATAAAGATATTGATTATCAAAATACCCTTCGTTATTGGGTTTTTTTTCATCTCTTATCCTCTGAAAAACAGGGTGATTGTTCTTTCTCCTATCGACGTCCTTCAAACCCCGATATCGCTCAGGAAAGACCTCTCTGTCTATACCGCGCGGGTTACGCGGTTACCCGGCATGTCAGGCGGTAACGACATTGATTCCGTCAACGTGCAACCACGGAAGTGTAGCAAAACCGAAACGGCAGCGGTCAGCGGAGACCCCTTTAATGTCGAACAAAAGTTTCCGCATGTTGCCCGAAATCATGGTCTCCTTGACGGCATGTTTGATTTCCCCGTCTTCTATATAGAAACTGTTTTTAGCGACGCCCGAAAAATCTCCGTTCGGCGCCGGTTCTCCACCCGAAAACCTTCCTAAAAGGATGCCTTTCTGGATCCCTTTGATCATATCCTCTTTTAGAATCGTGCCGGGAGCGACCGAAAAGTTCTTCCCGATCGTCTCCGACCGGGCTAAACCAGTCTTCCTCGCGCCGTACAGGCTGAGGAGGTAGGTATTTAATACGCCGTTTTCGATGATCGCTTTGTTCTTCGCCAAGTATCCGTTTTCTGTGAAATAAGATTTGTTCGGCATCTCATCGCCGACCGGGTTCGCGAAGAGGGTAAAACTGGGATGGGCGACCGACCGATGGAGTTTATTCGTAAAGATGGATGTCCCGGTGTGGATACTCCGGTCTTTCAAGTTTTCGGTGATGACTTCCAGGACATCGCCGAGACAGTCGGGCGTGAAAATGACATCGCCGACGAAATTCCCCGGTACGCTTTTCGGGTCCATCTGCTGTTCGCACTGCTTCATCAGCTCCATGATCGATCCCGCTTCGTAGAACTCTTGATTCGGTTCCTCCTGAAGAATGCCGGAATAATTGAAAGAAGAACGTTTCTTCTCTTTCACCGCCATAAAAACGATCCCGAACTCATAATAGGCCGTTCTGGAATAATTGTCCAATCCGTTGGAATTTACGTGGTAGAACTCCTTCGTATTGAACTCCGCCCCCCCTTCCATGAGATTTACGGAAGGCGCCTCTTGTTTCGCATGCTTAATGAAGCTATCCAGTTTCCGGTAGACGTTTTCGAAATCGCAGGAATCGGGACCTGATTGAAACCTGTTCGCGGGTTGATAGCCCGCAATCGCGTTCGCTTCGTCCTCTTGGGAGTCCTTCGCCGCTTCCATAACCGCGCATACAGCGCTTTCAATCTGGCAGTCCCCTATCTGGTTAATCCGTTTCGTGCCCTTTCTATATCCGCTGAAAGCGACCAGTTCTAAAGAGATATCGCGTGTGGTGCGATAAAGGCTCATTCTATTGTCCGCCAGATTCAGCTCTTGCTTGCTTGACAGGGCCAGTTTCACTTCCGCCTGGGTGGCTCCCGCGTTTTTTAACAGGCGCAACGTCTTTTCGACGATCCCTTTCGATTCGGCGCGACCCATTATTCTCTCCCTCCTATCAGCATTTTGCACTTAATGGCAGGCGACCCGCAGGATACGATCATCGGCTGTTTTTTTCCGCAGTACCCCGAGTTTTCCCACTCCATGTCGGAAGAGAGCATGGTGATCGTCTTGAGCATATCGAAAGCGACGCCGGATACTGTAAAGTCTTTCAGCGCTTGCCCAAGTTTTCCGTTCTTAATCTCATAGGCCTGCGTGATGCCGAACATAAATTCACTGGTCGCGTCCGCCTGACCGTTCATCGTTTTCATCAGGTAATACCCGTCATCTATCGACGCGATCATGTCAGAGATCGTACTGTCTCCCGGCAAAATCGCGGTGTTTCGCATACGTATCAACGGTTCGTCGGAAAAAGCGAATCCCCTTGCGTTTCCTGTGGGCGCGCTTCCCAGCTCTTGGGCCGACTCCAAGTTGTGCATATACCCTTTCAAGACGCCGCGATCGATCAAGAGCGCGTCGACCGCTTCGGTCCCTTCGTCATCGGTGAACACCGGAACGGGCAACAACTCGCCCTGATAATGATGGGCAAAGTCGACCATCGTCACGATATCGGCCGCCACTTTCTCATTCAGGACATCTTTGGCGATAGAGCCGTTCTTTACGAAATCGGCTTCGACCGTGTGGCCGACCGCTTCGTGCGCCAATATCCCGCCGAGAGACGGGCAAATGATCACCTCTTGAAACCCCGGTTTCGGGTAGTCTCCCTCTACCTTCTTCCTGAGGTGATCGTACAAGGCGTCGATCTTCGCGTGTATGCCGGGCAGGTCGTCGAATAGCTCTTCGAAGTAGCCGAATCCACCGAAGATCTCTATGTTTTCGAGTGATTCGCCTTCTTTCTCATAAGTCAAGCTGACGTACAGATGGGCCCGGGGATATAAGGAATAAGCCTCAGAACCGAAAGAAGTGACCCAACGTTTTTCTATCTGTTGACTCCGTGAGAAAAGCGTTCTCGATTTTAAATCAGGGAATTTCTTCGCGACATAATCATCTATGGCCAGAAGCCGATCGAGCTTCTCTTTTTTGGAACAGGGGCTTTTAACGCGGTTTTTTGAGAAGGAAGAATGCGAGATGATCGCTTCGAGAGAAGGTTTATCAGCCATCGACATCCTTTGAAAGATCTCGGCGTTCGCGGTCGCGGCGCAGACGACTTCGCCGACAGAGCCGTTACTGATAACGGGCGTCGACGCAAACCCCCATACCCCCTTGTTATAGACCCTTGCGCTGATGCCGCTGTTCGAATTTTCAGTGTTTTGTTCGACCTTGCCGTTCGTAATCGTATAAACCGATTCCGCGCTTTCCTGTACCCGCAGCTCGGTATGACTCCGAAACAGATCGCGGTACTTCGTCAAATCAATCGCTTGCATAGCGACCCCCTTTCCGTTATCATTTTTAGAAATGATGCTGGCCAATTATACTATAATCCGGCTTATATAAAAAAAACCGGATCTAAGTCGATCCGGGATGTCGAAGCCTTCGATCACTCCTCCGCGGGACAGAGTCCAACCTCTCGTGTCGCGATAACGTCGATCCCGGTGTCCAGTAAATTGCGGATAAGAACCTGACCTATTCGAATCGGCGCTTCGATTTTTATATTTTTCAGCTCTTGTATCATCTTCGCGATCAAGCCTTTCGGAATCGGCGCGCTCGTTTTGACGGATACTAACGGGCAAAGACCTCCGTCAACGAGGACATTCGACGTAACCACTCTTTGCGGGTTCAGGATCTCGGCTTTGGCGTAAGCGATGCCTTTCTCGCACCGGTTGCCGGTCACCGCTACCGTATCCCCTGAGACTTCCGCTTCCAGATCGCATCCCAAAGGACAGGAAATACACGTGAGCGTTCTCTTTGTCATTACAAGACCTCCTTGATGGAGACTTCGATCTTTGTTAACCCTAATTGCCTGAGCTTCTCTAAATGCTTCACCGTGAACGGGATATCGACCATCTCGCTTGGTTTTATCCCCATCCGGACCGTTTCGAAGAGACCCGGCCCGATCGAAATACGCGATTTCTTCATCATCTTTTTCGATCGGCAGTAAATCGTGAACGGGTTCCCCTCTAAGCAACAGAGTGACGGAATCAGCGTGCTGATTTGCTCTCCGCGCGTCAAGGGGATACGCTTTTCAGGAAGAAACCCATCTCGGATCATCTTCGCGGCGCTTTGACCGGCGATCTTTCCATCCAGCGTGACGAAATCGACCAGGTCATAGATGCCCACGTTGTTTCCGGCCGCAAAGATCCAAGGATGTGTCGTCCTCATAAAAGAGTCGACCTTGATGCCGCGGTTGACCGGATCGGTCTCGACAAAGGATTCGATCAGCTCGTTCTGAGGAAGGAGTCCCACCGACAAGATCAGTGTATCGCAGGCAATCCTCTCTTCCGTGCCCGATATCCTTTGGAAGGTCACGGGGTCGAACTTCGCGAGAGTAATCCCTTCCAGACGCTCGCGTCCGTGTACTTCCACGACGCTGGTCGACAAGCGCAAGGGAATATTAAAATCGTGAAGGCACTGAGATATGTTCCGGGCTAACCCCCCGGGGTGGGGCATTAATTCGGCAACACCGAGCACCATCATACCTTCCAGTGTCAAACGGCGCGCCATAATCAAACCGATATCTCCGGACCCTAAGACAAAAGCCCGCTCTCCGGGCAATCGATTGTAAAGATTGACAAATCGCTGAGCGACCCCGGCCGTAAAGATTCCCGCCGGCCTCGTCCCCGGAATCCGCAGACTGTTGAAAGACCGTTCGCTCGCCCCCGTCGTCATGATCAACGCTTGTGGCCGATAGACAATGCACCCGCATTTCCCCATCGTCACCACTTCGCGGCGTTTTGGATCAACGTTGACAACAAAAAGGTCCGAATGCGTTTCGACACCTTTTTGACGGATTTGAGCCTTAAAAAGCTGCGCGTATTCGGGGCCGGTCAGTTCCTCTTTGAAGACGTGAAGGCCAAATCCGTTGTGAATGCACTGATTCAAGACACCGCCGATGCTCCCTTCTCTTTCGACAAGAACCGTTCGGCAACCCCTTTCGACGCATTCCACCGCGGCGGCCATTCCTGCCGCTCCGCCGCCGATGACAAGCGCGTCCGTTATGATCTCTTTCATTCTCTCACCATTCCTCTGAGGATCTCCGTTTTTCCCGAGCGCATCTTAATCTCACCAAGCGATCGTCCCGATTCCCGCGACAATACCTCCGCTATTTTCGCCAAGCAAAACCCACCCTGACAGCGCCCGAATGACGCCCGTGTCCGGAACTTGACGCCATCCACGGTCGTCGCGCCCCTTCGGACGGCGTCCCGGATGTCCCCTTCCGTCACTTTGTTGCACACGCAGGCCATCTTTCCATAGAGCGGGTCTGCTTCTATCTTCTTTTCCCATTCGGCTAACGACAGATGACTGACGTTTTGATAGGGCGGGTTTACGGGTGAGAAGGTGGGATTCAGTTCCAAAGGGTATTCACATCCGCGCCGAATCACATCCTCAACAAGGTATTCCGCGATCGCTGGCGCGGCGGTAAGCCCGGGAGACCGCATCGCCGCCGCCTGGAAAAACCCTTCGACTTCTGTTTTTCCGACGACGAAATCCTTTTGCGGACTCTCGGGCCTCAATCCTGCGAAAGACTTCACAGTCCACTGGGGATCGAGGGATGGAACAAGCGTCCGCGCAGACAGGAGGACTTCCGATAACCCTTCTTTCGTTGTACTCGTTTCCCGCTTCTCTTCCTTAGGAAGATCGGTTGCCGTCGGACCCAGCAACAACCCGCCATCGACGGTCGGTAAAACCAAAATACCCTTCGAAATGGAAGAAGGAATCGGGAATAGAACGGATCGAACGATTGGCGGTTCGAATTTATCGAGCAGTAAGTACTCTCCTTTTCGGGGATGCAAGGGCGGGCAAGAGGTTCCGGCGCGCTCGGAGAGTTCGTCCGCCCACAGACCGGCCGCGTTCACGACGATATCGATCGGGTAATCGCGACGGTCCGTTTTGATCGCTACGATACGCCGCGCTCCTTGTCTTTCATCGATCGTAAACCCTGTCACCTCTTCTGCCAAGTGCAAGCGCGCGCCGTTTTTGACGGCGTTTTCGACCGCCCCGATCGCAACCATCCACGGTTCGGTGATCCCCGCTGTCGGGCACCAAAAACCAGCGATGACCGTATCGGAGAGTTGCGGTTCCATCTCTCTCAGCTTTTGAGCCGGAAGGATGGCGCAACCGGTCAACCCGTTTTCTATGGCATGCTTTCGCAACGTTTCGAGATAAGCGAAGTCTTCTTGATTCTGCGCCAAAACGAAAGAACCGATGCGTTTCAACTCGAAACCGAGCTCTTCTGAAAGCGAGGAATACATAGCATTCCCTTTGGCGCAGAAGCGCGAGCGAACAGTCCCGGGAAGATCGTCGTACCCCCCGTGTATCACCGCCGAGTTGGCTTTTGTTACTCCCCAACCCACATCCTCCTCTTTTTCAAACACGTGCACGTCACACCGGTATCGCGTTAACTGACGCGCAATTAAAGACCCCACGACGCCCGCCCCAATCACAGCAACCTTCAGTAATCTATCCATCATTCCTCCAATTAAAAAGCGCCCCGGACATCCCCGAATCAGATTCGTGGAATGTTCCTCGGGCGCTCTCTCTCTCTACCCTAATATTCAGTTATTCTCTATACCGCGCGCGGTGTCAGCGTGCGAAAGTTCGGAAAATCATTTCAGTCTTTCGTGAACGGAACTAAAGCCATTTGACGGGCGCGTTTGATGGCATCTTTAACAAAACGCTGATGTTTGGCGCAATTCCCGTTGATTCTCTTCGGAAGAATCTTTCCTTTATCGTTCATATATTCTTTTAAAAAATTGACATCCTTATAATCGACAAAATCGATTTTTTTGACACACAGTTGACACTTCTTCACTTTCCTTCTTCTGAATTTCTTATTTTTCATGTCGGAACTATTTCTAGAACCGCCTCTGGTTACCTTACCCATTACGTATTCCTCCTTTAGAATGGTATTTCATCGTCGTTGCTCACAGCGTCTTCGCTTTCGGAAGGCGTGAGCGTCGTTTCGCTAAACTCGTTGTTCATCGGATTGGGAGGGATATCGCCCTCCGCTGGCTCTTCCGGTCGGGATTGCCGATAAGAGTCCTTCTGAGAAGTCCCTTTCGTTTCCATAAAACGGATCGTATCCGCGATCACATCGGTAAACGTCTTGTTTGTGCCATCCTGGCCTTGGTATTTGTTGATGTGTAGACGGCCTTCAACGAGGATCAAGCGTCCTTTGGACAAGTAATTCGCCGCGAAATCAGCCGTTTTTCCAAATGCCGTTATGGGGATAAAGTCCGTTCCCGGTTCCGCTTGGGATGCAGTCGGTATACGATCAACCGCGATCGAAAACTTCGCGATGTGAGAGCCCGATGTGGTGTACTTGCTTTCCGGATCACGCGTCAATCTTCCGACGAGCACTACCCGGTTGTAGCTGATACTCATGACTGCGCTTCGCCCTGCACTTCGAACACGGGTTCGACGGTCTCTTCCTTCATACCGGAAGAGGGATCATCGGTGACACTCATCTCTTCAACCGGGTTGTCCCTCGTTTTGAGCCATTCTTTCCGTTCTTTCTTTTCTAAATCTTCCCGACGCACGATTTGCTTTCGGATCAATTCGGGGGTGACTTGGAACAGCACATCGATGTCCTTCAGCTGCTCTCCGATTGAGCGGAATAAAACGACGGTGTAATCTCCTTCTGTGAGTTTCGTTCTGGGTAACTTGTAAGCCAGTTTTCGGATTCCCCATCGATCCACTTTTTCGATCGTACCGGCCGCTTTTTCGGTAATGACCTTCTTGACCTTCTCCACTAACGCTTCGCGGCCTTCTTCATCGACTCGGGGATCGGCGATGAACATAATTTCGTAAATTCTCACGTTAACCTCCTACGGGCATAAAAAATGGTCTCGTTTCTCGAACGAGACAGGATGTATTGGAAGGAAATTCCTTCCATTCGCGGATTATAACATAAATCGAGCGAATTGCAACCCGGGAAAGTGAAGGGTAGTCGGTTGAATCGTGATAAGCGGGCAATATTCCTTTTGACGCAGAAGCCGCCTTCAACAGATAAACCCGCGATACCGAGAAGAAACTTGGCGTCAAGGTATCTTCAATAGCCTTTGGTATGGTAGAATCAGGGCAGATAAACATGGAAGAAGGGGGAAAGTATGAGAATACTAAGCGGCAGTAGGCCGACGGGTCATCTGCATATCGGAAACTACGTCGGAGCGCTGCAAAACTGGGTAAAACTACAGAACGAAGGACATGAGACGTGCTTTTTTGTCGCGGACTGGCACGTCCTCACAACCGCTTACGACAAAACGGGCGAACTGGCGCAACTGTCGAAAGAGCTCATAAAAATCTTCGTAGCCGTAGGGTTGGATCCGGAAAAATCTATCCTCTTCGTTCAATCCGCGGTCAAAGAACACGCGGAACTCTGTCTCATTTTATCGATGATCACTTCCGTTCCGCGCTTGGAGAGAATCCCCACCCATAAAGAGATGCGGGAGCAACTTCAAGGAGCGACGGACATCAATACTTCCGGGTTTCTCTTATATCCGGTCCTGCAAGCCGCGGATATCTTGATGTATCTGGCCGGCGGTGTGCCGGTGGGGGAGGATCAGTTGAGTCACGTCGAACTGACCAGAGAAATCGCGCGCCGATTCAACTATATCTACAGCTGTGAGCTTTTTCCGGAACCGCAATCGTTGCTTTCGAAGTTTCCGAAGTTGCTTGGAAGCGACGGGCGCAAGATGTCCAAAAGTTATGGCAATATCATCCTCATCGACAACAACGAGAAGCAACTTTCCGAACAGATCTTGCCGATGATCACCGATCCCGCCCGAAAACGCAAAACGGACCCGGGCAATCCTGAAGTGTGCCCAGTATGGGATTATCATGAAGCTTTCGGAGCGTCGGAAGAACAAAAAGCGATGATTACCGACGGATGCACGCATGCCAAGATCGGGTGTGTCGAATGCAAACGCCTCTTGATCAAGAATATGGTTACGATTTTCGCACCGGTATGGGAGAAAATCCGTCTGATCGACCAAAGCCCCGGCTACGTCGAACAAATCATCTTCGACGGAAACGACAAGGCGCGCCGGATTGCCCAGTCGACTATGGAAAAGGTTCGATCGGCCGTCAATCTTCTTTTTTAGAATAGCCTGAACCTCCGATGTGCCCGGAAGAATTCACGTTTAAACTCCCGAAGTTTGAAGGCTCTTTGGATCTCCTTCTGTTTCTCGTCAAAAAGCGGGAGATGAATATCCGCGATATCCAGATCGCCGTCATCGCGGACGATTTCATCACCTACCTGGATTCGCTTAAAAGAATGGATTTTTCGGTCACGTCGGATTTTCTTGTGATGGCTTCCTCGCTGATGGAATTGAAATCGAAAACATTATTGGCCCAAGACGAAGGAAGGGCGGAGGAAGCGGAAACCGCGCGCAAGCAATTGGTCCATCAGATCGAGGAGTACGAACGCCTGAAGGATTTCACGGCCTTTCTGGAGAGGAAAGAGGAAGAAGCGGCGAAAACCTTCCCCACGAGGGCAAAAAAAGAGAACGCGCAGCGCTTGCTGAACCGGGATATCCCCAATCGATTGTACGATGTCTTCAAACAAGCATACCAAGAACTCAAACTACGAGAAAAAGTCTATCGCGTGAAAGGAGAAAAATACTCCCTTTCCAAACGCGTTGAGCAATTTCTTATCTGGCTTTCAGAAGGACAGACGCTTTGGCTAGAGGATCTTTTTACGGAAGCCGAAGACCGTATCGACCTCATCGTAACCTTTTTAGCCGCGTTGGAGATCATCAAGCTAGAAAAGGGCATCTATTCGGAAGAGGCTGGAAAGACCGCTTTGAGAAAGGCATAAAGAAGATAAGCGTGATTTTTGTGCTATACTCGAGCAATTTCTTTTTGTTTTAGGAGGGAAAAGTGATGATCGAGAATCGAAATCCTAAGCCTCGATACCCCATCCGGACAATTATCGAGCGGATCGGCATACAGGAACCGTGCTACTTTTACGGCGATACGATCGCGAAAATCCCGTATACCCTTTCTGAAAAACGCCCAGCTAAAAGAGGAAAGCTTGTTCTGGTGACCGCGATCACCCCGACCGCTGCAGGAGAAGGTAAGACGACAACGGTTATCGGACTCGGACAGGCCATGAACCGGCTCGGAAAAAACGCGATCGTAACGCTGCGCGAGCCATCCTTAGGCCCGGTATTTGGCGTAAAAGGCGGCGCAACGGGCGGGGGGGCCTCTCAAGTTTTGCCGATGGATGAGATCAACCTCCACTTCACAGGCGATATCCACGCGGTGACGACGGCCCATAATTTGCTTTCAGCGATGATCGATGCGCATATTCACTTCGATACAGAACCGGAACTGCTTCCGGGTTCCATCTACTGGCCCAGAGTCATGGATATGAACGACCGGTCTCTTCGGGAGATCATCGTAGGACTTGGCGGTTCCGGAAACGGCATACCGAGAGAAGATTCCTTCCGGATCACGGCCGCTTCGGAAGTGATGGCTATTCTCTGCTTGTCCAAAAACCTCCAGGACCTGAAAGAACGGCTGGGGAATATCACCATCGGCAGAAGTAAAGCCAAGCGTTACGTGCAAGCGAAAGACCTGTCGGCGCAAGGAGCGATGACGGCATTATTGAAACACGCCCTTAATCCCAATCTCGTCCAAACAACAGACGGATCGCCTGCGATCATCCACGGGGGGCCGTTCGCCAATATCGCGCACGGAACCAACAGTATCGTGGCGACCAACATTTCGCTCAATTTCGGAGACTACGCGATCGTAGAATCCGGGTTCGCCGCCGACTTAGGCGGGGAAAAGTTCCTGGACTTCGTAACGAAGGTCGGGGACTATTGGCCGGACGCCGTCGTCCTGGTGGCGTCGACGAGAGCGTTGAAGCTTCACGGCGGCGCTTCGAAAAAGGAGTTGGACCAGGAAGACTTGCCCGCCGTCAAAAAAGGGATCGAGAACTTAAAAGCCCACCTCTCAAATCTACAAAAGTTCCGCGTGCCAGTAGTCATCGCGTTGAACCGTTTTTACAAGGACTATCCCAGCGAGATCGACTGGGTCTTAGAAGAATGCGCCAAAACGGGCGCGGAAATCGCATTGAGCGAGGTGTATGAGAAGGGAGCGGAGGGCGGTTTGATGTTGGCCCAAACCGTTATCGCGCAATGTGAAAAATCGCCGAATCCTCAACGCATCTACTATTGGAATGAACCGATCAAAACAAAGATAGAACGAGTCGCAAAAGAAATCTATCATGCCGGAAAAATCAACTATACCCTGGACGCCGAGAAAAAGATTCGGCTCTACTCGAAAGAGTTCGAGTCTTTGCCGATTCTCATCGCGAAAACCCAATACTCGATCTCTGATGACCCGGAAAAGCTGAACGCGCCTTCCGGTTACGAGTTTACGGTAAAGGACCTTTCTTTATCGACAGGCGCCGGCTTTATCGTCGTCTATGCGGGGGATATTATGGTGATGCCGGGATTGCCCGCCCAACCGTCGGCGATGAAGATTGACGTAGACAACAGCGGGGAAATCACCGGATTGTTTTAGTTCTTACGCGCTGAAAGCCGATTCGGCCTCTGAGGCATCCGGCCCCGCGACGGCGATCATCGTGATATCGTCCGCTTGAGAGGCTTCGCCGACAAACGTTCGCAAATCCGCTAATACGTGGTGGCAAAGGGCTTTCGTGGATAAGCCCGTCGAGCGTGGCATGGCGCGCAAGGCGCCTTCCAACCGGCCAGGCGTATAGAAATCCGCTCGTTTGTCAGTCGCTTCGGTTACCCCGTCCGTGTAAGCGAATAAAACGTCGCCGGGTTCCAAACGGAACGAAGAGGTTCCGTACACGATGTTTTGGATGACCCCTAACGCGGGCGATTTCGCCGTTGGAAGCGATTGCACATTCCCGGTTGCCGATACGATGTAGGGAGAAGGATGCCCCGCGTTTGTGTAGGTCAACTCTCCGCTCGGGATATGCAACACCCCCATGAACAGCGTGATGAACATCGCCATCTCGTTGTCTCGGCATAACTCGTCATTCACGCCCGCCAGTATCTCTCCGGTCGTTTTTCCGATTTTACAGTGACTGCGGATCAATGTCCGGGCGACGGCCATGAATAATGAAGCCGGAATCCCTTTACCCGCGGCGTCCCCGATTAAGAACGCGAACCTGTCTTCGTCGAGGTATAGCCAGTCGTAGACGTCTCCTCCAACTTCCAGAGCCGGGTGGATTAAGGCGAACGCGTCGATGTTCCGCGCATGGTCGCCCGGTCGCGAGGGCAAGGTTTCTGGAATCATACTCATCTGGATGTGCCGCGCGATCTCCAGTTCTCCGGCCAACCGTTCCCGATTCGCCAGATTATCCCGTTCTTTTTTCAGGTTAAAGAAGATGAATCCGAAAATACCGATCCCTAACGCGTTTGTCAGCACCATCGGGATAATGACGATCGAAACCAGTTCGAGAGCCTTTTCGAAGGGCTTCGCCACAAGAAGCGTAATCCCCATATGGATCAGTTCCATTGCGGCAGCCAGAAACACCGCCGGGAGGACCGGTAAAAACCGCTTCTTCATCGCCAGAAAGACCACCCCGCCTAAAAGACCCGCGACAACCGTCGAAAGCCCACATGGCAAGGCGGTGAAACCGCCGAGAGACAACCGATGTATCCCGCCTATCAATCCGGCGCCTAAACCGACGACGGGACCCGCCAGAAGCCCAGCGATCAAAGGCCCCAGATCGCGTACGTTGCTGTACGCGTCTCCGATCCTGACGCCTCCGATCGTTCCGTAAATCGAGAAAAGGCCGAATATGAGGATATAGATAACCCGGTACTTGAGCGAAGCCTTCCCATTGAAGATCGCCGCCGATATCCCCGTATGAAAAACGCCATATGCCGCGACCATAACAATCGCCAAGGTTCGTGTCAAATCAATGATTGATTCCGCCACCGTTTCACCTCACAGAAACGGGCGATCTCGTCGATCGATCGCCCGGTAAAGACGGACGTAGACCCGCAGACACCGCCGACACATCAGGCGGCGAGGCCTACAATGCGTTGATCTCCGTATATTTGTCCTTTAACTCCTCAAGGTCCGGTTGGAAGATCGAAAAATCGGAGGCGGTCTTCGCTCGTTCCCAGGATTTTTGAGCCAGACTCGTCATTTGTACGAAACTCTTAAACAAATCTAGCGGTATCAATTTTTTTTGAACGTTTCGTGCGAGTAAAGATCGATCATTCGTTGTTCGGGAGAAGATAGGGTCACGTAGATCTCAGGAGTCATTAAGGCCGCGATCGCCTCGGCGGTATCTGGAGACGTCTGCTCGCGATTTGACTCCATACCGATCGGGGGGTTTGATTCCGCGCGATTTGCTATCCCTTTTTCCGGCTTCTTCACTTCCATATCCCAGTGAATAAGCGAGCCGATATCGCCAATCCTATCTTCTTTTTCCGGTATTTGGTTTACGGCTCAAAGGCTTCATTCTTGTTCATATTCCCTCCTCGTGCGACGGTCGATCTACAAATATCATACCACTAAACGCGTCATTTGTTGCGACGGGCTTGGGTTGTTTTTAAAGAAAACGACATGCGAAAGGGAGAGGAAAGTTCGCCGTAAATCGGCCGATACTGACTTTCATACAGTTCGCCAGAATGACTGAGGATACCTACAATAACGATAGGAAATCCGACACCGCCGCGAGGGTCTTCCGCTTGACCGGAAGAAGGAGATGTGTTATAATTCACGCGCATCGGAGAGATGGCCGAGCGGTCTAAGGCGCACGCCTGGAGAGTGTGTTACGCTAACCCCGTACGTGGGTTCAAATCCCACTCTCTCCGCCAAAAAAAAACGCCCTTTCGGGCGTTTTTTTATACGGAATGCGCTTTGATTATCCTTAAGAGCGTTTGAGTTCATAGGCTTGCTGCAAGATCGCATCCGCTGTCGTAACCGAACGGGCATTGAGTTGTAGCGCCCTTTGATAAATAATCAGGCGGGTCATCTCTTTCGCGGTCTCCACATTTGAATACTCCAGAGAGTAAGGTTCGATAAGACCGGTTCCGCCGTTTCCCGCTTCAAAGACGCCTGTGAAGTTGTTCGCTTGGATACCAGGATCGAAATTATAAGCCGTGCTGTAAAGATTCGAAACGGATAGGGCTTCCGGCACGCGCATCTGAATAAGCGGGAGAACCGCTAAGGTTGCGGTTTTTTGATTCGAGTAGGAGCCGATGAGATATCCCGAGTTGTCGAACTCCAAGCCCCGGAGACTCCCGGTAGCCCGCCCGCCGTCTTGGAGAAGCTGCAGATCGTTTTGGACGCCGCCGCCAGATAGAATATTGCGGAAGTTGATCGTCATCGACTGCTGGGTTCCGTCCAAAAGCGACCACTGTATCTGCTTCGGAACATCCGGAATCAGAGTCCCGTCCGATCTCATCAGCGAAAGGCTTTCATATCTGCCGTTTTCGTCGAACTTGAGGATGCCCCCCAACAGGTTCAGTTCTTCATCTTCAAAAGCGTACTCCGCGCCGCTTTCACCGATGAAGGAAGTCGCCGCTATCTTCGCGTCGCTTTGCGCCGGACGAAAGAGCCAGGTCCCTCGCGAAAGTTTTTCGAAGATGATTCCGTCTTTGACAACCTCTCCAGAACCGTTGTAGAAGGTATCGACGACTTGTGCGGACGGGTCTTTATAGTTAACCGCATTGAGTAATTCGGCTTTAGAAAACTTGAAGGTCTCTCCGCTGATGTCGAAGGATAGAATCTCTCCGGCTCCGCCGTTCAAGAGAGAGATGTTGCCGGCTTTATTGAAGGCGATCGTACCATTGTCACCCGTGATTGGCGGCCGCTCGTTCCCACCTTGCGACCATTCGATCACTTCCAAGCGCCAATGGAAAGCCTTTTCATCTCCGAATACCGTGGATAGATCATCCGCCAGACGATCGAAGGTCATCCTCACTTTATAGGTGATACGCGGATCGGCGGCTGATGAGAGTTCAAACACGTGCGGTTGGGGGCCTACTTCCGTCGCTATTGTTCCGAAGATTTCGAATGCGCTGGTCGCTTTTCCGCTCATCGATCTGAAATCGGTCAGGTCAATGAGCTCCAGGCTGTCGAAGAATGCGGCTTTTTCTTCCGGACTCATCCCAATCATCGTTTCAGGATCGGGAATCGAACCTTTCGTAATATCTCCGTTAACGATTGTTGAAGGAATACCCAAGATGTGCAACCCTACGTCTCCCTGGACGAGGTTGAGATTCGAAAGCACTTCGAACTTGCCCACCCGTGTGAGGTAGCTGTTCATCTTTACGAGATCGCCGATAGTATTCCTCCGAAAATCCGCCGCTGCGAAGAAGCCGCTCCCTGCAATCGCCAAATCGCTGTATCGTCCCGTGTTTTCGATCGGGCCCTGCGCCATGTTCCGGTCGATCGTATTCAGCATGGTACCCGTCCCGATTTTCGCGCTGGAAGAACCTGTTAACATATACTCGATCGCGGTTTTGAACGTCACCCGCGAGTATTTGTAAGCAATCGTATCGACGTTGGCGGAATTATTGCTGGTTACGTCTATCGCTTTCTGAAAGTTGAGCAGTCCGCTTAATCCGCTGTACAAAGCTCCGATCATATTCATCCACTCCTTAAAAGGGGCTTTAGAAGCTAAACTTCACGCTTTAGCTCCGTTTCAATCCGTACACCGTTCTCAACATATCATCCGCGGTTTGGATAGAGCGGGAGTTGAGCTCGTACGCGCGTTGCGAAGTGATCATACTGACCATTTCCCGTACAGCGTTCACATTCGACTTTTCCAAATATCCCTGTATGAACGACCCGAATCCATCCTGATTGGCGATACCTTCCTGAGGTTCTCCGGAAGCGGGAGTCGCGCGGTATAAGTTATTCCCGAGCGCATCGAGGCCCGTCGGGTTGATAAATCTAACGAGTTGTATCTGGCCTAAGACCTCGAGTGTATCGTCAGCGAAGACTGCCGCAACGGTGCCGTCGGAAGCGACTTGTATCGCTACAGCTTCCGTCGGAACGATAATCGTTTCGTTGATGATCGGATAACCGGTATTGAGTACGAGAACGCCTTCGTTGTCAAGCTTAAACGCGCCGTCGCGGGTATATGCCGTCGTTCCGTCCTGAAGCTGAACTTGCATAAACCCGTCACCCGAAATCGCCACATCGAGTTGGCTGCCCGTCTCTTCGATGTTCCCTTCCGTAAAGATACGGGTCGTCGCCGCTACTCGTGATCCCAAACCGGTGTACACCCCGGAAGGCAACGAAGAGGTTTGCGCCAGCACCGGAACTCCCGCGTTCTGAGAATACTGATAAAACAGATCGACGAACTCCGTCCGCACCCGCTTGAAACCGGTCGTATCCGTATTGGCCAGATTGTTGGAGATCGTATCGAGCTTGTGCTGTTGACCGGTCATTCCGGTCGCGCCGCTGTACAAGGCTGTTATCATAATCTCACCTCTTTCAGATATTTATTCCTTATTTCTAACTCAGTTCCGTTCAGCTCTAAGAACGGGTCGTCCCGACCTTGTTAATCGCCGCGTCCAGAAGTTGATCTTCCGTCGTGATCACCTTTTGGGCGATATCGAAGTGCCGTTGCGCGGCGATTAACGTGACCATTTCGCTTATGGCGTTGACGGTGGCCTTTTCCTGGTATCCTTGATAAACCGCGCTTTCAAAATCCGCCTGCGGTTCCCCGGAGCGCGGGGTGGGTTTATATAGGGTGTATCCTACTTTCTCAAGGTGACGGGCGGATTCAAAAGAATAGAGGCCTAATCTCCCTTGGATCACGCCGTCCTGGAGGATATTGCCTTGATTGTCGACAAGGGAGAACGCGGTAAACGGAATCGTTTCTCCGGCATCATTCAGGAATGGATCGTTATTATGGTTTACAAGGATTCCCTGCACGTTGATTTTAGCGTTCCCATTTCGAGTATAGTAAACCTCCCCGTTCGGCCTTCGAATCGCGAAGAAACCTTCTCCGTCGATCGCGAAGTCGGTATTCACTTCGGTCATGTCGACAGCGCCTTGGGACTGATCGGTACGGACTTCGTCCAAGGTCACGCCGCGTTCGAGCGTTCCAAGAGGCGTCCGTTTTTGGCGGCCGTCTTCCGCTTCGATCCGTAGGATTTCGTGCTGAAGATAAGACCGGAAAGCTTGGGTGTCCCGTTTGAAACCGGTTGTATCCACGTTGGCAAGATTGTTGGAGGCGTTATCCACGATTGCCTGATCGACAAGCATTCCCATAACGGCTGTATAGATTCCTCTGACCACGTTCTTCCTCCCGGTATCTCCGAAAATAGCGATAAAACGAATATTGGGAACGCCTTTTAATCGCTCCCTGATGCATTATTCGCTAAGGGGAATCGAAAATCCTACGCGAGGGATTTCATGGTTTTTCCGAGAAAGGTTTGACGATCGGCCAACCGATCTGATCGAGGAAAGAGAAACCGAGCAAAGGGATGTTTTCCGGGCTTTCTTGAGACAAAGCATCCAATTTTAAGACGGAGCGTATCGCTTCCTGAAGCTTCCGGTGAGACACGCCCCCGCCGCTTAGAAGGATTTTGCTTTCGAAGAGTTCGGAGATAATTTCCGGCGATAGTGGTTGGATTACGGATTTAATGAGCTGGATAATTTCTTCGACATACTCGTTGAGATATTGTTCGGCTTCGGTTTTTTCCACTGTGATCGAGACCGGAAGCCCGGTTATTTTGCTTTTCCCGTTCAAGAGGATCGTATCGGCCTCTTCCCGCGGGGTGAAAAATCGTTCGAGCATCGATAGGGACCGTTCTCCCATATCGATCTCATACTTCTTTTTCAACTCGCTCACTAAAGAAGACTGTTTCTCTTCCAGGAGCCCTTTCTTTGTTTTCCCCGCGATGATCCGGCCGGAGCTTAGAACCGCGGCGTCCACCTTTCCGGCTCCGACGTCGATGATCAGGCGGGCTTTATTCTCACGAAAATCGATTTGAAAGCCCCCATATATCGCGTAGGCGTGGGGTAAGAGGAAGATGCCGGGTATCCGCATCGAATGGGCGATGTTCATAAACGCCCGCTTTTCTACGGTATTGATGAACGGCGAGACGGAAAAGACCACGACCGGTTTTCTGAAAGGACCTAAAATCCCTTCTTTCTGGAGAAGAATCTCGAGCCAAGAAGCCAACAGCCCGTCGTAAAAAAGGCTTCCCTTCTGAACGGGTTGGGCGATAAAGGACATCGGAGAAAGCCCAAAGGCGTTTCCCGTTTTCCCTGAAAGCGCCTTTGCATCTTCTCCGTAGGCAACGATACGGTTGTTTTCGATCGCCAAGTAAGAAGGGACATCGCATACGATTCCCTTCGTGGATGAGAAGATGCGCAATTGGGAGGTTCCGCAATCGATATAAGCCAATTCCCTCATTTATTCCTCCGCGTTTCCCTGAGTCGCCAACTGATGAAGACATAAAAACCCGTGAGAGATGACAGGTAGGTCTTCTTTTTTTACTTTTTTGAAGAACTCCTGAACCAAAATGTTGAAACCGTCCGAGGCGTCTTCGCAGATCTGTTTGCCTTTTGTTTTCAGCGAAACATCGATAACGCGCCGATCCGCTTTGGAATGCTCCCGCTTCAATAGATCCTGGCGTTCCATATGGTCGATCAAGGCGGTCATATTACTTTTCGTCGTATGGAGAAAACGGGAGAGCTGATTCATGTTTTTGGGCCCTTTTAGAAAAAGGTAAAGCAGAAGAAAGAGTTCGGAAGTTCTCAGGTTTCTGATTTGAACGGCCGGCTTAAAATAATCGGCGAAATAACTGACGATATCGAAGAGGCTTTCGAAAACGACGGGAGTCGCCAGCACATCGTTCCTCTCGTAAGGATCCGTCATCTCATTCCTCCTTCAAAAAAGCGGCTCGGCACTTCGGCCTGACATTCGTGTTGAAAGACCATTAAAAACCTTTCCAACACTTGATCAGCACTGTAGACGCGACATTATAGCACAGAAAGCGAAAAAAAAAAAGACCCGAAAGGGTCTTCTCCCACAATCGATAAGGATACTACATAAACGCGCGAATGAATGAGTTTGAACACGTCATTCCTATCCTATCAAAAACAGATGCGGTTTTTAAGTGATAAAGGTCAGATAAAGGTCATATGACCTCTGAATGAAAAGTCGTGATATAATCGGAGGCGTGCGCGTAGCAATAAACGCGCCGAACGATATCGAGTGTGAGGAGGATCAGATATGAAAGAAATGACCAAAAGATTTTTGATGGATGCCTTCGCGGGAGAATCCCAAGCGCACATGAAGTACGCGATATTCGCGGAGGAAGCGGTCAAGAAAGGCCTTCCGAAGCTGGCGAATCTATTTCGGGCGATCGCGAAAGCCGAATACATCCACGCGAAGAATCACTTCATGGCCTTGGGATACTTAGGCGCGATGGAACAGAACCTTCAAACAGGGATCGAAGGGGAAAGCTTTGAGGTCAGCGAAATGTACCCGGTCTATTTGGAAGCCGCCAAGCTGCAAGGAGAGAAAGAAGCCATCCGTAGCAATTATTACGCCATAGAAGCGGAAAAGATCCACCAAAAAATGTATGAAAAAGCGAAAGCGCTCGTTATCGAAGGAAAAGACTACACGGCTGCAAAGGTGTACATTTGCCCCGTCTGCGGACATACCACTGAAGACGGTGTCCCCGATAAATGTCCGGTCTGCGGCGTGCCGGGGAGCAAGTTCATCGCCTTCGAAGCCGAATAGCGCGGCCAAAAATGCGATCGATCGGAGACGCGCGTTGTCGCGTCTCTTTCTTTAGGAGGGAGATCGGTGAGAAAAGGAATTCGAGAAATCGTAGGTCGTTTTTTTGTTTTCGGTGCTGGCGCGAACGCTGAAAAGGGCGCGATTCCGCCTGAACTCCTGGAATGGTCACGAAAAGGGGTTTCGGGGATAATCTTCTTCGGTCGGAACCTCATAGAACCCCTACAGGTATGGAACCTCACCCGACTGGTCCGAGAGCTCTTCCCCTTTGAACCCTTCATTATGTCAGACGAAGAGGGCGGAGACATCAAACGCTTGACGGTAGGCGTTACGAGAGGGATCAACGCCATGGGTCTGGCGGCGACGGGAAATCCCGAGAGTGCGCGGCGCATGACCCAAACGATCGGAGACGAACTCCGCACGGTGGGGATCAATACCGTCTTGAGTCCTGTGCTGGACGTCAACAGCGAAACGGGAAACCCGATCATCGGCTCAAGGGCCTTTTCTGACCGAGCCGATGAAGTGATCGAATATGCAAAGCCTTACGCGTTAGGGTTTAGGCTATCCGGCCTGCTGACTGCGGGAAAACATTTTCCGGGTCATGGCGCCGCTACAGTGGACTCCCATTTGGACCTTCCTGTCGTCGATCGGCCCCGAGAAGAGATCGAAGAGCATCTGCGACCATTCGCCGCTTTGGTCCAAGAAGGTTTATTGGATATGATCATGAGCGCGCACATCCTCTATCCACAGATAAGCGCTGAACCTGCGACATTATCGAAAGCCTTTATTACCGATATCATCCGGAACGAGATCGGATTCGAAGGGCTAACGATCACGGACTGTATGGAAATGAACGCGATGAAAGAACGGTTTGGAGTGGAACAGGCTACGGTCCGTTCCTTCAATGCCGGGATGGATTTGATCCTCATCAGCCACTCGCCGGAATGGCAAAGAAAAGCGATGGAAGCGTTCGTCGCCGCTGTTGAAACAGGAGAGATCCCTTATCGGCGGGTTCAGGAAAGCCTGGAACGCATCGAACGGACCAGAAGCCGCCTCACCGGGCAAGGGTCGCGCCTGGGGCAACCTTACTCCTTTGGCCAAGTCGTGGACTTCTTCGAGGGCAAAACGGAAAAGTTGGACATGAAACTGGTTCGAGAGAGCATGGTCCTGCATCACGGTGAGATAAACCCCTATAAGAAAGAGGAAGAGATCACTATTTTCGACTTCATGCCGTTCATCACCGGAATCGGAGAAGAGAACGCGACGACTTCCGATATGAAAACAGCCTTTGGAGAACGCTTTAACCGCTTCGACTATTATGCTTTGCCCTACGCGGAGTCCGCGAAAGAGATTTTAGACCGCGTCAAGGGAAAAGAGGCGCGTATGATCCTCATCACGCGAACCAGGGGCCGAAACCCTGCCCAGAGCATACAAAATCTGTTGAACACTCTCTGCGATTGGTTTCCGGACAACCTACACGTCAGCGGGAGAGACCCGTACGATATCAGCGTGATCACACGCTCAAAGACAGCCTTGGCAACCTTCGGCCTCTCACCGTATCATTTGAAAGGTTTGATGCAAGTCTTATCCGGCGATTGGACGCCAAAAGGCCGTATGCCGGTAAAGCTATAAAAGGTTCCTAAAACGGGCGCTTGACGAAGAAAAACCGCTCGCGAAGCGGTTTCAACACTTGCCCGCATCCGTTGACGCCGTTTCACGCGCACAATAATCGGCATTCGGCGCTTATAATAGACCGTTACGGAGCAGAATGATCCCAGGTTGGCTATCGTCCTGCCATCCGAACCGCCGATATTTACCGATAAACGTGTTATAATCTCCGCTGAAAAAAGAGGGGGAGACATTTTTTGGTTCGGGTATTTTTATTCGGTTACTACGGGTTTGAGAACTTCGGGGACGAACTCTTGTTGAGAAGCGCGCAAAAGCTTCTAAAAGATCTTCCCGTTGATCGCATCGATATGCTGTTCCCTCAAAAAGGCTCTCGTAAAGTATTCGGATTAAGAATCAAACAAATCCCAAGAAATTCGCTATTAAGCATCCTACATGCCCTAAAGGCGTGTGACATCGTGATCGGCGGGGGAGGCGGGATATTTCAAGACGAGAGCAGCGGGAAGAGCTTTTCTTACTATGATTTTCTAGTCTCGACGGCATTTCGGTATAGAAAACCCGTTTATCTGCTCGGGCATGGGATCGGTGGTATCCACAGCCAGTCTCATTATCGCCGTATTCGGAAGCTATTGGCGCACCCCCTCTGCACCGGTTACTTTCGGGATGCCGTTTCCGCTCGGTACGCAGCCCATTTTTCGAGCCGTCATTCCAGAGGATCCGATTTGGCTTACGGTATTCTTTCCAGCCGAGAGAAAATCCGAGCAAACCCTCAAAAGATCGGTATGATGCTCAAATACCCGGTCAAAGCGATCGAGGAATTCATCGAACCGTTAAGGATCGAGGGGTTCAAGGCGATCGACCTGCTTGTTTCCTTTCCCAAAGAAGAGTTGAGACTGGCGGAACAGAACGCTTCGGCTCTGTCCAAGTATTTTACTGTGCGCATTCCGCAAACGGCAGGGGGCCAGTTGATCGATGATATCGCCTCGTGTTCGCTCATCATCACGGAACGACTGCACGGAGTCATCGTGGCTTCGTATTTCGGGATACCCTTTGTCACGCGCTCGAGTTTCAAGGCGAAGGCGTTTTTGCGGGATTTTAAAACGTACCGGGCCTTTTATAGCGATTTCAATCGCATGGAAGTTTGGGGAGCACTGTCGGAGCTTAAAAAAATCGATTTCCAAAGCCATAATGCCGAGTTTACCGCTTTCAATTTGGAGAAATACCAGATAATGGTCCATTCATTCACAAGCAAATTCTTGAAATAGTAGAACGAAGGGAGAAGATATCTTGGCAATTCTATCTTTCAGCGGAGGAATACATCCTCCTGAACGTAAAGAATTGGCGAAAAACCAGCCTATTCAAGAAATTTCAGTTCCGAAAACCATTTACCTGTTCGTTAACCAAAACACCGGAAAACCCCCCGCCGCTTTGGTGAAAAAAGGCGATTCGGTAAAAACGGGACAAAAGATCGCCGAAGCGCAGGACCCTATCTCTGTACCGCTTCATTCGCCCGTAACGGGTATTGTCTCGGATATCAAAAAGGTGATGCACCCGATCACTCAGAAACCTGAAGAATTGTTCGTTATCGAAAGCGAAACGGACCAAATCGATTTTCTCAAACCTCTGACCGATTGGAGGGCTTACGATAAAGAAAAAAGCCAAACGCTTTTGTATGAACGCATCAAAGAAGCCGGAATCGTCGGATTGGGGGGCGCGACCTTCCCTTCTCACTTCAAATATGTCGAAGCCATGAAGAAGGCCGTCGATTATGTCATCCTCAATGGTGCGGAATGCGAGCCTTACCTCACAATCGACGGCCGGTTGATGCTCGAGCGCGCGGCAGAGGTCGTCGCCGGTCTTGAAATCCTTTTGAAAGTCTGTGGCGCGCAAAAAGGGTATATCGGAATCGAAGACAATAAAATCGAAGCCTATGAATCCCTAAAGAAGTTCCAAAATGATCGGATCGAACCGGTCCTGTTGAAAACCAAATACCCCCAAGGCGGAGAAAAACAACTGGTCTATGCGATCACTCGACGAAAGGTTCCAGTCGGCGGATTCCCGATTCATATCGGAGTAATCGTCCATAACGTCGCGACCGCTTACGCGATCTATGAAGCGGTTGTGAAAGGGAAACCGCTTTATGAACGCGGCCTCACGATCACAGGGGAAGGAATCTCTCATCCTGGGAACTATTGGGTCCGAATCGGCACCCCGATCCAAAGCATTATCGATCTCGCGGGCGGACTAAAAGAAGGGGGCGGGAAGGTGATTCTCGGAGGACCGATGATGGGTATTCCCGTTAAGGACTTAACAATTCCGGTGATGAAAGGGACTTCCGGCATCCTGGCCCTACCCGGGAAGATGGTGTCAGAGATCAAAGAGATGACGTGTATCAATTGCGGAAGGTGTATTATGGCCTGCTCGCTCAGGCTGGAGCCGAATCGCCTGGTGAAACTGGTCAAAGCCAAGAAGTTCGACGAGGCTTATGAGCAAGGGGTGCTCAATTGTTGCGAATGCGGAAGCTGCGCATACGTCTGCCCGTCGAAGATCGAACACGTGAAGCATTTCAAACTGGCGAAAAAACTCCATGCCACGTTAAAGGGAGGGAAGAAATAATGGCCACGTTTCTGAGCACTTCTCCTGCGCCTCATATTCGCGTCAAAGATACGGTTCCGAAAATCATGCGAGACGTTTTAATCGCTCTGATCCCAGCCGTCGTCTTCGCCGTATACGCCTTCGGGTGGAACGCTTTGTGGCTCTGTGTGATCGGGGCGTTAAGCGCAGAGCTGATAGAGTACGGGATTATGCGGTTTTTGAGAAAAAAAACGGACTTCCGCCCGGACGGCAGCGCCGCGGTGACCGGTTTGTTACTGGCGATGAACGTCAGCGCTTCCTTTCCCTGGTACTTGCTGATCATCGGCGTTCTCGTGGCGATCGGAATCGCGAAGCATACCTATGGCGGTATCGGAAACAACCCCTTCAACCCGGCGCTCATCGGGCGCGTCTTCCTTGTTATCTCTTTTCCCGTTCAGATGTCGGTTTGGGCTCCGCTGAACAACGCCGTATCCACGGTGATTACCTCCGCGACGCCACTGAGTATCCTTAAACAGAGAGGCTTTGAAGAAGCTGCCAAACAGGTGTCATTGCTGGATATGTTCATCGGGAACACACAGGGCTGCCTGGGAGAAGTCAGCGCTTTGGCGTTAATCATCGGTTTCGCCTTTCTTTTGTGGAGAAAACGCGTGAATCCGATCATTCCGATTGCGTACATCGGAACGGTTTTGCTCTTCTCTTTCTTATTCTTCCTGATCAACCCGAGCCAATTCGGTTCTCCAGTTTTCCACCTGTTAGGCGGAGGGCTTATCCTCGGCGCGCTGTTTATGGCCACCGACATGGTCACTTCCCCCGCTACGATGAAAGGCGCTTTCATCTACGGGATCGGGTGTGGGATCATAACGATGCTCATCCGGTTTTTTGGCGCTCTGCCCGAAGGCGTATCTTTTTCCATACTCATCATGAACGCATGCAAACCGTTGATTGACAGGATTTCCAGACCGAAACCTTTTGGTTACGTCGCTCCGGAGGTGAAGAAGAATGGGTAACTACGTCAAAACCGGTCTCACGTTGATGGCCTTTACGCTGGTCGTTGGCGTGCTGTTAGCCGGTATCTACGTACTGACGAAAGCTCCTATAGAAAAAGCCGATCTGAGCAACCAGTTGAGAGCGATGAAAACGGTTTTAACCGATCCGGACACGGGGCAATACATCGTTCCGGAACCGGAAATCCCGACATCGACAGCCCAGTTGCAAAAATTGGTTTGGCGAAAGACCGATAAGGAAACGATGTTTTCCTCTTCCGATTGGAAAGGGCTCATCTATAATCCGATCTACCATATCCTTTCAAACGAGGGCAAGGAGATCGCGATTGTATCCGGCGCGGCTTCCGGATACGGGGGTAACGTGAAGATCCTGGCGTCTTTTATAAAAGAGGGGGATGGATTTGATCTTTTCCGATTAGAGGTCATGGACTATTCACAAGAGACGCCAGGCTTAGGCGCGAAAATCTCCGAACAAAGAGTTAAAGAACGGTTCTTCGACTTTTCTTCCGATAGTCTGATCAAGGGGCTGAAAGTGGATAAAGACGCGGGAATCGGTTCCCTATCTTCTCCAGAGGCGATAATCGGGTCAAAAAAAGACGGGGTCGTCTATGTTAGCGATCTGATGACCGGCGCAACCATCACGCCCCGCGCCGTAGCGAACGCGATTAATACAATGACCGAGTACCTAAACGCAGAATGGGGTGTCGAATAATGGCAGACAAAACGTTGAATTCCGCGCCGCGAAAAAAAACCGTTGACTTTTCTGTCTTCACCGACGGCGTTATAGCGAACAATCCGGTCTTTATCCAAGTAATCGGCATGTGTCCGACGCTGGCGACGACGACCAGCGCGATAAACGGGTTGGGAATGGGCGTCGCCACGCTCTTCGTTTTAGTGATGTCAAATGTTATGTTATCCCTGGTAAGGAAATGGATCCCAGATAAAATCCGGATTCCCGTTTTTGTCATCATCATCGCCGGCTTTGTCACGATCATCGATCTATTGATGCATGCCTTCACCTACGAACTTTGGAAAACGCTCGGTATCTTTATTCCGCTGATCGTCGTCAACTGCATCATTATGGCGCGCGCGGAGCAGTTCGCCAGCAAGAACAAAGTCGCCGACTCCGTTTTGGATGGCATCGGAAACGGTATCGGATTCATCGGCGCGTTAGTACTCGTCGGATCGATCCGAGAACTGTTGGGTAATGGAACGGTCTTCGGCGTGACCGTTTGGGGAGAAGCCTTTCGAATTTTCCTTGTGATCCTTCCTCCCGGCGCTTTCATAACGCTGGGTCTTTTACTTGCGCTCTTTAACTGGATCGGGATCGAAAGAAGGAAAGCGGAGAAAAAGAGAGCCGAAGCGTTAAAAGCGGTTCAGGCGGGTGAGAAAGCATGAAAGTCTTTATGATCTTCTTCGCGGCCATTCTTGTTAATAATTTCGTGCTCCAAAAATTCCTGGGAATCTGCCCGTTCTTAGGTGTCACGAAAAAGATAGACACGGCGGCAGGTATGACAATGGCAGTCATCTTCGTCATGATGCTGGCCAGCATTATCACCTGGTTGCTGAACGGGTTATTGTTGGCTTTGGGAATCGGTTTTTTAACCACCATCGTCTTTATCCTCGTCATCGCCGTCCTGGTTCAGTTCGTGGAAATATTCTTGAAGAAAAGCTCGCCGGCTTTGTATCAAGCTTTAGGTATCTATCTGCCGCTCATTACCACGAACTGCGCCATCCTCGGTCTGGCCCTCATTAACGTACAGAGCCATTATTCGCTGCTTGAAACGGTTTTTAACTCGTTGGGAGCCGGTGTTGGGTATGGAATGTCCATGATTCTTTTCGCAGGTATTCGGGAGCAAATGGACTTGGCGGAAATTCCGGAACCTTTCAAAGGGTTTTCCGGCGCTTTGGTTACGGCGGGACTCATGTCGATGGCCTTTATGGGGTTCAGCGGCATGATCAAGTTGTGAGGTGATTCGTGATGACAGTCTTCTTATACACCATCATCCTCCTCGGAGTGATCAGTTTTTCTTCCGGGATTTTTTTAGCCTTCGCGGCGAAAAAATTCGAAGTGAAAGAAGATCCTTTAGTGAAAGAAGTGACCGCCGCCCTTCCGGGCGCGAATTGCGGCGCTTGCGGTTTTCCGGGGTGCGAAGGGTTCGCTAAAGAAATCATCAAAGGAACAGCCAAGGCCGATGGATGCGTGCCTGGCCGAAAATCCGGCGTTCCGGAGAAAGTAAAGGCCATCCTCGATAGCCGACCGAAATGAACAAAGTTGCCATGATCGAGGCCCTTCTTTTTGCCTCAAAGAAAGGGATCGATTTAAATCAGCTCTCTCAGATTTCCGAAAGCGCAAAGTCGGAAACACAAAGCCTGCTCGAAGAGCTACGAGAAAAATTCGCTCATGAAGAGCACGGGGTGAAACTGGAGCGCGTCGGAAAACTCTATTCGTTCTACACGAAACCGGAGTATGCGGAATCCGTCGCCAAACTGGTGATACGTCCGATGGAAAAGTTGACGCCAAGTCAATTGGAAGTCCTCGCGGTCATCGCGAAGAAAGGGCCGGTTAAAAAATCGCAGGTCGACGAAATTCGCGGGAAGGGATCTGATAACCAGGTCGTCGAGCTTCTCGCCATGGGGTTGGTACGGCGAAAGCGGGCGAAAGGACCCGGGAGACCATTCGCTTACAGTATTACGGAGTTGTTCTACGATCTGTTCCATCTGTCGGATGAAGAACTCAACGTGTATAAACTGCCCCCGGACGAAGAGATTGCCGAAGCAGAGAGTGAGGCGCCTCCAGATGAATCAGAGAGCGAGGAAGGCGGGCTTGAAAAGGATGGACCGCATTCAACGCTGGATCAAGATGTGTTATAATCTTTATAATGCAATGAACGGAGGATAGAGATGAAAGAAGAGATAGAAATTCGCGTAAGCAAGCTGTTGGCGTCGATGAAAGAGCAATCGATCGACGCCGTGATGTTGGCGACGGAAGAACATTCTACAAAAAACGTGCGCTATTTCAGCAATTTTTCCGGCTCCGCCGGTTATGTGTTGATCGCCCGCGACAGACAGATAATCTTTACGGATTCTCGTTATTGGGAACAAACTCAAGCTCAGTCGCCGCTTACCTTCGAAAAGATTAAGGAATCGAACGCGAGGTCCTTTGTGGCGCGCTACTTTCAGGGCTATCAGAGAGTCGGGTTTGAATCGAAGGCCGTCACGGTAGACTTTTTCGACGCATTAAAAACCGATTTACCGCCGGAAACGGAATGGGTACCCGTCGACGGTCTGATCTCATCGATTCGTTGCTCTAAGTCCGATACGGAGAAGAAAAAAGTCGTCGAAGCAAATAAAATCGCGATCGCCGCCTTCCGTGAAGTCATCGGAGAATTGCGGGAAGGGATGACCGAAAAAGAAGTGGCGACGACTTTGGAGTTTCGAATGATGAAACTGGGCGCCGAAGACAAAGCCTTCGGCACGATTGTCGCCTCCGGATGGAGAGGCGCGTTGCCTCACGGCGTCGCTTCGGAAAAGAAGATCGAAAAAGGAGAACTCATCGTATTCGATTTCGGTTGCTACTTAGACGGGTATTGCTCGGATATCACCCGGACGATTGCTTTTGGAAAACCCAGCGAAGAGATGATCTCCGTCTATCATATCGTCAAAGAAGCGCAAAACCGTTCGGAACGCGCCGCCAAAGCCGGAATGAGTGGAAAGGACATCGATACGATCGCCCGCGAGATCATCTCAGATAAGGGGTATGGGGAGTACTTCGGGCATGGTTTAGGCCATGGCATCGGACTGGATGTGCACGAGGAGCCGCGTGTCTCGCAAGCGAATCAGAATCCGTTACCCGCAGGTTCAATCGTTACGATCGAACCGGGCGTCTACTTGCCCAATCGTTTTGGCGTTCGTATAGAAAACGACGTTTTTCTTGGAGAGGAAGCCACCGAAGTCTTAACCAATTTTCCGACCGACTTTATCATCGTGTGAAACAAGCGAATAAAATACGGAGGTGTTAAAATGGAAGAAGAAAAAATGCCAGTATCCCCTTCACCGGTGAAAGAAGAGCCACAAACGTTGCCCGGTAAACAGACGCAGTACGGAACCATAGAAATCGCGGACTCCGTTATACTGGATTTGATAAATGTCGCTCTAGGTAAGATAGAAGAAATCGTCAAAGACCAGAAGAAAGAGAAAAAAGCCGTCTCGATGGATAGAAAAGGCAACGAGAACACCGTCTCGATCTCAGTCAGCACAAAGCTCCTGCTGAATAAAAGCATTCGAGAGGTGGCGGAAAAAATCCAAAGGACGATCAAGGAAGAAGTGGAAGGCATGACCGGTTTGATTAAAGTCGAAAAGGTTATGATCACCGTTTTGGATGTGGAGTTGATGCTAAAAGAGGATTCTCAGATACCCACTTTCTCCGATGACGAACCCGGTGAGCAACCCGAAAACAAAGGATAACGCGATGAACAGAGTTATCGTGAGATGGGTGACGATAGCGGGAATGGCGATTGTTTTCATCAGTTGCGGCTTCTGGATCGTTTCCTTCCCCTTTGGTTGGGCAAAATGGTTCGCAGAAAACCATTGGGCAAGCGCGCTTTTTCGTGTTGCGCTTACTGCGGGCGGGATCGCTCTGGTTTGGTGGGGGCGGACGAAACGAGAACGTTTTCTGTCGGTTTTCCAAGCGGAAGACTTGGATGCCTTTGTCTCCGCCGATGTGTTTAAGAAGCTTGTTAACAAGATACTCGAAGGATTTGACGGCGTCAGATTAGAGAAAGTAACCTTCAAAAAGTCGAAATTCGCGGGTATAACGGACTTAATCGTTGAGTTGGACGTCAACGATCCCTTCTCGTTGTCGGAACTATTGAAGGAGATCCGCTCGAAAATCGAAACGTCGATTAAAGAAAACATCGGTGAGATGACCGGGATACACCCGTCTATTAAAGTTAGGGGATTCGAGGTTAAGGGATAAAATGGAGAATGATCGGCAGGAGAAACAAAGAAGCGCTGGTAGAAGAAAGCTGAGAGAAGCCGTGTTCAAAGTGCTTTTTTCTATCGATTTCGGTAACCGCAGCAAGACGGAAGAGATCGGGATGATCCTGTCGAGCATATCCGAAGAGGAGCCGGGTCAGTTCACGGGTTTGGAGAAGGAAATTACGCACTATGTCGATCGCATCTACGCGCACTTGGAAGAGATCGATGGCATCATTAAAGCCAACATCCTGAATTGGTCGTGGGAACGATTATTGGCGGTAGATAAAAACATCTTGCGTTTGGCAACCTATGAGCTCCTCTTTGAAGAATTCGTTCCGATAGAGGTTACTCTCAATGAGGCCGTTGAGATCGCCAAAGCCTACGGAACAGATAAAAGCGGAAAATTCGTAAACGGCATTTTGGACGTCATCGCGAAAAAATTCTCATCGGAGGAGAAACGGGCGCTATGAAACGGTACAAAAACATCGTCTTTGACATAGGAAATGTCCTAGTTCGGTATGATCCGGTAGGGTTTCTTGATCGGAGCCCGTTTTCAGATCAAAAAGGCGAACTCGTTCGTCGTGTTTTCGATGCGGAGCAATGGATAGAGCTAGACCGGGGGACGATCGAAGAAGAAACCGTTTTTAGGCATCTATCCGAAAAGCATCCCGAGCTTCGTGCTGGAATCGCCTATATCTCCGATCATTGGATTCACGAAGTGTTTTCTCTCATCGAAGGGACGAGTGATATCCTTTCCGCGCTCAAAGAGTCCGGGTATTGTATCTACTTGTTATCCAATTTTGGGAAACGAGGGTTTCTAAAGATTTCGAAAGAGTACTCTTTCTTTGGTAAGATTGACGGCAAGATCGTTTCTTACGAAGTCAAAACCGTCAAACCAGAGAAACAGATCTACGACCTGCTCTTGGATAGATACCGATTAAACCCGAAAGAGACGATCTATATCGACGATCGTCCAGAAAACTTAGAAATAGCCGAAATGTATGGTATACTATGCCACCAGTTTCATAGCCCCGAGTCACTCTCGGAATTCTTGCGCGGAGTCGGTATATACGCATATGGGGGCGAAAAGGGTTCGACGGGGACGGAAGATTAACGGGAAGCGTGTTGAGGTCTCCGCATGCCTCATTAAAAAGGCGGAACATCGACAAATGTCGAACCAGAATTTGCGTTAGCAGCTTAATGTAAGTTGCCGTCCTGCGAAACGTTTAGCTCGAGACATTTCGTAAGGGCGTGAGCAATTCGGGCTCACTCAGGTTTCTCTCCCGGGGAATCCGAGGACATCTACGGGATTGGGGTTTTTGCAGTTTGCGCCTGTACTGAAGGAACCCGACAATGATCAGGCGATACACACGTAGAAACCTGTTATGAACCGTTTTCGGACGGGGGTTCAATTCCCCCCGCCTCCACCAGGACAAAAACATCTATTGACGAAACCTGTTTTCGAAATAGATGTTTTTTTGTTACTCTGAAAAGGGGTTCCCGCGGCAAGAGTTTTTACGAACCGACTCTATGGAGCGCCTCGGCACCGGTATTGGAGCGCCCAACTTTAGTTGGGCCCAGTTCGGTTTTTACCCCTCTCTTGCGTCTTGAAACGAAGCAACAAGATGGACGTCGCGGCCGTGTAAGCGCCTCGGCTCAATAACCCCGATATGTGTCTCGCATACCGTTTCCACGATTCTCGATTAGCGCCATCCAAATGCTTTCCCGAACTGATTTCGCCGAGATATCGCGTAACGATTCCGTTTTTTTTGTACGCGACTAAAAACTCCCGAATTTCCCGGAAAGCGTGCTCGCTATGAATCGAAAAATTTCGAGCGAATTTGTTTGTTCGCCCGGAAACAAAACACGCCAATAGAACTTTGTTCTTATCCAAAACGTGATTCGACACAAGATAACCTCGAATATCATGAACCGTCTTTATGCTCTTCTCAATGGGGGTTTGAATCTTTGATCTCGTGATCGTTGAGGCTTCCGTGCAATAGTAGTAAGTGTACGCGTTTACCAATTGGATGTGGGGGTGACGGATAAAGCACCGCGTGTTGAATAAGCGGTCTTCGCAAAACGTGAACTGTTCCTCAAAGACAATCCGGTATTTCCGCAAAAGATCGGTCCGGTATAGTTTGTTCCAGACGGTCACTCCATAACCAGGATCATAGAAGAGTTCATAGCGCACTTGCGGGAGGGTATGCTCATCCGCCGCAATCTTCTCGCGCGAGAAAGAAGGGGCGTTCTTGAAATGATTGCCTCCGCGGGATTCACAGACATTGCCGATCGTGATATCCGCTTCGGTCCTCGCGGCTTGGGCGGATAACGTCGCAATCGCGTCCGGAATGATAAAATCATCCGCATCGACAAAAAACAGGTAATCTCCTGTCATTCGGAACATCCCGGTGTTTCTTGCCGCGCCGACTCCCGCGTTTGTTTGATGGACGACACGGATACGATCGTCTTTTTGCGCGTACCTGTCGCAAATCTCTGGGCAACGATCCGGAGAACCGTCATCGACGAGAATCATCTCGAGATTTGCGTAGGTTTGCCCGATCACGCTGTCGAGACAGCGTTCGAGTGTGCGTTCCGCTTTGTAAATGGGGAGGATGACGCTGATCTTAGCCGGTTTCCATTCCATCTCTATTTTTCATCTCTCTCTATGTGATCAGTCCGTTCCTCGTTTTGATACGGCTTCCAGGCCCGTATCACTCCACGGCGGAAATAGGGAGGGCTCTGCATCTCTTTGACCGAAGGGAGTATAAACCCGTCTGTGATTTCCGTCCGGTACCCGCGTTCTGAGAAGAATCGTTCGAAATCCCCCGCGTCCTCTTTTCGATGATATACGCAGCAAACAACCCGAGTTTCCGGCTTTTGGAGCGTTTTCTCGGCGCCTTTCAGAACGACTGCCTCTGCCCCTTCCACATCGATTTTTAGCAGGATAGGACCGTGATGCTCTCGCAAAACGGAATCTACCGTTTGACAAAGATCGTTATCAAGCGAGGAAGCGGCCTTCGGGATGAGGGTTACCTTGTCTTTCCAGGGTTCGAACGTGAGCGTCAGCGGCTCGCGCCAAATTGGGTCGGGTTCAAAGAGGATAACCGCTCGAACCCTTTCCACCCATTCCAGGGAGATTAACCCTTCTGCCGCCCCGATGTCCAGAAGGGTGTCTGCGCCCATCGGAAAAAAAGCATCAGAGAAGTATCGGTGTGGGCTCATCGCGTGCTGTTCGAGAAGTAACCCGCTATACATTTTTTGAACCAGATTGGAAGTTGCCTTTGAAGGAAAATATAGCCTTCTCTCACGGTGAAGGACGTACGGAAATCCGGTGGCAGCATCCTCGTGAACTGCGATCTTTGAACGCTCGCTCTCAAATACAAAGGGATAGGGTAACATTTCGACGGACTTCGAGCGGTTGAGGAAATTTAATTCGACTCGATATCGCTGATATTCTTCAGGATGCCCCTCAAAGAAATGGTTTATCTCCTTCAGGACAATACGATCCCTACGCTTGCTCCGGACTCTGTCGATTCCAATTCTAATTGAAAGAGGGACGTACTTTCGATAGATGCCTTTCATCGCTTCAAAGGGGGGATTCGCCAAATCGATCCACCTCCAGCGTTTGTCGAAAGCATTCCCAGTATAGCTGCGCGATCGTAGAGGGGGAATAAGCCTTTCGAAAGGTCGCTTGAATCGAGAGCATCCGATCAGGATTTGGGTGTTCTTGAATGACTTCCAAGATTTTTTCCGCCAGTCGGATCTCATCGGTAGCCGGTTCATAGTAATGAAGGAGGTTTTGAGTTACTTCCGGAATACTCGTTTCACGAGTGGTAATGACCGGGATGCCGAAGAGGGCTGCTTCGATCGGGGTAATCCCAAACCCTTCGCACAAAGAAGGGGAGACGAAGAGAGCCGCGTTTTGGTAGAGATAATTCCTTTGAGCGTCGGAAACATATCCCGTAAAGAAAACCTTCGGGATTTTCT
>CAZMHO010000001.1:0-3241 GCA_964566085.1 uncultured Thermotogaceae bacterium | reverse complement strand
TTTTCTTCGATGTATCGGGCGATCCCGTTCGAAATACTCGGAATCGCCGGCCCCGTAAGCACTAAAGAGTGCTCTATTTGCCGGTGGATTCGTTCAAAGGCCTTAATCAGCGTTATCAGATTCTTATGATACCGGATGGCATTCACGCTGAGAAGGTACGGCGAGGGAACCGGAAAGGGCGTCTTTTCTTCTGCATTGACCACGATGGGATTCGGAATCACCGTTATTTTTTCGTTGGGGACTTCAGGGTAAAAGTCAAGAATATCTTTCTTAACAAACTGAGAGGGAGTCACGATTCTTGTCGCTCCGAGTAACGTTTTCCGGTAGGAACGATCCAGCATGTGAAAATACTTCTTGGAGAGTTGATCGGGAAATCGTCTTAAAAAGAGATCGTGCGCCGTTACAACTGTCCTGCTCGACTTCGAAACGGATAAGTTTTGCGCCATAAAGGGATGGAAAAGTATGTCTGCTTTCTCCTGGCGATTAAAAGAAGGGACACTCCGCCGTTCAATATAGAGTTGACGAAAAAAACCGTCCTTCCAACGGAATCGATCCAAAAGAGCAGGATAGGGAGCGGTTTTTGAGTATAGCTTCGGAAAGTGTCTCTCGAAGACTTTCCCCACTTCCGGATTACCGATAATCCGAAAGTGACCTAACCGACCAATTTGATCGAAACCGGTCAATAGACTGATCGCATACTGACCGACGCCGCAGACCTCCGCGGAGCGGAAGATATTCGTTGCATTCATCGCGATATTCACGATCTTGCCTCCGTTTATCGGGAAATAATCTAATGTTCCGGCCGCTAATCTCCCTTCCACTGGTTCGAAAACAGTGCCACTCGGCAGACAACCCCTATTGACACGGTTGTTTCGGTAAGTATCGACGATCCCGACGGGCAACGCGCATCGCGCGACGGTAAACGGATAGCGTCTTCTTCCATAAAATATGGTATCGAAAAAGGCGGTACCAGAGTAGAAAAGGATTCAAGGTATAAACCAAATCGGCGTAAACGGCAAGAGGATGGAAATACTTCGCGGTCATATAGACTCTGGAATAGATCGCAAATTCCTCTTGCTCGGTACTCCGTTTACTGATGTATCCTAAATGCTGAAGCGGGATCGTTCGATATAGAAAGGCGCTGAGTTTTCCCCTTCGACGGACATATTTTTCGGATAGATTGGGGTGGTACACCACAATATCCGGGAAATACTTTGACTCGTAACCGAAGGATCGCGTTTTTAACCCGTAATCGAAATCACTGAACCAAACAAGGTAATTCTCGTCATCGTACATGCAATTCTTTACGACCGTTCTATTGATAAGCAACCCCATATTGGGGCCGATAACGATTTCCCCCGGTTCCGCCTCCGTCGCATGCGTTTTCGCGAAACCGGTCACCTTCGAAGGCGATAACCCGACCGTATTCGGCGAATTCAGATCGATGTTGCGTATCTGAGGGACGATGAGATCGGCCTCGTGACTGTGTTCGATATATTTTTCGATAGAATCGGGGCGTACGGCTCCGTCCTGATCAAGCAGCAACAGTAAATCGTACTTGAGTTCCAAGAATTTTTCCATACCGATTCGAAAAGCCTGCGCGCATCCCTTGAGCCGTTTTCGATTCGGTAAGTACACGAAATTGTCAGGATAGCGAGCGACCAAAACCCGATTGCGTTCTAAATATCCGTCTTCACTGTTGTCAACGATAAAAACGAGATCCGCTTTTCTGTCAGATGCGCGGATCGAATCCAACAACCTTTCTAGGTCGCCGGGATTATTATAGGCAGGAACGCAAGTCATCAGTCGAAGCCGGGCTCTGCTTGTATCCTGTGAGGTTTGGTTCATCAAAAACCACTCTTTTCTATCAATCGGCCATCCCCGTATCGAACATCAATATCCTCTCGTCTCGCCGCGCTGCCTCCCATACACCTTACAGAATCAAGGCGGGAGCGTTATGGGACTCTCCTCACCGAATAGCTCCATTGCCAAAAATCATATGATTGGCTTGTGATACCGTTCCGCACGCTTCCTTCGTATTTTTCGAGCCCTGGAAGCAGGGTGACTTCAATCAATCCGGTTTCACCAATTCCCAATAACCCGGCGTGCACACATACCATCGCCAGAGTTGAATCGTCCGTATAAACGCCGGTTCCCCAAACAGATCCCGAATCGCTTCCGGTGACGGAAAAGCGTAAAACCTCTCCGGTCCTGTCCCGATAACCCGTCAGGTCTCCCGGGTCTTCCTCACCGATTCCGATCACCGTTTCATCGGAAACCCGTTTTAGGGTGTAACTCCCGTACCAGGTTCCGTAATCTTCCGAAGCGACGCCGTTTTGGGCGCTGCCGAGGTATTGGCCCTGACCGGGAAGAACCGTCACTTCGACGATACCGTACTCCCCGACTTGTAAAGACCCAGAATGAACGGCCGCAAGGGATAAACGTGAATCATCCGTATAGATCTCCGTTCCCCAAAACTTTCCAGAATCCGCCCCTTGAACGAGAAATTTGAATACGTGCCCGTTTTGCCCTCTGAAATTGGTCATGTTACCGGGATCGGGCAACGTCGGGATCGGTTCCAGGCGAAAGCCGATGATTCGGTAACTGCCCGAATACGCGCCGTAGGAATTGGAAACGATACCGTATTGAACGCGACCTTCGTAGCCAGATCGCCCCTTCAGAATTTCCACGCTGACGATGCCCTGTTCGCCTGGTTTGAGCGCGCCGGCGTGTACCGCAGCCGCGGCAAGAATTGAATCATCCGTATAAACTTCCGTCCCCCACAGACTGCCTTGCGTACTTCCTGTCACGGAAAAATCAAGGATCAGGCCGTTTTGTCCCCGATACCCTGTCAGGTTTCCGGGGTCTTCCAAAACAGTCGCGCCTAACGCGATGGACCCGATGGCCAACAAAATCGCGAACAAAAAGACCTTATCCGTCACCGTTCTTTTCTCTACCATGTTTTTCGCCTCCTTCTAAAGCGTTCTGTTTAATAATCGGTCATATACGGCTCCGTATTCGGATACCGTCTTCGAAATATCGAAGGCTTTCACCGCTGTTAAACTTCGTTCTTTCTGTTGTCTGTAAAAAGAAGGAGATTCCAAGTTCAAAATCCTTTCCGCAAGGGCTTTCGCGTCTGCTCGTGGAAAAGTTTGGACCGAATCGGCAAAGGTGTCGATCAATCCCGGGGTTTCACTCACGATCACGGGCAACCCGGCTGCCATTCCTTCCGCAACCGAAA